>JAOATF010000198.1 GCA_030158285.1 Hyphomonadaceae bacterium
TGGCACTTCTGGATCGCGACGCTGGGCATCGTTCTCTACATCTGCGCGATGTGGGTGTCGGGCATCATGGAAGGCCTGATGTGGCGCGCGTACAACCAGTTCGGCTTCCTGCAGTACTCGTTCATCGAGACGGTCAGCGCCAAGCACATCGAATATGTCATCCGCTCGCTTGGCGGCGGGCTCTACCTGATCGGCGCGCTGATCATGGTCTACAACCTGGTGCGCACAGCACGGGGCGATGTGCCTGCTGACGAACGCAGGCGCGCCGGCGCCGCCAACCTTCAACACGCAGAGTAGGGGGACCGGCATGGCTGCGCGTCCGAACTGGCTTCTTCGCAATCACAAGATTTTCGAGAAGCACACTTTCATCTTGCTGGTCGGCATCCTGGTCGTCGTCGCGATCGGCGGCCTGATCGAGATCGTGCCGCTGTTCTACCTGAAGAACACGATCGAGAAGGTCGAAGGCATGCGGCCCTATACGCCGCTGGAGCTCGCCGGGCAGAGCATCTATGTTCGCGAGGGCTGCAATGTCTGTCACTCGCAGATGATCCGTCCGCTGCGCGACGAGGTGGAGCGCTACGGACATTATTCGCTCGCCGCAGAGAGCATGTATGACCACCCCTTCCAGTGGGGATCGAAGCGCACGGGTCCCGACCTCGCGCGCGTCGGTGGCAAGTATTCCGACGAATGGCAGAAACAGCACCTGATCGATCCGCGCTCGCTGGTGCCTGAATCGATCATGCCGCCCTACGCCTTCCTCGAAGGCCGGACGCTCGACCTGTCCAACATCAGCGCGGATCTCAAGGCGCTGAAGCTGGAGGGCGTGCCCTACACCAGGGCCATGGTCGAGACCGCGGCTGATGATGCCCGTGCACAGGCCGGCATGGATCTCGACGCGCAGACCTTGCAGGACGGCTACAGCGCGCTGGCGGGCCGCAAGGGCAGCGTCACTATCCGCGACTTCGATGGTGAGCCGGGCGAGCCGTCCGAGATGGATGCGCTGATCGCCTACCTGCAGATGCTGGGCACGTTGGTCGACTTCAAGACCTACGAAGCCGGCGACCTCCAGAACCAGCGGTGACATGATGACCTACGAAGACTGGTCACGTTTCGCGCAGGACTGGGGCACCGTCTACTTCTTCGCGATCTTTGCGGTCGCGCTTGGCTATGCCCTCTGGCCCCGCAACGGTCGCGATTTCAAACGCGCCGCCCAACTCCCCCTGAACGAGAAGGAGCACGGCGATGACCGACCGCTCGCCTGAAAGCCACGCGCCCGAGATCGACGCGCACAGCGGCATCGAGACCACCGGTCACGAGTGGGACGGCATCAAGGAGCTGAACAATCCGCTGCCGCGCTGGTGGCGCTTCATCTTCTGGGCGTCGGTTGTCGTCGCTATCGTCTACTGGATCCTGATGCCGGCCTGGCCTGCGCTGCCGGGCATGCAGGGCAATACGACGGGTGTTCTGAGGCAGTCCGACCGTTCGGAAGTGGCGGCCGACATTACGGCCATGAAGGCCGAGCGGTCGGCGCTGAGCGCCAAGCTGGCGTCGGTCGATGCGGCCAGCATTCTCAAGGATCAGGGGCTGAGCCAGCTGGCGCTTTCGCTGGGAGAGAGCGCGTTCGGCGATAACTGTGCTGCGTGTCATGGGGCGGGCGGGCGCGGCGCCAGGGGCTATCCGACGCTGGCGGATGATGTGTGGCTGTGGGGAGGCTCGCTCGACGACGTCGAGCGCACGTTGCGCTATGGAATCCGGTCGAGCCATCCTGAGACGCATACGTCCGAAATGCCGGCGTTCGGACGTGATCAGTTCCTCACCAGATCCCAAGTCGGCGATCTGGTGGAGTATGTGGTGGCATTGTCGCGCCGGGAAGCCGATGCGGCGGCTGTTGCACGCGCGGCGTCGCTGTTCGAGCAGAACTGCGCCAGCTGTCATGGCGCAACGGGGCTGGGGGATCGCACCAAGGGCGCGCCCAATCTCACGGACGCGGACTGGCTCTACGGCGGCGATCGTGCGGCGATCCAGCGGACCATCCATGGGCCGCGCAATGGCGTGATGCCGGCCTGGGGCGACCGCTTCGATCCGGCGACCATTCGCGCGCTGGCGATCTATGTCCATTCGCTTGGCGGAGGCGAGTAGCGATGGCGACGGCCACGCTCATCGATCTCCGCAAGGGGCGCGGCGCACCGCCAGGTGGCGGGCCGCCACAGGACGATGAGCCGGTGACGCTCTATGAAAAGCGCAAGCAGATCTATCCCAAGCTGGTGTCGGGGCCGTTCCGCACGATCAAGTGGGTGCTGCTGTTCGGGTCGCTCGGCATCTACTACCTGCTGCCTTTCCTGCGGTGGGACAGGGGGCCGGGTGCGCCGGACCAGGCGGTGCTCGCGGATTTCTCGGCCGGGCGCTTCTATGCGTTCGGTCTCGAAATCTGGCCGCAGGAAGTCTACTACATAACTGGCCTGCTGATCCTTGCGGCAGTAGGGCTGTTCCTGGTGACAGCGCTGTTCGGGCGCGTGTGGTGTGGCTATTTCTGCCCGCAGACGGTGTGGACTGACCTGTTCATCGTCGTCGAACGCTTCTTCGAGGGCGATCGCAATGCGCGCATGAAGCTCGACAAGGCGCCGTGGAGTTTCAACAAGCTTTGGCGCAAGGGGGCCAAGCACGCAGTCTGGCTGCTGGTCTCGTTCGCGACAGGCGGCGCCTTCGTTCTCTACTGGCATGACGCCCGCTCACTGGCGGAGACTTTCTTCACCGGCGAAGCGCCCATGACGGCCTATGCCTTCGCCGGCATTCTCACACTGACCACCTATGCACTGGCTGGCACGATGCGTGAGCAGGTGTGCACCTATATGTGCCCATGGCCGCGCATCCAGGCGGCGCTGATCGATCGCAAGACGCTGGCCGTCACCTATCGCGCCGAACGCGGCGAGCCGCGCGCGCCGCACAAGAAGGGCGACACGTGGGACGGGCGGGGCGATTGCATCGATTGCACGCAGTGCGTCACCGTCTGCCCGATGGGTATCGATATCCGCAACGGTCCGCAGCTGGAATGCATCCAGTGCGCGCTCTGCATCGATGCCTGCAATGGCGTGATGAAGAAGGTGGGGCGTCCGGCGGGGCTGATCGCCTATGACACGGACGAGAACGAGGCCCTGCGGCATGCGGGCAAGCCGTCGAAACCGTTCCGCCCGCTGCGCTCGCGTACCGTGCTCTACGCGGGCGTGTTCGCGCTGACGGGATCGATCATGGTGTTCGGCCTCGCGACGCGATCCAGCATCGAACTGTCGGCGCTCAAGGACCGCGCGCTGCCCTTCGTGCGGCTGGCGTCGGGCGATATCCGCAACGCCTACACGATCAAGGTGGTGAACAAGCAGCATGTGCAGCGCGACGTCGCGCTGTCGGTGGAGGGCCTGCCGGGCGCGACGTTCGAGCTGATCGGCGCGGGCGATAACGCGATGGCGAACCATCTCGTCGCCGAGCCGGACGCTGTCGATACCTACCGCCTGCTGGTGACGGCGCCGGCCTCCGCACTGGCGTCGGACACAACCAGTATCAACGTCACGCTCTCTGACGCGGGCGAGACGCTGGCCACCGCCTCAACACGTTTCCTTGGACCGGAGCGCTGACATGCAAACGAAGCCGCTGCGTGGAATCCATGTCTTCTGGATGATCTCTGCATTCTTTGCCGTTTTCATCAGCGTGGATGCGTATTTCATCTTCGGGGCAGTCACGTCCTTCCCGGGCGAGCAGGTCAAGAACTCCTACGTGCTCGGCCTCAACTACAATCGCGAAGTGGAAAGCCGCGAGCGACAGGCCCAGCTCGGCTGGACAGCCGAGGCGGGCGTTCAACGCGAGGATGGCGTCAGCCTGATCTTCCGTCTCAGGGATCGCGACGCGATGCCTGTCTCCGGCCTCAATGTCTCGGCGACCTGGCACGTGGCCGGACAGGGCCGTGGGGAGTATGATGTGGAGATGATCGAGCGCGCGTCCGGCGAGTACGCGGCGCGTATCGACGTGCCGGACAGTGCGCGCCTCGAAGTGACGTTCAGCGCCCGCTATACCGGGGGCGAGGACGTGGTGTTCGAGGCGGGCAAGACGCTGGTGGCCTCATGACTGCGTTGTCATCCGGGTGTCCGAGCGGGTTGTCGATCGCCACGGAGATGGCGGCGTCGCAGGATCCGTCGGCTTTTGTCGTGAGCCGTAATGGTCATCAGACGCTGGATATCCTGGTGCGCGGCGCAAGCTGTGGAGGCTGCCTCTCCAAGATCGAAAAAGCCGTTGGCGCGTTGCCGGGCGTGGATGTCGCGCGGCTCAATCTGTCCATCGGCCGGCTTCAGGTTGCGTGGACGGGTAGTCTCAAGCCGAAGCTTGTGATCGAGACGATCACCGGGCTTGGCTATGGCGCGTCTGCGTTTGAACCGGCCGAGGCGGATTCCGCCAGCGCGAAGACCGAGCGCAGGCTGTTCACGGCGCTTGTGGTTGCGGGCGTGGCGACAGCCGGGGTGATGTTCCTGTCGGAACCGTTGTGGTTCGGCAGCGACCTGCCCGACGACACCCGAACGATCCTGCGCTTGATCTCGGCAGTGGTGGCCATTCCGGCGGCGGCGTTCGCCGGGCTCCCGTTCTACACGTCGGCGTTGGCGTCGATCCGTAGTCGACAGCTGAACATGGATGTGCCGATCTCGCTTGCGGTGATCCTGGCGCTTGGGCTCAGCGTTGTCGAGACGATCAATGGCGGCCGCCATGCGTTCTTTGATGCGGCAGTGATGCTGCTGTTCTTCCTCCTGATTGGCCGGGTGCTGGATGCCCGGCTGAGGCGGCAGGCCTATTCCGCCGCGAATGCCCTTGCCGCCATGCAGACTGCCTCTGCGACGCGACTACGTGCGGATGGCGCGGCCGAGGCGATCAAGGCGTCGGACGTGCGTGCGGGCGACACGCTGCTGATCGCGGCGGGGGAGCGGCTGGCAGTCAATGCGGAGGTGGTTTCGGGAACGAGCGAGGCGGATCTCCGGCTGGTCACGGGCGAGGTCGAGCCGGCGCCGACCTTCCCCGGGCAGGTAATCCATGCCGGTGCGATCAATCTTTCCGCTCCGTTGCGCGTGCGTGCGTTGGCCCGCGCCGACCAGTCGCTGATGGCGGATGTCGCGCGCCTGCTGGAAGCAGGCGAGCAGAAGAAGTCCGCCTATCGCAAGCTGGCCGACAAGGCGGCCGAGATTTACGTGCCGCAGGTTCATGCGATGGCGGCGTTAGGGTTTGTGGGTTGGCTGGCGTTCGGGGCGACGACGGCGCAGGCCGCGTTTGTTGCGATCACCGTGCTGATCATCACATGCCCTTGCGCGCTGGCGCTGGCCGCGCCGCTGGTCCAGGTCGTGGCGGCCGGCGCGCTGTTCCGGCGCGGCATCTATCTGTCCTCCGGCGATGCGCTGGAGCGCCTCGCGACCGTCGATCATGTTGTCTTCGACAAGACGGGCACGCTGACACTCGGCGATCCGGTGCTGCGACGCGAGGGGCTGGATGCCGGCGTGCTGAAGGATGCAGCGCGTCTTGCACGAGCGAGCCACCATCCCTTTTCCCGCGCTGTCGCCCGGGCGGCAGGCACGGGGCCGGTTGCAGACGAGGTGACGGAGTATCCCGGGCAGGGCGTTTCGGGTTTCGTTGATGGAAGGTTTGCGCGTCTGGGTTCGGCGAGCTTCGTTGGCGTGGAACGCGGAACGGGATCGGAGCTCTGGTACGCGGTTGAAGGCGAAGCGCTGCGCGTGATGCATTTCGACGATACGATTCGTGCTGATGCTGCTGAGACCGTCGCTCGGTTGAAACGCATGGGGCTAACGGTGGAGCTCCTGTCTGGCGATTCCAGCAGCCGGGTGGCGCGGGCCGCCAGCGCCGCAGGCATCTCGGACTGGCGCGGTGAAGCAACGCCGGTGTCAAAGGCTGAACGTCTGGCCGCGCTGCAGGCTGAGGGACGCAAGGTGTTGATGGTGGGCGACGGGCTCAATGATGCAGCGGCGCTTGCGGGCGCGCATGCGTCCATCGCGCCGGGCGGCGCGGTCGACGTGTCGCGGCTGGCCAGCGACTGTGTCTTCTCGGGTGACAGCCTGTCGGCGGTGGCCGACATTATCGAAGTGGCCCGCACGGCGCGGCGACGCATGCGCGAGAATTTTGGCCTGGCGGCGATCTACAATCTTCTGGCCGTGCCGGTGGCCCTTGCGGGCTGGGTCACACCACTGATCGCGGCGCTGGCCATGTCGGGATCATCAGCCGTGGTTACGTTGAATGCGCTGCGGCTGGCGGGGCGTCGTGCGCTACCGGAGTCTCCGTGATGAATGCCTTCCTGCTCATGCTGCCGGCCGCCCTTGTCCTCGCCGTCGCGGGTCTTGCTGCCTTTGCATGGGCGCTCAGGTCCGGCCAGTTCGAGGACCCCAAGGGGGATGCTGCGCGCATCCTCGGCGATGACGACCGGCCGGGCTGACCTGATGCGGTGCTGACCATGCGGGCGCGAGGTGCGGCGTGGCATCCGGTTGGCGCGGAGGCGTGCTGCACGTTATAACCTGCTTCGGCTTGCAGGGCCGGATCGAGCGTCTTCTCCGGGGGATGCGCAGCAGGGAACAGGCGATTGTCCGTAGGGACCGAAAAGGCGAGACTTCTTGTCATCGACGATGACAGCGGCTTGCGCGAGACGCTGGCCGATTTCTTCGAGATCGAGGGCTATGACATCTCGCAGGCGGCCAATGTGACAGAAGCAAGGGCGCGCCTTGCGGATGCGTCGCCCGATCTGATGCTGCTGGATATCAACATGCCCGGCGGCGACGGGCTCACCTTTGCCGCCGAGATGCGGGTACACTCGTCCATTCCGATCATCATCCTCTCTGGCAAGGGCGCGATGATCGATCGCGTTGTCGGGCTGGAAGTGGGCGCCGACGACTATGTCGCCAAGCCATTTGAGCTACGCGAATTGCTGGCCCGTGTCCGCGCCGTTCTGCGCCGGTCGCGAGCTGCGGCGCCTGCGCCTGAAGTTGTCCTGGACGAGCGGCAGGCGCGCTTTGCGGGGTTCGTCTTCACGCCGGGCCGCAGGAACATTGCCACGACGGCTGGGCAGGCGCTCGATCTGACCGGCGCGGAATTCAACCTTCTGGCGGCCTTCATCGAGCGACCCAATCGCGTGCTGTCGCGCGATGCCATCGCTGACCTGACGCGCAAGGACGACTGGGAGGGCTTTGATCGCAGCATCGACACGCTGGTCAGTCGCCTGCGACGCAAGCTGTCGGCGCATGCGGCCGCTGCGGACCTGATCCAGACTGTCCGGGGCGAGGGCTATGTGCTTGCAGCGGATGTGAGGTGGTCTGGGCCCGCTGCAGGCTAGACGCGGGGCTTGTCGAGCACGCTGCGCACAAGCTGCGCCATCTGGGCGCGCGTGGCGGGCTTGGGAAGGAAGGGCGTGTTGGGCCGGGCGCCCGAAGCCGCCATGCGCGGGGAGTAGCCCGAAGTCAGGATCAGTCTTACCTGCGGCGCGATCGTTGCGATCTCGTCGGCCACGGCATGACCATCCATGCCACCCGGCATGACGATGTCCACAAGGGCGAGCCTGATGTCGGGATGGGCGCACACAGCGTCCAGCGCCGAGCGCCCGTCGATGGCGATCCGCACGCGATAGCCGAGGCTCTCAAGGCGCGAGACCGTGATCAGCCTGACGTCCGGATCATCCTCGACAACGAGCACGGTTTCGCCATTGCCCGTGGGGGCCGAGAGGTCCGCCTCGCGGATCTCGGCGGCTGCGTCCGATCCCTGGCGCGGAAAGAACAGGCTGACCCGCGTGCCGCGACCAACCTCGCTGTAAAGCTGGGCATGGCCGCCGATCTGCTTCATGAAGCCATAGACCATGCTCAGCCCGAGCCCGGTGCCCGAGCCGACATCCTTGGTGGTGAAGAAGGGCTCGATCGCGCGGGCACAGACTTCGGGCGACATGCCAGAGCCGGTGTCCGAGACCGAGACGCGAATGTAGTCCCCCGGTGGCGCGTCCTGTGCGTCGCTATCGAACCGCACGCCTTCCGTCTCGATCGTCAGCGCGCCGCCATGGGGCATCGCATCGCGCGCGTTGACGGCCAGGTTCAGGACTGCCGTTTCGAACTGGTCGATGTCGGTGGTGACCTCGCCCACGTCCGGCGCGAGATGCAGGTTCACCTGGATGGCTTGGCCGACGGCGCGTTGCAGGATGTCGGACATGTCCTCGAGGACGGTGTTGATCGCGATGATCTGCTCGCGCAAGGGCTGGCGCCGGGCAAACGCCAGCAGGCGCTGGGTGATGCGCGCGGCGCGCTTGGCAGCGTCTTCCGCCCGCGCAACAGCGCGGCGCGCTGCCGGGGGAAGGTCAACGGCCGCGATCATCTCGAGATTGCCGCCGATCACGCTGAGGATGTTGTTGAAATCGTGCGCGATGCCGCCGGACAGCTGGCCAATTGCGTCCATCTTCTGGTGATGGAGGATGATCTCCTCGGAGCGCTTCTTCTCCGTCAGGTCGTAGATGATGCCGACGAAGATGGCGTCGTCCCCCGCGAGCGCCTCGCCGACCGAGAGATACATCGGGAAGATCGTGCCGTCCGCCTTTAGTCCTTTCAGCTCGCGCCCGATGCCGATGATGCGCCTCACGCCTGTTTCGCGATGCCGCGCGAGATAGCGGTCATGCTCTTCCTGGAAGGGTGAGGGCATCAGCATTTTCACGTTCTGGCCGAGCAGGTCTTCCGATGCGTACTGGAACAGGCGCGTGCAGGCCGGGTTCACGTAATGAATGATGCCGTTGGTATCGATGACGATCAGTCCATCGACCATCGTCTCGGGCACGACCAGGAAACGGTTGTCCGAAATCAGCGCCTTCAATGTCGCACCGGGCAGGGGAAATACATCCCGCATGTCTAGCGGCTTGCCGGCGCCGGCGCCAGCAGGCGCGGGGTCGCGGGATGCGGAGTGGCTCGCCGGATCGGTCACGCGCAGGCTTTCGAACATGGTCGCGCCATCAGCCCGAAAATCGCGTCAGGGGCTTTGACGCAGATCAGGGGGCGATGCGGCGGCGGCTGCTAGCAAGGCTGCACGAAAGGAGAGCCAGATGAGCCCCGCAAGAACGATCATCAGCGCGCTGCTGGCCCTGAACGCCGTCGCCTGTTCGGCTCCGGCCAGCCCGGCGGAGATCGAGGCAAAGCTGAAAGCGGCGACCCTCAAGGCCACCGGCAGCGCCGCCACCGCCACCGTCATCGTGACGAACCCGCAGGAGACGCCGAAGCGCTGGCTGTGGAATGCCAGCGTCGATGGCCGGGCGTTCACCTGCGATGTCGACACCTTCTTCGAACTGCCGGCGTGCGAGCCGGCGCCTCAAACCGGAGCCTGATCGCCATGGATCTCCAGCCTCTCTTCATCCCGTTCGTTCTGACCGTGATGGGATCGTTCGCCGTCGTACTTGCCGGCGCTGCCCTGTTCTCGCGCGATAGCGCGTCGTCGCGCAAACGCTAGGCGGGTCTGTCCACCCCCCGCGATGAGGGGGTCTCCTAACGGCACGGCCTTCTGGTCCTTCGCTTTTCCCCCTTGTATGAGGGGGGAGGCGTTGCGTGCGGCCCGGGGGACAGGACATGAAGCTGGAACTCCCGGACTGGCGGATGCTCGTCCGGCTCGCCTTGCTCCTGCTGGCGGCGCAGGCCGTGTTCTGGATCGCCCTGACGCTGGCCGAGCGCGCGGCGCGACCGCCCGGCATGCACGCCCGGCCTTATGTGGACTTCACTGTCGTCGATGAAGCGGGACAGCAGCTCGCCGGCGGTCAGACATTCCAGGCGCCCTACCAGCCCGATCCCAACTACAAGACCAGCATCCGCGAAGGCTCCGCGCGGGGCATCTTCCGCATTCCGTTCGAAGTGGATGATCCATCCGAAGAACTGGCGCTTTATCTGGCGGTCAGCCGGTCGATCCAGGAGATCCGCGTCAACGACGTGATCGTGCAGCCCAACGTGCCGCTGGACAGCTTCAGTGGTGGCGCGGGGTGGGAGCCGGTGTTCTACGTGCTTCCCGTCGCCACGATCCGCAAGGGCGCGAACGAGATCACCGCGCTGGTCGAGAATGAAGGGTTCAATCACGTCTTTCCCGAGTTCGCCGTCGGCCCGGCCGAGCAACTCGCGACGGCCTATCGATGGGGCAACGTGTTCAACATCGACCTGCCGCTGGCCGGCATTGCGATCCTCGCCTTCACGGCCCTGCTTTGCCTTGTGGTGAACTGGCCGCGCGAAGACCGGCCCCGCATGCGGGCGCTGGTCGCCATGCTCGTGCTGCTGGCGCTCAAGAGTTACTGGCTGTCATTCTATCCACCGATCCCGATCTCGCGGCTGGTCAACTTCATGATCTACTGGACGCTGACATTCGGCGTGATCTTCGCGTCGGTCTGGTTCGTGATGCGGGATGTCGGCGCGCCACGCGCGAGCTATCGCTGGCTATGGATGGGATGGGGCGCGATACAGGTGCTCTGCATCGTCATGCCGCTGACGCAGGGCATGTTCGGCACGGGCCCGCGCGACTGGTTCCAGGCGCTGCAGTGGATCGAGCTTGTCGCGGCAATCGTTCTTGTCTCGGGGGCTATTCTCGCTTTGGCTGTCGCGGCCGCGCGCAAGGGGGCTGAGCGCTGGATCGAGCGCGGCATTCTCATCATCTGCCTGATGGCGATCCTGGTCGACACGGCGGACAGCAATCTGAAGCTGATGTCGCCGCTCGATGCGGCCCTGCCGCTGACCTTCTACGCGGCGCCGCTGTTTGGCCTGTTGCTCGGCCTGTCGATGGTGTTGTCGCTAGCGTCGCAGGCGAGCGCAGCGCGCAATACGGTGGCCAATGCGAACGAGATTCTGGCGTCCCGTCTGGCCACGCGCGAAGCCGAGCTGCGTGAAAGCTATGGCCGGGAGCGCGATGCGCAGAAGCGCGCGGTTCTGCTGGAAGAACGTCAGCGGATTGTGCGCGACATGCATGACGGCATCGGCGGCCAGCTGCTGGGCCTCGCGGTGCAGGCCAAGGCGCGACAGCTCGATGCCGACGGGCTGGACCTTGCGCTGCAGACCAGCATCGCGGACCTGCGCCTGATTGTGGACTCGCTGGACTCGGCCGAAGAAGGCTTGTCCGACGCGCTGCGCGGGTTCGAGCATCGCGTGCGGGCGCAGGCGACGGCTATCCGCGCCGAGCTCGTCTCGCGCATCGATCTCGACCAGCACGACACGGTGCTCGGTCCGCGCGGAACGTTGCAGGTGTTGCGCATTCTGCAGGAAGCGGTGGCCAACGCGATCCGGCATGGCGCGCCAAACCGTCTTGATCTCACGGCGGGCCTGAATCCGGCCGGCCGCATCGAGATCGCCATACAGGACAATGGTCCCGGATTTGGCAGCAAAGTCAGCGAGGGGCGTGGGCTTGCCAATATGAAGTCGCGTGCGGCCTCGATCGGCGCCACGCTGGATATTGCCAGCACGTCGGAGGGAACGCGCGTGCGGGTGGTCTTGGCGCCTAAAGCGGTCGATGCAGTGGAGCGAGACGTCGCATGACGCCTGTCGAGAAGCCTCCCGGTCAACCGTTTTCTGCCATCGTCGTGGACGATGATGTGGTGCTGCTCCGCCGGCTCAGCGGCATTCTCGCTGCGGCCGGTGATTTTGTCGTTTTGGGCGAGGCGGGGTCCGTAACCGAAGCGCTTGCGCTGACGGAGCGTGCGCCGCAGCTCGCCCTTGTCGATCTTGGGCTGCCGGACGGCCACGGAACGGAAGTCATCGCCGCGTTGCGCTTGCGCGCGCCGGGCGCAAAGGCGCTGGTGATCAGCGTGTTCGAGGACCGGGCGAGCGTGCTCAATGCCTTCAAGGCCGGGGCGGATGGCTATCTCCTGAAAGATACGCCGGACGATCAGGTGCTGGCGCATGTGCGCGAGACGCTTGCAGGCGAGACGCCAATCAGCGCTCGCGCCGCCGGACACCTGCTGAGCTTCGTGCGCGCCGAACAGCAGCAGCAACGGACGCCGGATGCGCCATCACTCAGCCCGCGCGAGAAAGAGTTGCTGCAGCATCTCGCACGCGGGCTGGCGCGCAAGGAGGTTGCGCGCGAGATGGGCATTTCGCATTTCACGGTCGGCGAGTACCTGCAGAGCATCTATCGCAAGCTCTCGGTGAACTCCCGCGGCGAAGCGGTCTACCAGGCGTTGCAGGCGCACCTCATCGATCTGGAAAAGGATCCGCGCAGCTAGCGGCGCCGGAGGTGACGGTCCGAAAATCTTTCATGCGCTCAGCACGTTGAGCGTGGCCTTGCGCAGCCTCCCCCTCGCATGAGGGGATGGGTCGCCTGATACAAGAATGACAAGCCAATCCATCGCCAAAAAGCAGGGGTTTGCATGTCGTCGTATCGTGCTGGTCAACCGAAATCCGAAACCCGTAAAGCCGCCCGTGATGGTCTCAGCTTGCCCGGCAAGCTTGGTCTTCTTGCGGCGGGGTCCCTGCTGCCGATGTTGCTGGCCCCTGCCGCGAATGCGCAATGCGCGGCTGTCGATGGCAACAACCAACCCGTGCCCCTCAACGCGCTGCCCTCGGATTCTGTCGTGACCTGTTCGGGCACAACGACGGGGACGACCGTCTCCACGCCGGCGCCCGCTGACGATGTCCTTGTCATGTTTCTCGGCGCGCCCACGGTCACGAATTCGACGTTCACGCTGACCGGAAACAACAGCACTATCGGCTCCGCAGTCGGAACGACGTTCGACGACGTCGGCTTCAGCGTGACCGGCGCCAATAGCCAGATCTTCCTGCAGGGTAGCGGGCAGGGCATATTGGCGGAGGCGAATGGTGAGAACGCGCTCATCCTCCTCGGCGGCGGCGCGGGCGTCTGGGACACGAATACTGTTCATGCGAGCGGCGTGAACGCCCGTATCGAAACAGGCTCCGGCACAACGGTTACGGGCGCTGGCGCTCCGACCGGGTCGGGTGTCCTCAGCGGCGGAACGGATGACAACGTCTATTCGATCAACGGAAATCTGGTTGCGCGCACGGACGGCTTGCTGATCTCGGACGCAGGCGGGAACGATAGCTACTTTATCAACGCCGGCGCGACCCTCAGCGTTGCAGGCGGCGGGCAGGGCTTCATAGCGGATCAGGGTGGCAGCGCGGACCTTCTTACCGTCAGCGGCACGCACAATCTCAGTCTCGACATCACCGGTATCGAGGGCCTGAATTACATCGGGTCCAGCACCGACAATCTGACGTTCAATGGCTTCGGAAACCTGGAAGCGATCAACGTCAGCACGGGCACGATCGGCCAGATCAATCTTGGAAACATGATGGCGGCCAATGGCGTGATCAATATCGGCGCCGATGGCCTGGTGCGGTATGGCGCGCCCATCTTCGCAGCGCCGTTCAGCCAGTCACTGACGGGAACCGGCGAATTCTGGCTCGATGGCGCCACGACCCAGATCACGGGCGACAACTCGGCCTTCGCGGGCACGTTCAGGGTCACCAGCACGACGTTCGTCGGATCGAACGGGAATGCGTTCGGTACGGCCGACGTCATCAATTCCGGCAACCTCCTGCTGTTCGATGTGAACATCGGCAACCAGATCAGCGGAACCGGCCAGATCACAATGATGGGCGCCGGTGTATCCTCCCGCTCGTCACTATCGGGCGTGAACACCTACACTGGCGGCACGCTGATCACGAATGCCGGCAGTACGCTTGCCCTGCTCAACGCTGGCGCCGTAGGAACGGGCGATGTCACCGTGAACGGTGATGCGTTCCTCGAACTCGATTTCGGCGCGGGCGGCGGCGATTTCACCAACTTCGTCACCGGCAATGGATCGCTGCGCAAGACCGGCATCGGCACGCTGACAGTGTCGAATACTGCCAACGATTATATCGGCGGGACGATCATCGATGCGGGCGTGCTGCGCATCACGGATTTCGATGCGCTAGGCTCCAGCGCGATCGTCGCCAATGCCGGTGGCGCGCTCATGTACGATTATTCAGGCAGCGTGAGTGAGTTGTTCACCACGCCTTTCCTCACGGGTGACGGAAGTTTCATCAAAGACGGCACGGGCACGATCGTGATCTCGAACTCCAACACGTGGACCGGCGGATCGCAGATTTTGGCTGGCCGTGTTGGCCTCAATAACGGCCAAGGCCTCGGAACCGGCGACATTAACATCGCACAAGGCGCCGTCCTCGGCATCGGCGGCGTCACCCTTGCCAACAACATCTCCGGCGCCGGCCAGATCATCAAGACAGCCAGCAACACAGCAGTATTGACCGGCACGAACACCCTGACAGGAGGTATCATCATCCAAGATGGCACGATCCAGGTCGAGTCCGGCGCAGCGCTCGGGTCCGGCCTCGTCGATGTTCAAGGCGGCAGTTCGCTGCTGGTGTCGAACACGGCGGACACGACAATCGCCGCGCAGCTGCAGGGGGCAGGCTCGCTGGTGAAATCCGGCGCGGGACGTGCCGAACTCACGGGCAACAACGGCCTGGGCGGCGTCGTCCGCGTCCAGAGCGGCGCGCTCGCAGTCGGCGGGACGGGCAATATCGGATCAGCGACGGTGGATATCAGCGCCGGCGCAACGCTTGAGCTGGCGCGTAGCCTCGGCAACGGCACGTTCGATACGCTCGTCTCCGGCGATGGCAGGCTGGTGAAGACGGGCACATCGACCATCACGGTCACGGGCGCCAACACCTATACCGGCGGCACGCAGGTCGCCGCCGGTACATTGCGCGCAACGGATGTATCGGCGATCAGTACAGGCGGCCTGAGCATCCTGTCGGGCGGTACGTTCGAGCTGTCGAGTGTCACGAGCCAGACATTTGCGAATGGCCTGTCTGGCGCTGGCACGTTCCGCAAGACAGGCGCGGGCGATCTCACCTTCGCCAGCGCGTTTTCGATCGGATCGCTGCTGGTTGATGCCGGCCGCGTTCGTCTCAATGCGACCATGACCGGCAACGCCACCGTCGGTGTGGGTGGCATTCTCAATGGCACGGGACAGGTCACCGGCACGCTCACCAACAACGGCACGGTCGCGCCTGGAAACTCCATCGGCACGCTGAATGTGCAGGGGAACTACGTTCACAACGGCAATGCCATTCTAGAGATCGAGTTCGACAACGCAGGCGGCATCGACTTGCTGAATGTCAGCGGCACGGCGGAGTTGAACGGCGGCACCCTGCGCTTCGTGTCGCTGGGCGGCGCAGAAGGAACCGGTGGGACATTCCTCAATGCGGCCGGTGGCGTGACGGGGCAGTTCGGCACAATCGAAACGATCGGCGCGCAGCTGCCGCTCGCTGTGATCTACCAGCCGAACGCCGTCATCATGGCGCCGTCGGTACTGACCGCCCGTCCATCCACGTTCAACAGCCAGGCGCTGGCCGCGTCCGATACGATGATGGGCTTTGCGGACTCTGTGTCGATGCAGGCCCGCCGCCAAGGCAATGGCGCCTGGGTCGAAGCCTTCACCGCCAACGGATCGCGTGATGCGGCCGGCCAGACGCTCGCCTACGATCACGACACGACGGGCATTTCGGTCGGCGTGCGTGGCCAGCTGTCGGATCGCTTCGATGCCGGCTTCTCCGTTGGCTGGGGGCAGGGCGATATCTCGCTGGGCGCCAATGGCGGCGGTCAGCAGGACGGCATGTTCGCATCCGTGTTCGGCAACTATCGTCTCGACGGCGCCTCGATCGGTGGCGGCATCCTCTATGGCGCGATGGACCAGTCGACGGTTCGCAACGTTGCATTCAACACGCTCTCGGCCAGCGTGGCGGGGGAGACGGATTCTGTTCTCACCGGCGCCTTCCTGTCGGCCGATACGACGTTCGGGCAAGCGGGCGACTGGGTGTTCGGCGGATCGGTGCAGGCCAGCTATGTGTCGCAGACGCAGGATGGCTATGCTGAATCCGGCACGAGCCCGCTGCGCCTCACGCTTCCCGAACTGACGTTCGAGACGATGGGGCTTGAGGCGGGTCTTTCTGCCGGCATGCCATTCACCCTCGGAACGAGCGATGCACACATCCAGTTCACGGCGGGCCTGCGCCATACGCAGGCGCTGGACGATCGCATCATCCCCGTGCGCTTCGCTGCGAGTAATGCCAGCGTCGGCCTGCAGGGCGATGCACGCGAGCATACATCGCCCTTCGCCGGCGCGGATTTCGCTTGGGATCTGGGCGGCAACGCAACGCTGACGGCAGGGTATCAGGGTCGCTTCGGTGACGATGAGCGCCACGAAGCGCGCGTGGGAATGCAAGTCGCCTTCTAAAAGCGGGCTCGGCCCCGGGCCGTTGGCGGCGACACGCTCCACACATCCGGAGCGTGTCGCTGCAACTGATGTTCGCGGTGACGTCCGGGGTTTTGATTGAACACCGCAGACGCACTTCCGCGCGTGGCAAGGCTGCATGTTGTGCAGGCGCCGGCGCCTGCTTCTGGATTCCGGAGCGCGCATCGCGACCGAGTTTCCGCCACGAAGTCGGTAGCGCCATACCTTTGACCTGAAGTCCTTCGTTCGCGGGCCAAGCGAAGTGTCGCTAGATTTCCAGTCCAGGCAGACTTCCGCTGTGACAGTATCTGGCGTCTCACGGTGCTGTCAGACCAATGCTACCTAGTCTCTGGTTAGGGCTGCGGCTATTGGCCTTTCGGGGACCCCAATGACGCGAATTTCCTACAAACGGCACCGTTTCCCGCCGGCAGTCATTCAGCACGCAGTCTGGCTCTACTTTCGTTTTACGCTGAGCTTCCGCGACGTTGAAGAGATGCTCGCACATCGTGGCGTCGATGTGAGCTACGAGACGATCCGAGTCTGGACACTGAAGTTCGGTCCGAAGATCGCCGCGAACCTGCGTCGTCGCAAGATCCCTCCGTCACCACGCTGGAATCTCGACGAGATGGTCTCGTCGATCGGCGGTGAGCATGTGTGGATCTGGCGGGCCGTCGATGACGGAGGCGAGGTCATGGACATGATCGTGCAGAAGCGCCGCGATGCTGGTGGTGCTCTTCGATTCTTGCGACGGTTATTGAAGAATCAGAATGTCGAACCAGAGTCCATCGTCACGGACGGATTGCGATCCTATCGCGCGGCGCCCGAGCGCGTGGGCCTCATCGATAGACACCGTCCTGGACGTCTGCGCGAGAACAATCGCGCAGAGAACTCGCATTTCAGCATTCGAAGGCGCGAACGAAAGATGCAAGGGTTCAAAAGCCAGGCATCCGCGCAGCGGTTTCTTCAGGCGCATGCCGCAGTCTATAATGCGTTCAACATCCAGCGACATCTTCTCAGCCGCGACGCGATGCGTGTACTTCGCGCGCGCTCAGAATCCGTCTGCGACACGGCGGCGTATGCGCCTGCTAGTGTTCGGTCTAAACCGGCTGCCGTTCGTTTCGACTGGCGCAGCGGGGCTTGATCGCCAGCGCTAGCTGTTGTGAGCCTTGAAGCCGAGCAATCTCAGCGCGTTGGCGGTCACCAGGACCGTGGCGCCCGTATCGGCGAGGATCGCCATCCACAGCGTGGTCACGCCGAATAGCGTTGTGCCGAGAAAGACTGCCTTGAGTCCCAGCGCGAGCGCGATGTTCTGCCAGACATTGCCGAGCGTGGCGCGCGATAGCGAGATCAGGTCGGCCACGCCCGCAACGCGGTTCTTGAGCAGCGCCGCTTCGGCGGTCTCCAGCGCGACGTCCGTCCCGCCGCCCATTGCCACGCCGACAGATGCGGCGGCAAGGGCAGGGGCGTCGTTGATGCCGTCGCCGACCATCGCAACGGGGCCAGCCTTTTTCAGCTCCGCGATCGCGGCCAGCTTGGCGTCGGGCAACAGTTCTGCCCGCACATCGAGACCCAGCCCCTTTGCGATGGCCGAGCTGGTGCGTTGATTGTCTCCGGTCAGCATGATGGTCGCGACGCCTTGCGTACGCAGGCGGCTGATCGCGCTGGCGGCGTCGCTGCGAGGTTCATCGCGCAGGGCGATCAGGCCTTCGGGGCGCCTGCCTGACACAAGCACAACCACTGTCTTTCCTTCTGCCTCCAGCCCCGAAATCTGGTTTGTGAGGCTGGGGTCGAGTCCGGCTTGTTCGGCGGCAAAGCGCGGCGAACCGACGGATACGAACGCGTCCTTGAGGCGCGTCGTGACGGCTTTTCCCGGCGTCGCGACGGCGCCGCCAAAGGCGTTGGGAATGGCCAGCGACCTGCGCTCTGCCTCTACAACGATGGCGACGCCCAGCGGGTGGCTGGTTGTGTGCTCGACCGCCGCGGCGCGCGCGAGCACAGCGTTTTCGTCGCCAACCAGCGGCACAATGTCGGTTACCTTCGGCTCGCCCTCGGTAAGCGTGCCGGTCTTATCGAATGCGACTGTCTTCACCTTGCCCAGCGTTTCGAGCGCTGCGCCGCCCTTGATCAGCAAACCCTGACGAGCGCCGGCGGCCAGTCCCGATGCAATCGCGGCAGGCGTCGAAATCACCAATGCACACGGGCAGGCGATCAGCAGCGTTGCCAGACCGCGATAGACCCATGTCATCCAGTCGGCCCCAAAGAGCAGTGGTGGCACAATGATGACCAGCAGCGACACCGCCATGGCCACGGGCGTGTACCAGGCGCTGAAGCGATCGATTACGCGCGCCGTCGGCGCTTTGGAGGCCTGCGCCTCCTCAACCATGTGAATGATGCGCGCGATCGTGTTGTCGGCGGCGACATGCGTTATCTCGATCCGCAGCTCGCCACTCGTGTTGATGCTGCCGGCGAAGACCTTGTCGCCCGGATGTTTTGCGATGGGGGAGGATTCACCGGTCACCGGCGATTCGTTCAGCTCGGAGTCACCAGATACGATCTTGCCATCCGACGCGATGCGGTCGCCTGGCCGCGCCACCACAATGTCGCCGATGACAAGCTGGTCCGCCTGGACCTGTCCAATCTGCCCGTCGCGCTCGCGGAGGGCTGTCTTCGGCACGAGGCCGATCAGCGCCTCGATCCCGGCGCGCGCCCGCCCGGCTGCAATGGTTTCCAGAAGCTCGCCCACTGCAAACAGCAGGATGACAACCGCAGCTTCTTCCGCGGCGCCGATCATTAGGGCGCCGACCGCTGCAATCGACATCAGCATCTCGATGCTGAACGGCGTGCCGGACATTAGCCCGGCAAAAGCGCGGCGGGCAAACGGAACAATGCTGACAATGGCGGCTGCCGAATATGCCCACGCGGCCGCCTGGGGCGCGACATGGGCGATCAGGAAGGCAACAGCGTACAGGCCGGCTATGGCCAGGGTCAGCTTGCCCTTCGCAGTCAGCCACCAAGGCTGCCTTTGCCGGCCAAGAGAGGACGCAGCCCCTGCAGGCCGCTCATCTTCCCGTACAGGTTTGTAGCCAAGCGCGCGGACCTTTCCCTCGATCGTGGCTTCCGAGGTCCGGTCTGTGTCCAGCGCCAGCGACAGCCTCTCCTGACCGTAACTGACATTGATCTCCGAAACGCCCGGCAGGCGCTTCATCGCATTCTCGATTTTGACCGCGCACGCCGCGCAGTCCATGCCTTCAATCCGCAACTTGAGAGTGCTGAGGGCTGCCATGTCCTGATCCGTGTCCGGCTTTGTGATTAGCCTGCACCCTGTACCAACTAGAGGGTCAAGCTTCGTTCCGACAAAGTGGTGAGACGAGACCGCCGGTGTAAGGGCGCAAGCGCACTCACGACGCGTCGCGACATGCATCATGGTTTGATACGGTATAACCTTGGGCGGCGTGCTCGTTTACTGAGATCCGCGTCACAATAACTTATGGTCTGCTTAAATATTCGCCTGTAGTAATGTCGTCCGAAGTTCACTATCTGTATGACCAATGGCTTTCGGCTTGATCATCAACGCACTATCGAAGCTGGCGCGTGTCGCGCTGGCCGCGATGCTGCTTGTGGTCGTGCCGCTTGCGGATGCCGCAACGTGCGTTGGCGAAGAGACGCAGACAGTTACCGAAATTGTGGGCGTAATGGACCAGGTCGCCGCTGACGGTCAGGTCGCTGCGACGAGCGCCGAGGACCCCGGCGCCGCCGGCGGTGATCAGCACTGTATCCATGGCCACTGCCATCACGGCATCCCCTACAAGACGTCTGACCAAGCCGCTGATCCGATCAACATGCAGTCGCGCGATGTCTTTTTGTTGCAGACCGATGTCGCGGTCTCGCGTGTTGCGTCCGGTCTCGATCGGCCGCCGCGAGTCTGAATCAAAGTGAATCCGTGCGCGTATTCGTGCGCGCTGAGCAAACACTCTGATTTTGGACCTTTCCCATGTCTTCGAAGAATCGCGTCTGCGGACGCGTAGCGCTCGCGTGGGCGCTGGCGGCAGCTATCCCGGCCGGGGCCGCCTGGGCGCAAACTGCGCCGAGACCCATGACGCTTCCCGAAGCGATGGATCTTGCACGCACCAGCTCACCGGGTGTCGAGATCGCCAATGCGCAGGTTGACGCCGCGCGTGGCCGCCAGCGCCAGGCCGGGGCAGGGATCAATCCGGAGCTCAGCTACGACGTTGAAAATTTCTCCGGCAACGGCGCCTTGCGCGGAATGGGCAATTCGGAGTCAACGATCGGGCTGTCGCAACAGATCGAGCTTGGCGGCAAGCGCGAGGCGCGCAGCGAAACGGCAGGCCGGGCGACCGACGCCGTTGTTGTTCGTTCCCGCATCGCCCGGGCAGATCTTGATCTTGCCGTTCGCGAGCGTTTTGCCGAACTGGCTGCCGCCGAGGAGCGTCTTGAGATCGCAACTGCCGCGGCTGAAAGGGCTGGCCGCCTGTCAGCCGTGGCGAAGAGCCTTGTAGATGCGGGACGCGAGCCGCCTCTGCGTCTCCTGAGAGCGCAGGCGTCTGCGGCCGAAGCGAACGCGCAGCTGAACATTGCAACCGCCGAGCTGGCAGCAGCCCAGCGTGCGCTTGCCGCCCTGTGGGGTGGGAGCCAGGATACCGTCGACGCCATCGGGCCGTGGGAGTTCCAGCAGGCCGGGGAGCGCCTCAACACGTCTCCGGAAGAGACGCTCGATTACAAACGGGCGCATGCGGATCATGAAACTGCCGAAGCGGCGCTGCGTCTCGAGAAGGCAAATGCCTGGATCAATGTAACGGTCAACGCCGGCTATCGGCGGTTCGAGGCGACTGACGAAAATGCCTGGGTTGCCGGCGTCCGCGTTCCCATCCCCATCCAGAACATGAATGGCGGCGCGATCGATGCAGCGCGCGCTGACGATCGCTCGGCCGAGCTTCAGGTCCGCGTGGCGCTGATTGATGCGGTGCGCAAGCTGAATGACGCCAGGTCGGCTTTTGAAGCTGCCGATGCACGCGCCGCAGCGCTGGAAAATGAAGCTGTCAGGCAGGCCGAAGAAGCGCTCAGTCTTGCGCAGATCGGTTACGAGGCCGGGCGGTTCCAGCTGATCGAAGTCCTCGATGCCGAAAATGCGTTTGCAAGTATCCGTAACGCCGCAATCGACGCGCGACTCGCGCGCGCCAAGGCGGCCGCGGCGCTTCTCCGCGCGAACGCAAACTGAGCCTGTCATGCGTCGAACCGAATTCCTGACGCCGTTCAACCCTTCCGTTTCAGCCGCTTCAGCGGCGCAAAATTTCTTTCAAGGCAACTGAGATGATTACGACAAAGCAGAAACTCATGATCGGCGGCGCAGCCGTCGTTCTCCTGGGAGGCGGCCTGGCAGTTGGCGCCTCGATGTTTGGCGGCCACCCGACCCACACGGGCGAAACCGCAGAACAGCACGCGGCGGAGCTCGGTGTTGCTGTCGCGGAGGCGGGTCATGACGAGCACGCCGGCGAGGAAGGCAGCGCGGAAGGAGAGGGTGGCGAGGAGCACGCCGAAGGCGAGGTGGAAATGGAAGCCGACGCGATCGAACGCTCCGGCATCTCGCTGATCACGATCGCTCCGGGCTCTCTTGGCGCAGAAATCACGGCGCAGGCGACAATCGTTGCATCGCCCAATGGTGAAGCGATCCTGACCGCGCGCGCGGCTGGTGCGATAACCGACATCCGCAAGCGCCTTGGCGACCCGGTCAGCAAGGGTGAGACCGTGGCGCTCGTGCTCAGTCCGGATGCGGCGGCGTTGTCGGCAAGTCTGACCAGTGCAAAGTCGCGCCTCGATCTCGCAAAGACCTCGTTCGAGCGCGAGAAGACGCTGTTCGAATCAAAGGTCACCTCCAGGCAGGACTATGAAACCGCACAAGCCGGACTCGCGCAGGCAGAGGCCGAGTATCGCCGTAGCGAAACAGCGGCGCGGGCGGCGCGCGTTTCCAGCGATGGCCAATCGGTTGCGATTGCCAGCCAGATCAATGGCCGTATCACGGCTGTCACACAGGCGGCGAAGCTGGGGGCGTATGTCTCTCCGGATACCGAGCTGTTCCGGATTGCCGATCCGTCGAAGATCCAGATCGAAGCGGCCGTTCCGGTGCTGGATGCACAGCGCGTGAAGCCCGGCGACATGGCGTCGATCGAGGTCAACGGCCGCATGCTGGAGGCCAAGGTCCGTGCGGTGACACCGGCGGTCGATGCTGCCAGCCGCGCGGCGACCGTGGTGCTTGATCTCTTGCGTCCGGACTCAGCCCTGCAGCCCGGTCAGTTCGCGCGCGCGCTGATCCGTCCCGCCAGCAAGGCATCGGCCGGAACCGGCTTCGTGTTGCCGGAAGAGGCGGTTCAGAATGTCGAAGGCCGCGAAGTGATTTTCGTTCGCACGGAACACGGGTTCCTGGCCACGCCTGTCACACTTGGCCAGCGCAGTGGTGGACGTGTCGAGATTCGCGAAGGGCTTTCGCCCGGGCAGATCGTAGCGGGACGCAAGGCCTTCGTCCTGAAGGCTGAGCTTGGCAAAGGCGACGCGGGCCACGACCACTAGGTCCCGCAATCATCAAACACAGCAAGAGCACTCCGCCATGATTGCCAGCATACTTTCCCTATCCGTTCGCGCCCGTTACCTCATCGTCTTCGCGACGTTGCTGGTCGCCGCCTTCGGCGTCTTCAACCTGATGCGGCTTCCGATCGACGCGGTGCCGGACATCACCAACAAGCAGGTGCAGATCAACACGTCCGCGCCGGAACTTGGTCCGCTCGAAATCGAGAAGCGCGTCACCTTCCCCGTCGAAACGGCATTGTCGGGCATCCCCGGCCTGCAGAGCACGCGCTCGCTATCGCGCAACGGCTTCAGCCAGGTGACGGCTGTGTTCACGGAAGGCACCGACATCTACTTTGCACGCCAGCAGGTCACCGAGCGCCTCGCGCAGTCGCGGGACTCGCTGCCGGCAGGTGTTCAGCCGGCGATCGGTCCGATCACGACCGGCCTCGGCGACATCTTCATGTGGACCGTCGAGTTCACGAAACGCGATCCGAAGGCGGGAACCTCCAACGATGGCAAGGCGGGCTGGCAGAGCGATGGTTCGTTCATCACGGCGGAAGGTGAGCGCCTGACCGACGAAGTCTCGCGCGGCGCCTATCTCCGCACGGTCCAGGACTGGATCATCCGGCCGCAAATGCGCGCCATCGAGAACGTCGCCGGCGTCGACTCGATCGGCGGCTACGAGAAGCAGTTCGTGATCGAGCCTGACCCGTCGAAACTCGCCGCGTTTGGCGTGTCCTTCCCGGAGATGGCGCGGGCGCTTGAAGCCGCAAACCTTTCGGTTGGCGCAAACTTCCTGCAGCGGGGCGGCGAGTCCTTCCTGATCCGCGCGGACGCACGCGTGCGCACGCTGGATGAAATCCGGCGCGCAGTGGTCGCCAACCGGGAAGGTGTTCCCGTGTCGGTGCAAGACCTTGCCGAAGTGAGGGTTGGCGGAGGCCTTCGCACGGGCGCCGCGACCAAGAACGGCGACGAAGTCGTTATCGGTACGGCCTTCATGCTGACGGGCGCCAACAGCCGCATCGTCGCCTATGATGTCGGCGAGCGCCTGGCGGAAGTCACAAAGTCATTGCCTGTCGGGATCGAGGCCAACGTCGCCTACGACCGCTCGAAACTGGTCGACGCGACGATTTCCACTGTCGAGAAGAACCTGGCAGAAGGCGCCCTGTTCGTCGTCTTCATCCTGTTCGTGCTGCTTGGAAACATCCGCGCGGCGCTGATCACCGGTCTCGTAATTCCGCTGTCGATGCTGATGACAGCCATCGGCATGAACGAGCTCGGCGTGTCGGGCAACCTGATGAGTCTCGGCGCTCTCGACTTCGGTCTCATCGTCGACGGCGCAGTCATCATCGTGGAAAACTGCCTGCGACGCCTTGCGGAGCGGCAACACCACGAGGGCAGGTTGCTGACGCTGCAGGAGCGCCTGTTCGAGGTGACGGAAGCGGCGAAAGAGATGATCCAGCCGACCGTTTTCGGCCAGGCGATCATCCTGCTCGTCTACGCGCCGATGCTCGCGTTCTCAGGCGTTGAAGGGAAGCTGTTCTCGCCCATGGCCATCACGGTCATGCTGGCGCTTGCCGGCGCCTTCATCCTGTCGCTGACATTCGTGCCGGCGATGGTCGCCATCCTGATCCGCGGCAAGGTCGCCGAGAAGGAAGTGCTGCTCATCCGTGTCACCAAGGCGCGTTATGCTCCGCTGCTGCGCGGCGCCATTCGTGCGCCTATCCCGGTGATCGGCGCGGGCGCTGCCGTGTTCGCTGCGGCCGCCTTCCTGTTCACGACACTGGGGCAAGAGTTTACGCCTCAGCTGGACGAAAAGGATCTCGCGGTTCAAGCGCTGCGAATTCCGTCGACGTCGCTCGATCAGTCCATCGACATGCAGAAGAAGGTGGAGCATGCGATCGTGGCGCTGCCTGAAGTCGAGCGCGTTATGTCCAAGACGGGTACGGCCGAAGTTGCGGCAGATCCAATGCCGGTGAACATCTCGGACGGATTCGTGATCGTGAAGCCGCAGCACGAATGGCCCGAGAAGGAGATGACCAAGGAGCAGCTGGTCGCCAAGATCGAAAAGACGATCAGCACTGAGGTCGGCAATGCTTTCGAGTTCAGCCAGCCGATCGAGCTTCGTTTCAACGAGCTGATCTCCGGCGTGCGCTCGGATGTTGCGGTCAAACTGTATGGCGATGATCTCGACGTGTTGGGCCCGGTGGCGCAACGCATCGCAACAACCCTGCAGTCCGTGCAGGGTTCGGCAGACGTCAAGGTCGAACAGACGCAGGGCTTCCCGGTCCTCGACGTCAAGTTCAATCGCGACGCCATCGCCCGTTATGGCCTGACGATCGAGGACGTCGCCGACACGGTCGCTTCGGCGCTCGGTGGGCGAGAGGCGGGTCTGGTTTTCGAGGGTGATCGCCGCTTCGACATTGTTGTTCGCGTGCCCAACACGCTCCGCAACAATGTGGATGCGATCGGCGCCCTGCCTGTCATGCTCCCCACCGTTGAAGGGCAGCCCCGTCTCAGTGTTCCGCTTCGCACCCTGGCTGAGTTCAACTTTACGGAAGGTCTCAACCAGATCAGCCGCGAGAACGGCAAACGCCGCATCGTGATCCAGTCCAACATTCGCGGGCGCGATCTCGGCGGCTTCGTGGGCGAGGCGCAGCAGAAGGTCGCACAGATCGAGCTTCCTGCCGGCGCCTACCTCCAGTGGGGCGGGCAGTTCGAGAACCTGCAGGCGGCCCAGGCGCGTCTGTCGATCGTCGTGCCGATCTGCTTCGCGCTGATCCTTGCGCTGCTCTACATGGCGCTGGGTGGCGTTGCACCGGCTCTGGCGGTCTTCTCGGCCGTGCCTCTGGCGCTTGCAGGCGGCGTGTTCGCGCTCGTCCTCCGCGGCATGCCGTTCTCGATCTCGGCGGCAGTGGGCTTCATCGCGCTCTCGGGCGTGGCGGTGCTCAACGGCCTCGTGATGATGACCAGCATCCGCAAGCGCCTCGATGCGGGTCTCCCGCTTGAACAGGCGATCACGGAGGGTGCGATCGAACGCTATCGCCCGGTGCTGATGACGGCGCTTGTCGCTGCGATCGGCTTTGTGCCGATGGCGCTGGCGACTGAAACCGGCGCCGAAGTGCAACGGCCGCTGGCGACAGTGGTCATCGGTGGCCTCATTACGGCGACGGCGCTGACGCTATTCGTCTTGCCAGCCATCTGCAGGCTGGTTCTCAAGAGGAAGCCTGTGCCGCAAGAGCGGCAGGGCGATGAGCCGGTGATGCACCCGGCCGAGTAACGCCTGAGAGGGCCGGCGCAGCGGGCATTCCCGCTCGCGCGCCGGCCGACTTTCTCGAAAGGGATGAAACGATGAGCGACAAGCACGACGACCACGACGGCGCGGCCAAGGACGCGGGCGAGCACGACCACGCGCACGGTGGCCTGTTCGGCGAGCGTACAGAGCTGATCTTCGCGATCCTCTCCGCAGTGTCGCTGGCGGCCGGGTGGCTGATCGAGACCAATTGGGCGGAAGGGCCCGCAATCGCAGCCTATGTTGCATCGTATTTCTTCGGCGGGTTCTTCACTGTTCGCGAAGCACTCGAAAATATCCGCCGGGGCAAATTTGAAATCGACACGCTCATGATCGCGGCCGCTGCGGGCGCCGCCCTGCTTGGCCACTGGTCTGAGGGCTCCCTGCTGCTGGCGCTGTTCAGCCTTGGGCATGCCCTTGAAGGGTATGCGATGGGGCGGGCAAAGCGCGCGATCGAGGCGCTGGGCAAGCTCGCGCCGAAGTTTGCGACCGTTCGCCGGGGCGAGGGGACGGAGCAGGTTGCCGTTGAAGCGCTCAAGGTCGGCGATGTTGCGATCGTCAAGCCGAATGAAAGGCTGCCTGCCGATGGCATCGTCATCGCGGGCGAGAGCAGCGTTGACCAATCGCCGGTGACCGGCGAAAGCGTTCCAGTGGACAAGCGGCCGCTTGGATCGCAGCCGGAAGGCGCGGAGGCCTTTGCGAAGGCCGGACCGGACTCGAAGGTCTTCGCGGGAACCATCAACGGCCCGGGCGTCATGGACGTGTGGGTTGCGCGTCCAGCCCAGGAGACGACGCTGGCGCGTGTCGTCAAGATGGTGGCGGAGGCGCAGGCGCAGCGTTCTCCCACGCAGCAGTTCACGGATCGTATCGAGCGCATCTTCGTGCCGTCGGTTCTGATTGGCGTTGTTGTGCTCATGTTTGCGTGGGTGGTTCTGGATGAGACCTTCAACCAGAGCTTCTATCGGGCCATGGCGGTGCTGGTCGCCGCCAGCCCGTGCGCACTGGCCATCTCGGTTCCGAGCGCAATTCTCAGTGGCATCGCTCGCGCCGGCCGCGGCGGCGTGCTGGTCAAGGGCGGTGGGCCGCTCGAAAATCTCGGGACGCTGAAAGCCATCGCCTTCGACAAGACCGGCACGCTCACCGAAGGCAAGCCGCGCATGACGGATGTTGTGCCTGCCGATGGGGGCGATGAGGCGGAACTTCTTCGCTACGCCGTCGCGATCGAAGAACTTAGCGATCACCCGCTCGCCGCAGCCGTCGTGCGCGATGGCCGCGAGCGCGCTGGTGCGGCGCTCAAGGCCGACGGTGTCGAAGGGATCACGGGCAAAGGCGTGAAGGGCAGGGTGAATGGTCACCAAGTCTGGATCGGCAAGCCCGGCATGTTCGATGGCAGCGACGGCCCAGCCATGCCCGACAAAATGCGTGAAAAAGCGCAGTCGCTCGAACAGGCCGGCCGGACGGTGATGGTCGTGCGGCGTGACGCAGACTATCTCGGCGCGCTTGGCCTCATGGATACGCCGCGGCCGGAAGCGCGCGAGGTGCTTGCCCGGCTCAAGGAGATCGGCATCCAGCGCATGATCATGCTGACGGGCGACAACCAGAGCGTCGCCGACGCGATCGCCAAGGATGTTGGCCTGACTGATGCCAAGGGCGGCCTGATGCCCGAGGACAAGGTTACGGCGATCAGCGCGCTGGTGAAGGAAGAAGGCAAGGTCGCCATGTTGGGCGACGGCGTCAACGATGCTCCGGCGCTCGCGAACGCCACGGTCGGCGTGGCCATGGGCGCGGCCGGATCGGATGTCGCGCTTGAAACTGCCGACGTTGCCCTGATGGCGGACGACCTCACCAATCTGCCTTTCGCGGTCGGCCTGAGCCGGAAGACCAGCGCCATCATTAAGCAGAATCTGGTCGTGAGCCTGGGCGTGGTCGCTGTCCTGATCCCGTCGACCTTGTTCGGCCTGCAGATCGGCACGGCGATCATCTTCCACGAAGGCTCCACGCTGATCGTGGTTGCGAACGCGCTTCGCCTGCTGGCGCACAATGATCGCTGGTCGAGTCAGAAGCGAAGCAAGGCTGCGACGCGCACAGCTGACGCGGGGCATCCGGCGTGACACGGATTACGTGCCTTGCTTTCAATATCGACAATGTCGGGTGCTGCTTCGGCATTGTCAAACGACTGGCGTCCTTGCCCCTCCTCGTGTGTGAGGACGTCCGGGGGAGGCGCCGCGCAAGCGGCGTCTCTTTCTCCGGTTTTAGCGGAATCTCCCGCTGGCTTCAGGGATCCCCCAAAGCCCTCGGCCGGCGGATGCCCTGGCCAATCCCCCAATGTGGCCAGGGCGTGGGGGAGGCGCGGGGCCGTCCGCGCCTCCTTCGAGATTGCAGGATGGAGCGCAGGTCACGTTATGGAAATTGCGGAAGTCTGCGCCGGCGAGTTGGCCATGGTGCAAGTGTCGACGTGCGTGAAGGTTGTGTGCCAGATCCACCCTCGCGCTATGTCTGTTTCCAATTCCAACTGAAAGTTGAGGATTGTATCTCGGCGCCCTGTTAAATGGGTCAGCAAAATCCATTCTTCGCAGCGATAGAATAGCCGCGTGCCAAAGCTCGCACTTGAAATTGTTGTCGACGCACCTCCGGAGACCGTTTGGGAAGTCCTGAGCGATTTTGCTGGCTATAAGCAGTGGAATCCTCTGCACACCGTCGATGGCCAACCTGCGCGCGGCTCAGCAGTTCAAATCCATTCCAAAGCCCTCGGTGGACGCGTTCTGAGTTCTATAGGCCTAGTCTGGAAATTTGAGCCGAATGCAAAGCTGGAATTTCTGAGCGGAAATCCTCTCTGGTACACATTGAAGCGCTTCTTCCATATTTCCGCATACGATGGCGGAACATTGCTGAAGCACGGCGCCGCAATATCCGGCGTGTGGGTGTTGTGGCTGTTCTCGACGCGAGGCCACAAAATCGAGCGCCTCAAACCGATGTTCGAAGCCTTCGCATCGGTCTTGATCCACCGAATAACAAGCCGTCCTCACGGGTCACCGTCGTTGTCAAATCGACATGCACGACGGGCGGCCAAGGCCAAGCCGTCTGGATGCTAGTCCTGCTGTCCGAAATATCAAATTTGAAGCTGGATATGGTGCCGCCGACGACAGCCGCCGCAGCAGCGCTGGCCGCTTATCTCCTCAGTGGAGGGGCCGGATCGATCAGGCTCGATGGGCCAGCAGCGGTAGTCGCGTGGCAGGCGAAGCCGGAAAGCTGTGTGGCGGATGCATATTTCTCGCGTGTGCGTGTAGACCCGACAGGCGAAGTCGCTTGCGTTCTTGAGGTAGACGCGTTTTTGTGCAGGCGAAATGTTTACTTCTCAGCAATTGCCGGTCGATAACTTGGAACCATGACCATCGTGCGTCAGATCGTGGCGGCCATCATGGCTGCATCGCTTGTGTGGGTCGGCTCTGCCGGCGCTGCGCAGGCGCATTCGCACGATGTGGACGGACATCACGGGGCTGCGGTTTATGCCGTGGCGACTGTCGATGATTATCGTCACGGCGCCGATCATCGCCACGACGACCATCCGGATGACCACCAACAGGCGAGTGATCCCGATGATGACGGCGGAGGGGTTCCGCACGAGCACGAGAGGGGCATTTTCCATGTCCACGTGCTGACTTTCGTTGCGCTTGAAGCCGAATACCCGGTGTTGCCGCAGGTGCAATCGGTCAAGTCCATTGAAACGCCGCTGCTGAGTGTGTCGTTGCTGACGCGCAGCGTCATGCCGGCAGATCGACCTCCGCGAACCTTCCTCTGATCCGAACAATCGCGCTCGCCTTGCGGCGGCCGCCACGCGTTTGAGACAGAGGAGCTTACCTTGTCATTCCGTACCTATGCGGCCCCCGCCGGGCTCGCATGCCTCGTCGCCATCGCGGCGGGGGAGGGCCATGCGCAGGCGCGGGCTCAACCCCTGACGTTGCAGGACGCCCTGCAGCGCGCCCTGGCCGATACACCCGTGTTGAAAGCGACAGAGCAGGCGCTGCTGGGGGCGCAGGCTGGCGTTCGCCAGGCCGATCGCATGCCCAATCCGTCGCTGGACTTTGCGGCGGAGAACCTGCTGGGCAGCGGTCTCTATTCGGGCATCGATCGCACCGAGACCACGCTGGGCCTGAGCCAGCGCCTGGAATGGAGTGGCGGCAGGCGCGCGCGGACAGAGCTCGCGAGGGCGGACATTGCCATCGCCAGGGCGGGCGGTGACCTGCGGCGTCAGGATCTCATGCACGACGTGGCGCTGGTCTACCTGTCCGTACAGAAGGCGGGCGCCGACCTGGCTGTGGCCGTCGAGCGCGCGGCGGTGGCCAGGGATATTGTTGCGACAGTCCAGCGGCGGGTCGATGCGGCGCGCGATCCCCTCATGGCAGGCGCCAAGGCTCAGGCTTTGCTGGCGGATGCGGAGATCGCGGTCGAGGCAGCGCGCAGGGCGGAAGAGGGAGCCAAGGCGCAGCTGGCCAGCTTCTGGGGCGGCGATGCCGGCTTCACCGTCGAAGGATCGACGTTTGCCGCTGAAGCGGGCGCCGAGCTGGACGCTCTTAACGCGCCGGAGCTTGCGCTTGCGGAGGCCGAGGTGAAACGCTCATCCGCGTCCGTCGCCGTCGAGCAGGCGAAAGGCCGGCAGGACCCTACATTCTCGGCCGGGCTTCGCTACTTTCATGAGACGGACGAAGCTGCGCTGGTGTTCGGCGTATCGATTCCTTTGGCGCTCTGGGACCAGAACGAGGGAGGCATCGCTCGCGCGCAGGCAGATCGTTCCCGGCTCCGGCTGGAGAGCGAAACCTTGCGCCGCAACATCTCGCGCGAGGTCAGCGCGATGCAGAACCAGATGCAGATCGCACTTGCCGAGGTTGAGGCCATCGATACGCGGCTGACACCTGCCGCCGAAGACGCGCTCGACTTTGCCCGCAGGGGTTATGAGCAGGGCGGGTTCTCCTATCTCGATGTGCTCGATGCGCAACGCCTGCTGGTCGATGCGCGCCTGCAACGCAACTCAGCTCTTTTCACCTATCACAGCGCCCGCGCGGCGCTCGCCCGCCTGACGGGCGCCTATGCCGCTCCGTCGGCGCAATGAGGTTCGCCATGTTTTCCAGATCGACATCCAACTTCGCATCCAGCCTTGTCCTTGCAGCCTGCCTTGTCGGGTTGAGCGGCTGCGGCGGTAGTGCGCCTGCTGAACCGTCAGGCGACGAAACTGGCGCTGCCAGCAGTGAGTACGAACGTGGCCCGCATCGTGGCCGCATGCTGCGCGATGGTGACTTCGCGATCGAGATGACGATCTTCGAGGATGGCGTGCCGCCGGAATTCCATGTCTACGCCTATGCAAGCGACAAGCCTCTGCCGCCATCAGATGTGCAGCTGCAGGTCAAGCTGGGCCGGCTTGGTGGTGAGACAAATGCGTTCCGGTTCGCGCCGGTCGACGACTATCTCAAGGGAGATGCCGTCGTCACCGAGCCGCACTCGTTCGATGTAACCGTCGTGGCAAGCTATGCGGGAAAGCAGCATCAATGGTCCTACGCGTCGTATGAAGGACGTACGACCATCGAGCAGGCGCAGGCCGATGCGGCGGGCGTGAAGGTGGAGCCCGCCGGCCCTGTGAAGATCGACGATATCGTTACGCTGTCCGGCCGTGTCGAGCTTCAGCCGCAGGGCAAGGCCGAGGTGAGGGCTTGGTATCCGGGCCGGATCATGACGATGACCAAGGCCATCGGCCAGCAGGTGAAAAAGGGTGAAACCGTCGCCACCGTCACCTCCAGCGAAAGCCTGCAGACATACGCCATTCCTGCGCCAATCTCCGGCGTCATCACGGAGCGAGGCGCCAACGTGGGCGATGTCGCGGGCGGCGGCCCACTCTATGTGATCGCAGACAGCACGCAGGTGCATGCTGAATTCTATGTCTATCCGCGCGATGCAGAGCGCCTGCGCGCGGGCCAGCCTGTCGTTGTTCGCAGCCTGCAGGGCGATCACGTCGTTCGCGCCGAGATCGAGGCTATCCTGCCGACTGCCGACATGCTGACGCAGACGGTCGTGGCGTATGTCGAACTTCCAAGTCCCGACGGCCTGACATGGCGTCCGGGGCAGGCGGTCAATGGAGATGTCTCGGTGGCCACGGTTGATGTGCCGCTGGCCGTGCGAACACCGGCGCTGCAACGCTTCCGTGACTTCACGGTTGTCTTTGCACGCGTGGACCAGACCTACGAAGTTCGCATGCTCGAACTTGGACGCCAGTCACCTGAATGGACGGAAGTTCTGGGCGGCATCAAGCCGAACGAGGTTTATGTCAGCGAGAACGCCTTCCTCATCCGCGCGGACGTTGAGAAGTCCGGCGCGAGCCACGACCACTGAGGGGAAGCGCGATGCTTGAACGTATCATTCATCTCGCGATCCGCTTTCGCTGGATCGTGCTCATGGCAGTGTTGGCATCCGGCGCGCTTGGCGTCTGGAGCTTCCAGCGCCTGCCGATCGATGCGACGCCGGA
>JAOATF010000199.1 GCA_030158285.1 Hyphomonadaceae bacterium
GCGCCGGCCATGTTGCGGCCAAAGGTGGTGGTGCGTGAACGGTAAGCGGGCATGCGCCTAGCTAAAAAGGCAAAACCGTCCTTTTCGCAAGGGAAAAGAGCCGCGCAGGGGTCAAGCTTTGCCTATTCCTCTGGTGTGAGGCGTTCTGCCACCGGGTATGCGGATCAGGTAAATGACAAATTGGCAGCGGCGTTTCTTGGGGGAAACGATGCGTTGGCTGATCTTGATCTCTTTTTTGCTGGGGGCTGGATGCAGCCCCGGCTATGTCCTGCCGCAAGCTGCAACTCTGTTTGAGTTCAGCTCTGCCGCGGACATGGACAGCGATTCCCGCAGCATCGAGAAGAAACTGGTCGAGCTCGGATTCGAAGCGGCGCCAGACGAACCCGTTCCCGACTTCATGCTCAGGAACCTCGATGCAGCCATGCGCTGGCGACAGTTGGAGGGCAGGCGCTTCTCGCGAATGCAAGGAGGCCTTCTCGATCGCGAGTCCCTTTTCGTCACCCTTACGCACTACCCGGACTCCAGCGCCGCCTACCAGCCCGTGGCCGGAGATCAAAAGGTCTTGCCCCGGTGGCCGTTTCTCGAGGTGCGCCTTTCGGAAGCGCGCCCCGACGGCTTCAGCAGTGCAGCCTTCGCGATTTACTCAGAGCTGAAAGCGGCGGCGTCCCGGCCAAACACACGCGTCGTGGATCTGGCAATACCATCAGCCAGCGACGATCAGGCCTATTCCAACTACCTGCTGAATGGATTTCTGGGCGGCGCCGCATGGTGGTTGGCGACATGGATCGTAGGCATGTTGCTAATTGGCGGGCCTGCGAGCTGGCTGTTCGCCCGCCTCGGTTGGACTCGTTCTGTACGACGCATCGCCATCGTCATTGTAGGCGGACTTCTGGTGACGCCGATGCCGACTCCGGCAATCCTCACCACGATACTCGTTCCGAATATCCTGCTGCTACCGTCGCCAGGCCTTTATGCAGATCTTTTTGCGTACGGAGGCGCCGCAATCACCACCATGTTCGCCATTTCGATCTGCCTCAGTGCGCTCGTCGCCCTGGCCTTCATTCGCAAGCAGAAGTCTGCTCTCGCGCCATAGCCCGACCTACCCCAGCCTCACCACATGGCCGTCCTTTGGATCGGCCCGGCCAGACGCGAGGTCGGCAAACACCTTGCCCGCCGCGTCCAGCCCGTGATGCTCCACCACGCGGGTCGTCTTCGTCGCCGTCGGCAGGAAGGCCGCCCACGCCGCGCCGACCTTCTGACCGAAGCCCGCCGGTCCCCAGTCACCGAGCCGCTTCTTCACCACGTCCGGCGCGAAGAACATCTTTGGCGCCGGCCCCGCCAGCGCAGCCTCCGGCCGCGGCGCATCCCAGTGCGTGGCGCCGACCGCGCAGCTATAGGTGAGATTGTCCGCGAACCTGGCATGCACCGCCGCGCGCACGCCAGCATTCCCCGCGATGTCAACGAACACGGACGGCACGGACCCATCCATGCCGCCGATCGCATCGTAGGGAAGGACCGCGTCATAGAAGCCGAGGGCTTTTGTGTAGCCGACATTACCCGGCGAGGTGAGGCCGATCACCTTCACATCGCCCCGCGCCTTCAACAGCTGCGCCGCCGCATACGATGTCTTGGCCGACGCGCTGGAGAAGATCACTTGGCGTCCGCCGAAGTAGCCGGCATCCGCCAGAAAATCGTCGATCAGGAATGACGTCGTAAACAGCGGGCGGAACAGCACCTGCAGCTCCTCCGTCTCCCTGGTGTAGAGCGGATCGCCAGCGTTGAAGACATAGCCATTGTAAACCGGCGCCAGCCCCGCGCGATGCGCGCTCTGGTCCGCGAATGCGCCATTCTTCCGCTCGCCCGGTTTCACAGTGAACTTGTAAGACATCGGCAGGTAGCCATAGACGCGCTCGCCCACATTCGCCGCCGCAGACTTGCTCTCCAGCACCGTCGCAAAGCCCCACACCGGCACGCGGCCCCAGCCTTCTTCATGGCTTGGGTAGAACTGCCAGTACTTCAGGAAGTCGCCCGCCGCGCCATAGGTCACGTTGTTGGCGGTCAGCGAGAACACATCGACCCCAAGCCGCACCTCGCCCTCGCCCAGCGGCGCCTGCTCCAGCTCGACAGATTTCGTGTGCGCCAGCGCGCCCTTTTTCACCAGCAGGTCCATGACGCTCTCCGCTTTTCTCGCTGGAGCGTCATAGCATGCCGGCGCTGTCCCGAAAGCTCTCGCGGCGTCAGCGTTCCGGCCGGCAGGCCGCTCAACTGGTCGTGACGAGCATCATCCGCTTTCGCCAGCGAAGTTTGACCTGGATCAACACGCTCGCACCGCCATCACGGCGCACTCTGCTCCAACAGAAGGAGGGTACTGGAATGACGAAACGCCTCAAGACAAAGATGACGATTGCCATGGCCGCTGCCATGCTGGGCCTCGGGCAGATGGCCTATGCCGACCCGCCTGCGAGCGTCCAAAACTTCACCCTCATCGACCAATCGGGCGCCGCCCACGAGCTTTACAGCCATCTCGCCGCGCCGGTTATCGTGATCGCCACGCACGTCAACGGCGACAAGCTCTCGCAGGACTCGACAAAATCATTGCAGGACCTCAAGGGCGTCTTCAAGACCGCCGAATACTTCCTGCTGAATTCCAGCACGACAGACACGCGCGCAACCATCGCCGCCGAAGCTTCGGCGCAGGGCATCACCATCCCTGTGCTCGACGACGAGCACCAGCAGGTCGCCCGCAATCTCGGCGTCACGCAGACGGGCGAGGCCTACATCATCGACCCGGTCGGCTGGAAAGTGCTCTATCACGGCCCCGTCAACGCAGCAGCGGCAAGGAACCCCGACGATCAATTCCTGCTGTTCAATGCAATGGTCTACGCGATGTCCCATCGTCCGATGGACCAGTCAGCCGTAGAGGTTCGCGGCACGCCGATCAGCCTCGCGGCGGAGTAGCGCCCTCAATCCTGCAGCAGCGCGCGGCCTGCCGAAAGCAGGCCCGCGCCATGCGTTGCCAGCAGAACGATCATACATCGAGCGACTTCAGTTGCATCGCAAGCGCGGTCGCGCGCCTTTCGCCAACACCCAGCGACCGCTCCGCCACGTCGGTAGTCTTTGGCGATGCCGCACTAAGTCAGATACTTGTCCAGAAGCTCCTCTTTAGCCCACTTCCGCGCATTCTCCTCCGACGTAATTTCTTCGTTGAAGGCAATCGACTCACGTTTCAACAAGGATAGCCACGAAAACTTCATGTCATTGAACGACGAAACAACCTCCTGCTTCAGCCTTTCTTTGAAAGGCAGATACGTCAGGTCACTTTCGAAAAATCTGATCCACTCATCAAAATCGACGCCCGAGTTATAGCTGAAATAAGTGCTCACTACCCGGTCGATTTCTCGGTACTTCACGACAACTCGCTCACACGTCCAGCGACTTCAGATCATCCGCCGACAGCTTCAGCTCCGCCGCAGGCGTCAGCTCCTTCAACTGCGCCGCCGTGGTCGCGGACGCAATCGGCGCCGTCACGCTCGGTCGCGCCATCAGCCAGGCCAGCGCCACCTGCGCCAGCGTTGCCCCTCCTTGAGATGTTGTGTGCTTGGCCGCCACCCCATCCATCGCCGCCAGCAGCTTCGGCCCACGACCAGACAGCAACTCCTTCATCCGTCCACCGCGCGCGGACTTCTTGAGGTCCGCCTCGGTGCGGTACTTGCCCGTCAGGAAGCCGCTCGCCAGCGCGAAATACGGGATCACGCCCAGCCCTTCCTTGGCGCACAGGTCTTCCAGCGCGCCCTCATACTGATCGCGCACCAGCAAGTTGTAATGCGGCTGCAGCACCGTGTACCGCGCCTTCGATCCGCCCGCCGCGTCCAGCGCCTGCTTCAGCCCTGCCGCGTCATAGTTCGATCCACCCACAGCCCGCACCTTGCCCTGCTCGATCAGCCGCTGATGCGCCTCCAGCGTCTCGTCGATCGGCGTGTCCTTGTCGGGGAAGTGTGAGAAATAGAGATCGATCGTCTCCACCTGCAGCCGCTTCAGCGACGCCTCGCACGCCTGCTGGATATACGCCGCCTTCAGCCCCTTGCCCGCCGGCATCTCGCTGCCGACCTTGGTGATCAGCGTGATCTTCCCGCGCGATCTGCGCGCCTTCATCCACTCGCCCAGCACCGTCTCGGACTCGCCGCCCTGATGCCCCGGGGCCCAGCGCGAATAGACATCCGCCGTATCGACCGCATCGAACCCCGCGCCGACAAACGCATCCAGCACCGCAAACGACGCATCCTTGTCTGCTGTCCAGCCGAATACGTTTCCGCCCAGCACCAGCGGCGCGATCTCAAGACCAGACTTGCCGAGTTTCCGCTTCTGCATGGCGCTTCTCCTCTAAGCCGGCCCAGCATGGACCGGCGAGCGCACGCTCACAAGCTGGGCCAGCCCACCACGCTGTTGGCGTAAAGCGACCACGCTATGACAATGACGCCGGTTGCAATGAGCAGGCCGGAATACCGCGACGCCATACGACGTCCGTGAGACATGCCATACCGCATCCAATGGACGACCAGCACAAGCATCCAGAACGCCAGCCAGATCCTCAGCGGCCCATCAACCCAGAGAGGGTTCTGCAGGATCCACGCATCGACCTGCTCCACGCCCGGTCTCTCCGCGCTCAGCCCGGACCGTCATCCTCGATGTTGACGAAGAAGTGCATGTCGCGCGAGCACCCGGCTGAATACGCCGCCGGACCGATCCACTCATACCGCGTATCCTCGATCGCCTCGACTGCGGCGCGGATCAGCATCTGCTTGGTCGCATGGCGCGTATCCGCCGCCGGCCCGGCATAGGTGATGTTCACTGGAACGCCGTCCGCCGTGACGTCGTAACGGATTGCCATACTGTTCAGGCTCGCCTTCTGCTGGCGTGCTGCATAGAACCACAGCACATCGCCCGAGACGCGGAATTCGCCGCCCTTGATCGTCTTCAGCTTGTCCATGTTGCAAGCCCGCGTATCCGCCGGCGCCTCGAGCCGGTTGGTCACGCCGCCCAGCTCAGCCTTGTCGCCGACACACGCCGCCGCGCCCAGCGCCACAGCAAGAATGAATGCAATCCGCATACTGTCCCCCCTTCAGAATCTACTCGTCAGTATAGATACCCACTTCCTTGCGGCCCGTCGAATCCACGCGGCCCCGGAACATGCCTTCGGTATTCATGCTCAGCGCCACGCTGCCATCATGCGACAGCACGATGACGCCGCCCGTTCCGCCCAGCGCCTTCACCTCATCAAGCGTCGCCTGCGCAGCGGCCGCGGCCGACATCCCCTGCATCTGCACACGTGCACAGATCATGCGCGCCACGCTGGCCCTGATGAAATACTCGCCATCGCCCGTCGCCGACACGGCGCACGACGCGTTGTCCGCATAGGTGCCCGCGCCGATGATCGGGCTATCGCCCACACGCCCCGGCGGCTTGGCGTTCATGCCGCCGGTCGACGTCGCCGCCGCGAGATTGCCCTTGGCGTCCATCGCCACCGCGCCAACGGTGCCATAGCGATCCATCGGCTCGAACGTCCCCGCCATCGCGCGCTTAAGCGCCTCCAGCCTGCGCGGCGTTATGAAATACTCCGGCGGCACGATCTCCAGCCCCGCCTTCGCCGCCATCTCGTCCACGTCCGGCCCCGCGAACATCACGCGGTCGGTCTTCTCCATCACATAACGCGCCATGCGGATGGGGTTCTTCACCGTGCGCACCTGCGCCACCGCGCCCGCCTTGCGATCGCGCCCATCCATGATCGAGGCATCCAGCTCCGCCACGCCCTCGCGCGTCAGCACGGCGCCGCGCCCCGCATTGAAGTTGGGATTGTCCTCCAGCACCAGCACCGCCGCCTGGACAGCATCCAGCGCATCGCCGCCACCGGCCAGCACTTTCGAGCCCGCCGCCAGCGCCTCATCGAGGCCCGCGCGATACGCCGCGTCCATCTCCGCCGTCATCTCGGCGCGGCGCATCACGCCTGCCCCGCCATGAATCAGCAGCGTCCATTCGGGCTTGGCCACAGGCGTCTCCATGCTCGCACACGCAGAGAGCAGCGCCGCCATCAGTCCAGCGATCAGCACGCGCATCGGCAAACTCCTCCGCAAATCACGCGCAGGGTAGACCGGGCCGCCGGGCAGAACCATGCGAATTTGGCCCTTCCGCGCCGATTTCGGGCAAGACTTCGCGGCTGTCCCGCCGCTGCGTAGGGTGGATTGAGCGGAGCGAAATCCACCTGCCGGCTCTATGCACCCCGAAGGTGGAATTCGCTCCGCTCAATCCACCCTACGAAGCCGCCTTCAGCTGCACCAGCGCATCGCTCAGCTTCACGATAGCCGCTTCCGCAGCTTGGCGCCGCGTGTGCTGCTCCTCGATCACCTCGGGCGGCGCCTTCGCGACGAACTGCGCGTTGGCCAGCTTCTTGTCGATGCCGTCAACCTCGCCTTTCAGCCGCGCCACTTCCTTGTCGAGCCGCACGAGCTCCGCCTTGAGATCAATGAGGCTCGCAATGTCGAGGCACGCCGTCGCCTCATCCATGACAATCCTCACAGCCCCTTTCGGCGCCTCGCCCGCAACCTTCACCGACTGCAGACGCGCCAATCGCTCCACCAGCGCCTGGTATGTGCCCAGGCGCTTCGCCGTCTCGGCAGATCCACCCACCAGCGTCATCGGCACTTTCGCGCCCGCCGGCACGTTGAGGTCCGACCGCGTCGAGCGGATCGCGGTGATGAGGCGGATCACCCAGTCCACTTCCGCCACCGCCGCCGTATCCGCCAGCGACTCCGCCAGCTCCGGCCACTTGCGCGACACCAGCAGCCCGCGATCCGCGCCCTCGTTCAGCGCCTCGAACAGCGCCTCCGTCACGAACGGCATGAACGGGTGCAGCATGTGCACGATCACATCCAGCGCCCACGCTGTCGTCGCGCGCGTCTCGGCTTTCGCGGCTTCATCCGCGCCGTTCAGCACCGGCTTGGTCAGCTCGACATACCAGTCGCAGAACACGTTCCACACGAAGCGATAGGCCGCAGCCGCCGCCTCGTTGAACTTGTAGCCCTTGATGCCCGCCTCGACGTCCGCAATCGTCCGCGTCGCCTCGGAGATGATCCAGCGGTTCAGCGTGTGCTTTGCCGACTTCGGATCGAACGCCGCATCGAACTTCGCGCCATTCATCTCGGCAAAGCGCGCCGCATTCCACAGCTTGGTCGAGAAGTTGCGATAGCCCTCGACCGTCTTCATCGACAGCTTGATGTCGCGGCCCTGCGTCGCCAGCGCCGCCAGCGTGAAGCGCAGCGCATCCGTGCCATAGCTCGGAATGCCTTCGGGATACTGCCCCCGCGTTTCGCGATCGATGCGCTGCGCATCCTTCGGGTTCATCAGCCCCGTCGTGCGCTTCGCCACCAGCGTTTCGAGATCGACGCCGTCGATGATGTCGAGCGGGTCCATGGTGTTGCCCTTGGACTTCGACATCTTCTGGCCCTTCTCGTCGCGGACCAGCGCGTGGAT
>JAOATF010000200.1 GCA_030158285.1 Hyphomonadaceae bacterium
CAGCAGTCCGTGTATGTGGTGGTTTGTTAGTCGTACGAGGGGTTTCGATGCGGTCTTGGTTTGCGAGCGCGCTGGCGCTGACTGCATCGGCCGGCGCTATTGCCGCCGCTCAGGACTTTGCGCCTAACGGCCAGGCCTGGGGACAGCAGCCCCAACAGCCCCAGATCATCGGCCGTATCCTGGTCGAGGGTAACCAGCGTATCGAGGCGCGCACCGTCCAGTCCTACCTTCTGGTCCGCCCGGGCGATCCGTTCGATGAAGAGCGCATCGGCCTCTCGGTCCGCGCGCTGGGCGCCACCGGGCTGTTCGCCGACATCCAGATCGAAACCCGCGGCAACGACCTCGTCATCCGCGTGCTCGAGAACCCGATCATCAACCGCATCATGTTCGAGGGGAACAATGCGGTCACCACGGACCGTCTCGAGGAAGAGACCGAGGCCGAGCCGCGCCAGACCTTCACGCTGTCGCGCGTGGAGCAGGACGTGCAGCGCATCCTCGAAGTCTATCGCCGCGCCGGCCGTTTCGCCGCGACGGTGACGCCGCAATACAAGGTGCTGCCGCAGAACCGCGCCGACCTGATCTTCGTGATCGAGGAAGGCCCGACCACGGGCGTGCGCTCGATCAACTTCATCGGCAACGAAGCTTTTCCCGACGACGAACTCCGCCGCGAGATCACCACGCGCCAGTCGCGCTGGTGGCGCTTCTTCGAGAAGTCGGACAACTACAACCCGGGCCAGGTCGAATACGACCGCTCGCAGCTCACCGAGTTCTACACCAACGAAGGCTACGCGGATTTCCGCGTGATCTCGTCTGTCGCCGAACTGACGCCGGACCGGCGCGACTTCTATCTCACCTTCACGATCGATGAGGGTGAGAAATACACCTTCGGCGACCTCAAGGTTTCAACGCAGCTGGAGAAGCTGTCGGGCGATCGTCTCGCGCTCTTCCTTCCAATGAAGAAGGGCGACCAGTTCAGGTCCAAGAATATCCAGGACGCCATTGACGCGCTCACCTTCGCGGCGGGTATCGCCGGCTATGCCAACGTTTCGATCCGTCCACGCGAAGTGCGCGATCCGGTCACCCATACCATCGGCCTGAACTTCGAAGTTGACGAAGGCGCGCGCGTCTACGTCGAGCGCATCGACATCCAGGGCAACACCCAGACGCTTGACCGCGTCATCCGTCGCGAGATCCGCGTGGCTGAGGGCGACCAGTACAACCCGGTCCAGCTCGACAACGCCAAGAACCGCATCCGGTCGCTCGGCTTCTTCGTGCCCGACAAGGTGGAAGTGAACGACGAGTCGGGCTCCACGGCGGACCGCACGGTCATCAAGGTGAAGGTTGAAGAGCAGGCGACCGGCGAACTCGCCTTCTCGGCCGGCTTCTCCTCGCAGGACGCGTTCCTGTTCAGCGCCTCGGCGCAACAGCGCAACTTCCGCGGCCGCGGCCAGTTCCTCTCGGCGCGCATTCAGACCACGTCGCGTCAGCAGGATATCGAATTCCGCTTCACCGAGCCGAAATTTCAGGACCGCAACCTCGCGGTCGGCGCCGACCTGTTCATGACGCAGTCGAACTTCTTCGATCTCGCGGGGTTCCAGAACTCGATCATCGGCGCCGGTGGCCGCCTGCTGTTTCCGCTGTCGGATACGGACCAGCTGCACCTTCGCTATCGCCTGCGTAACGACAATCTCCAGCTGAACGAGCTTCAGCCCGGCGAGGTCAATACCGGCAGGAAGACGGATTGCTCGACCACTGCCTTCTTCCGGTCCTCGCTGTGCGACCAGCGCGGCGATCGTCTGACATCGTCTGTCGGCTACTCGATCCAGATGAACAGGACGAACGACTATCTCAAGCCGACGCGCGGCTTCAACCTCAACTTCAGCCAGGACATCGCTGGCCTCGGCGGCGATGTGAACTATCTGCGCAACGAGTTCGAGGGCTCGATCTATCACGGCTTCGCGCCGGGCTGGACGCTGCGTTCGCGCCTGGAACTTGGCTACATCGAGAGCTGGGGCGACGAGGGTATCCGTATCAACGATCGCTTCTTCAAGGGCGGCAACTCGTTCCGCGGCTTCGATCAGGCCGGCATGGGCCCGCGCGAAGTGCGTTACCAGTACCAGAACTCGCAGAACTGCGCGCTCACCAGCAGCTCGTGCAAAGTGCCGTTCCTTGCGCTGGCCGTTGGCGTCGCGCCGCCGGACTTCTCGGTTCCGCGCCTCAACACCGATGGAACGCAGGTTGTCGATGACTCGGGACGCCTGATCTACGACACCGTCGCTCGCGACACAGACGGCAATGTCCTTCCCGCCCAGGTAATTCGCCTTAATGCACTGGGCGGCAAGGCATATGCGATTGGGTCCTTTGAACTTGCCTTCCCCTTGCCGTATGTTCCGCAAGAGTTCGGCCTGGATGGGGCGCTCTTCCTGGACGTCGGTACACTGGGCCTACTCGATAAAGCCGACAGGGAGCGGCGCCAGCAGCAGAACCCGTTCACCGTTGACCGCGTGGACGACAGCGCCAGCCTTCGCGCCAGCGCGGGCCTCTCCATCGGCTGGAACTCGCCTTTCGGGCCTATCCGCTTCGACTTCGCCCAGATTCTCTCGTCTGAAGAATACGACCGGACGCGAAGCTTCCGGTTCGCCACCAACACAAGGTTCTAGCGTTATGAAAGTCCGTAGCATCGTCCTCGTCGGCGCCCTTTTCGTCGGGCTGAGCAACATGGTCGGCGTCGCCGTGGCGCAGACAAAAGTGTTCGTCGTGAACGAGCAGAAAGTCCGCGCCGACTCCAAACTGGGCAAGGCGCTCGATGGCGCCCTGCAGGAACTTGCCACCAAGGGCATCGACCAGCTCGGCCTCAAGACGTTGCAGAGCGAGGTGGAAACCGAAGCCAACGCGCTGAAGCCGCAGACGCAGTCCCTCACCCGGGAAGCGCTGGAGGCCAACCCGACGCTGAAAGCTCGCGTCGAAGGTCTCAGCAAGAAGGCCAACGAGTTGCAACAGAAGCAGAATGCGCTCAACGCCACCGTCGAGAAGCAGGACAACGGCTACAACTACGCTTTCTACGCCGTGATGATGCGCGCCGTGGATACGGTTTCCAAGGAAGCCAACGCCGACGTCGTGCTGAGCTATCCTTCGACGCTCTACACCAAGGAATCCATCGACCTGACCGCCAAGGTCACGGCCCGTCTCGACGCCACCGTGCCGACGATCGACGCGCTGAAGGCTGCCCTGCCGCCGCCGCCGGCCCCCGCTGGTGGCGCTGCCAAGCCGGCCGGCCAGTAATCTGTAACGTGAAGGCGGGGCTGTGATCGATCTCAGGTTCTACGAGGTTCCACAGCCCCTCTCTGCCTCCGGCATTGCGGCCGGTCTTGGCGCCGCAGTCTCGGCAGGCGATCCCGCGCGGCTGGTCAGCTCGCTGGCCCCCGCTGCCTCCGCCTCTGCGTCCGATCTCGTTTTCGTCGAAGAAGCCCGCGACGCCGCGCGCGTGAAATCCGCCGGCGTCTGCCTGGCTTCGCGCGATGCAGCCTCCGCCATTCCCGATGGCCCGGCCGTCATCATCGTCCCGCATCCCCGCGCCGCCTTCGCGCAAGTCGCTGACCAGCTGGTCCGCCTGCGCACGCTGGAACCCGGTGCGCCTGCGATCCACCCGACCGCACGCATCGCCCCCACCGCCATCCTGGAGCCCGGCGTCGTCGTTGGTCCGGATGCCGCCATCGGCGCCGGCGCACGCATCGGCGCCAACGCCGTCATTGGCCCCGGCGTGCAGGTCGGCGCTCGCACCGTCATCGGCGCCAACGCCAGCGTCCGCTGCGCCCTGATCGGCGATGGCGTGATCCTCTATCCCGGTTCTGTCATCGGCGAGGCTGGCTTCGGACTGGCGGCTGGCGGGGCAGGCGCGCGCCTGACTCCGCATTTTGGACGGGTCATCATCCAGAACGGCGTCTCCATCGGCGCCAGTTCCTGCATCGATCGCGGCCTCCTCGAAGACACGGTGATCGGCGAGGGCACCCACATCGATAACCTCTGCCATATCGGTCACAACTGCCGCATCGGCTCGCACGTGGTGATGGCGGCGTTTGCTGGCGTTTCCGGCTCCTCCCAAGTGGGTGACGGCGTCCAGTTCGGCGGCCGCGTCGGCCTGAAGGACCACGTCACGGTGGGTCTCGGCGCCCGGGTTGCCGCCGGGGCTGCGGTGCTCGGAGACGTGCCTGCCGGTGAAACGTTTGCGGGCTATCCCGCAAAGCCCATCCGCGCGTGGATGCGCGAGCTTGCATGGCTGGCGCGGGCAGCGCAAAAGCGTTCCCAGATCAAGGAATAACAGCCGGGAGACCGGCCAGGGGCGCCGGCATACATGGCTGTCAGCATTCATCCTACCGCCATCGTCGAGAAGGGCGCGGAACTCGCGGACGGCGTCGATATCGGCCCGTTCTGCACGGTCTCCGCCCGCGCGCAGCTGCACGAGAATGTCCGCCTGATCTCGCACGTCTCGATCGCCGGTTCGACCACGCTCGGCGCCCGCACGATTGTCTCGCCCTTCGCCGCGCTCGGCGGCGCCCCGCAGGACACCAAGTACAAGGGCGAGGACACGAAGCTCATCGTCGGAACGGACTGCCTGATCCGCGAGGGCTGCATCCTCCATCTCGGCACCGTGCAGGGCCGTGGCCAGACTGTCATCGGCAACAAATGCATGTTGATGAACAACAGCCACGTTGGCCACGACGGCCTCATCGGCAACAGTGTCATCTTCTCCACCCACGCCGTCTGCGGCGGCGTCTCCACCATCGATGATTTCGTCATCCTCGGAGGCAACTGCGCCATCCACCAGCTGGGCCGCATCGGCCTCGGCGCCTTCATTGGCGGTTCGTCGGCGGTGGTGGGCGACGTCATCCCGTACGGCATGGTCGATAATCACGGCTATCTCCACGGCCTCAACATTGTCGGCCTCAAGCGCCGGGGCGCCACCCGCGACACAATCCACACATTGCGCGGCGCCTATCGCGAGCTCTTCCACGGCGAAGGCTATTTCCAGGATCGCTTCGCCCGCGTCACCGAAGCCAGCGCGCACGTTCCCGAAGTGAAGCGCGTGCTCGATTTCATTGACGCTGGCGACAAGCGCCCGCTTTGCATCCCGAGAAGCACCTGATGTCCGCCGGCCGCCTCGCAGTTGTCGCAGGTGGAGGAGATCTCCCCCGCCGCGTGGCCGAACAGGCCCGCCGCACGGGTCGCGATCCGTTTGTCGTGGGCCTGAAGGGCTTCGTCGATCCGGGCCTGATCGCCGAATTCAACGGGCCAGAGCTATCCGTCGGCGAACTTGGCCGCCTGATGCAGCTGATGCGCAAGGAAGGCTGCGAGGAGATGGTCTTCGCCGGCTCGCTCAAGCGCCCGGATTTTGCTTCACTCAAGCTCGATCTCAAGGGCGTGCAAGCCCTCCCGAAAATCCTCGCTGCCGCCAGGAAGGGCGACGACGCGCTCCTGCGCGCCGTGATGGACGTGTTTGCCGACGCCGGCTTCCGCATCATCGGCGCCGACGATGTGCTTGACGATCTCCGCGTCACGGCGGGCCCGCTGGGCAAGCTGTCGCCGTCGGCCGATGACTGGCCCGATATCCGCCGCGCCGCCGAGGTCGCGAAGATTTCCGGCTCGCTTGAGATAGGACAGGGCGCCATCTCCTGCTCTGGCCTCATCCTCGCCGTCGAAGCGCAGGAAGGCACGGATCGCATGCTCGCCCGCATCCCGGACCTCGTCCCCGAAATCCGCGGCACGGCGGAGTTGCGTCGTGGCGTCCTCGTGAAGCGCCCCAAGCCGCAGCAGGAACGCCGCATCGACCTGCCGACCATCGGCCTCACCACTGTCGAAGGCGCCGCGCGCGCCTGTCTTGCTGGCATCGCCGTGGAAGCGGGCGCCGCCCTTGTGGTGGATCGCGAACAGGTTGCTGCCGCCGCCGACGCAGTCGGCATCTTCGTCTACGGCTTCACCGCGGCCGACCTCGCGTGACCCACGTCTATCTGGTCGCGGCAGAGGATTCCGGAGACGCCATCGGCGCCGACGTGATCGACGCCCTCCGCGCGATGCAGCCGGGCATCCAGATCTCCGGCATCGGCGGCGAACGCATGCGCGCTCGGGGCGCCCACACCGACGTCGATATGTCGGGCCTCGCCGTCCTCGGCCTGATCGAAGGCCTCAAGGCATATGATCGCGTCAAGAAAGCCGTCGAGGATTGCGCCGACGTGATCGCCAAGGCCGATCCTGACAGCGTTGTCCTGATCGACAGCTGGGGCTTCATGTGGCGCCTCGCGCGCGCGCTGAAGCTGCGTGGCGCCCGCGCCAGGCGGATAAAACTGATCGGCCCGCAGGTCTGGGCCACGCGCCCCGGCCGCGCCCGTGTGCTGGCGCAATGGGTGGATCATCTCCTGTGCATCCATCCGTTCGAACAGCCCTTCTATGTCGAGTGGGGCCTGCCCACGACGGTCATCGGCAACCCCGCGCTGCATCGCCTGCCGAAAGGCGACAGCGCCGGCTTCCGTCAGCGCCACGGCATCCCCGCCGACGCCCCGGTCATCGGCCTCCTGCCGGGTAGCCGCAACGCAGAGATGCGCCGCGTCGCCCCAACCCTGTTCGACGCAACAGGGCAGGCGCACCGCGCCACGCCCGGCAGCCATGTCGTCTGCATGGTCGCCCCCAGCGTCGCCGCCGAAGTCGAACGCCAGGCCGGGCTCCAGACCTATCCCGTCACGCTGATCCGCGAGGAAGCCGAGAAGGCCGACGCCTACGCCGCCATGACCGTCGCCATTGCCTGCTCAGGCACGGTCACCACCGAACTCGCCGCGCAAGGCGCCGCCGTCGTAACCGGCTACCGCCTCGGCTGGATCACCTGGGCGCTGCTGCGCGCCTTCCTGTTCAAGTCGAAATACTCCGCACTGGTCAACGTCGCCGCCAACCGCGAACTCATCCCCGAATTCATCCAGACCCGCTTCCGCGCCGACCTTATCGCCAAGTCCGCCATCGACCGCCTGCACAACCCCGCCGTGCTCGAAGCCCAGCGCGCCGGCCAGCGCGATGCCATCCGCATCATGGCAGGCGATGGAAAACCGGCGGCTCAAATCTCAGCAGAAACAATCCTGCGGCTTTCCTGAAGCACCACAGCTTGTCATCCCGGCCGCAGCGACGAAGTCGCGAAGAGCCGGGACCCATTCGTCAATTCGCGAGGTGGAGCGATGGGTCCCGGCTCTCGCTGTGCTCGGCCGGGATGACAGCCGGTGCTACGCCACTGCCACAAACAAAAAGGGCGGCCCTCGCGAGCCGCCCTTCTCAATTCCGGTCCGCCGAAAAACTACTTCCGGTCCGCCATTCCAACGTAGTCGCGTTTCGCGGCACCCGTGTAGATCTGGCGCGGGCGGCCGATGCGTTGCGTCGGGTCCGTGGTCATCTCTTCCCACTG
>JAOATF010000201.1 GCA_030158285.1 Hyphomonadaceae bacterium
GCCGCGACCAGCTGATGGACGCCGCCTACGACGATCAGGTCTATGTCGACGACCGCACCATCGACAGCCACATCAAACGTCTGCGGAAGAAATTCCGCGACCTCGACGACAATTTCGACGGCATCGAAACGCTCTATGGCGTGGGGTATCGCTATAAGGAAGCCTGAGAAAACCAGCAGGCCAGAAAAAGTCGTCAAGGGCGCGCCTCGCAAGAAGCGGCCCCTGCTCTGGTCTCCCATCGCGAGACTGATCCTCGCTTCCAACCTCGCCGGCCTGATCATCCTGATCGCCGGTGCGCTGGTGCTGAACGAGGTACGGGCAAGCCTTGTCACGGCGCGCAAGGCCAGCCTCGAGGAAATGAGCCAGCTCATCTCCTCCTTCATGACCGAGAACGCCGTCACCGACCTGCCCGTCGCCCTCGACATCGACACGGTGATCAAGCAGCTCACGTCGATGCCGCTGACGCGCACGACGCGCATCATCGTGCACGACCCGCAGCACGAAATCGTCGCCGACACGCGCCTGATCAAGGACGTGATCGACAAGCGCGACCTGCCGCCGATCCGCGAGCCCAGCTGGCTCGAACAGACCTGGCTCGACACCGTCCGCGCCATCAACCGCACATTCGAAACCGTCAGCGCCACAGGCCGCCAGCCCATTGCCGAGGCCCTGTCGCTTGATGAAGAAGTCACCCGCGCCCTCAACGGCGAGGCGGTCTTCTCCGAGCGTTTCAACGACCAGGCCGATCGCGTGCTCTCCGTCACCATGCCGATCGAGAAAGTGCTGCGCGTCGCCGGCACGCTCACCGTGGAGACCAGCGACGTCTCGGACATCATCGCGGCCGAGCGCGCCGCCCTCGTCCCCCTCATCATCGTGGCGATCCTGGTGTCGTTCATCACCGCCACGCTCCTCACCCTCGGCATCGCCCGCCCGCTGCGCAGGCTTGCGCTGGCCTCCGACCGCGTGACCACCGGCGCCGCCGAACGGCTGAACCTCGGCCAGCTGCACAATCGCAAGGACGAGATCGGCGACCTTGCGCGCGCCATGGAGGCGATGACGGTCTCGCTCTACGATCGCATCCAGGAGAACGAGCGCTTCGCCGCCGATGTTGCGCACGAGCTCAAGAACCCGCTCACCTCCATCCGCTCCGCCGTCGAGACCTCGCAGGCCATCAGCGATCCGGCGATGAAGGAAAAGATGTCCAGCGTCATCGCGCGCGACGTTGTCCGTCTCGACCGCCTGATCTCCGACATCTCCAACCTGTCGCGCCTCGAGGCCGAGATCGTGCGCGAGAAGCTGGTGCGGGTGAACCTGCGCAAGCTGCTCGAGGATATCGTCTCGATCTATCAGGACACCGCGCGCGAGACCGACGCCCGCGTTACCTTCACGGTCACTGATGCGTCATCGGCGCACGAGGTGATGGGGCGCGAGGGGCCGCTTGGCCAGATCATCCGGAACCTTGTCGAGAATGCCCGCTCCTTCTCGCCTCCGGCGGGCGAAGTGACCGTTACGCTGTCGAACGGAAAAACCGCACGCGGCCCCGTGGTTCGCATCGTGGTTGAAGACCAGGGCCCCGGAATTCCCCCTGACAAGCTGGAGAAAATCTTCCAGCGCTTCTACACCGACCGCCCGGCCGGCGCGAAGTTCGGGAATAATTCAGGTTTGGGCCTCTCTATTGTCCGCCAGATTGCCGAGACCCACAGGGGCGTTGTTTGGGCGGAAAACCGCATGACAAACGACCAGGTTGCAGGCGCCCGCTTCATCGTGGAACTGCCACCCGCCCCGCTGCACATCTGAATCACTATTGACCGCGGAACAAACGAGTCATCACCATGCCCTCCAGGGAAAAGCGGGAGTTCTTCCAATGATCGGTTTGGTCGTGGTCACGCACGGCCGGTTGGCCGAGGAGTTCATCGCCGCCGCCGAGCACGTCGTAGGCCATCTCGAAAATGTCAGCGCCGTCTGTATCGGCCCTGACGATGACATGGACATGCGCCGCCGTGAAATCATCGCCGCCGCCAAGGCGACCGACACCGGCGCCGGTGTCGTCATTCTCACCGACATGTTTGGCGGCACGCCGTCCAACCTCGCCATCTCGGTGATGGGCGGCGCCAAGGTCGAAGTGATCGCGGGCGTCAACCTGCCCATGCTGATCAAGCTCGCCGAAGTGCGCGCGCGCCTGCCGCTGGCCGAAGCCGCCCTCGCGGCGCAGGAAGCCGGCCGCAAGTATATCTCCGTCGCCTCTGCCCTTCTGCAGCGGGCCTGATGAGCGACACGTGGTCCCGCAGTGCTGAGCTGGTGAACCAGCGCGGACTTCACGCCCGCGCTTCAGCCGCCTTCGCGCGCGAGGCCTCGAAGTTCAACGCGAAAGTCACCGTGCGCTATGACGGCATGACCGCCAGCGCCGCCTCGATCATGGATCTCCTGATGCTCGGCGCCCGCGTCGGCCAGACAATCGAGATCGATGCCGAGGGCGTCGAAGCCCACGCAGCCCTTGAAGCCGTGTGCGATCTCATCGCGCGCCGCTTCGACGAACGCGAATAGAGACACCCTTCAATCGATGCTGAAAGCGCCTGAGCGTTACTGCTCCGCCGTCACATTGCGACTCTCGTTCGGCGTCGTGCCGGCCGGCGGCGAACCACGCGGGATGATACGGCCAAGGCCGAAGCCCTGTCCCTGATCCGGGTCCGACGGCCGCGTCAGCGGCAACAGCAGGTCAGAGAATGTCAGGTCGCCATTGGGCTGGATCTGCCCGGCGATACGCTTCAGCCCGGAGAGGAATTCCGCTTTCGTCACCGCGCGATCGAGATCGATGTCGAACGTCATCGCGTTCGACATCACATCATTGCCGCTGCCCATCGCAGCGGCCCAGTCGGTCTGCTCGAAGCCGGTGATGACGCCATCGCCATTGCGGTCGGCCGCCACGAACGAAATTTCCGCGCCCGCCTCGATCTCCGCGAGCGTGATCCTGCCATCGCCATTGCGGTCGAAGCTCGCAAACACCAGCGCGCCCGGCGCCACGACCTTCACGTTATCCGGCGCCCGGCCCATGCCGCCCGGAGACGGCACGCCGGCCACACGGTCGATCTGGTCCACCTCCTGGGCGACCGCGGGCAAGGCCGTCGCCATCACGACAGCCAGAATCCCCGCCAGACCCCAGTTCGGCTTCATCTGCGGCATTCCACTCACCCTTCGCCTGCGGCGCTTTTAGGAGACGCGCCCTTGTTGCGGGCCCCGCCCGCTACGAGCTCAAATGTGGCCTTGAGGCAACAGCCTGCGCAACCACGCGATGCACACAAATGGGAAGCCGAAGGCGGCGAAGTGAGGGCGTCCCTCGCCTCTCTTTGTCGCAAAACCTGTTGGCATCCCGGGCATAAGCCCCGCGTCCCGCCCCTCCCAGTCCATAAAGCGTCCCCTCCACGACAATCATATAAGGATATCTTTATATGATTTGCCCAGCCGGTTTCACCCTGCTATAGGCCCCGCCACATGCTCTCCCGCTGATCGGGAGCGCCACGCTTTCAAAAACAGGAGTCCGGGCGATGGCCTTCGACGATTTCAAGGTTGCCGACCTTTCGCTGGCCGACTGGGGCCGCAAGGAACTGATCATCGCCGAAACCGAAATGCCGGGCCTGATGGCCACGCGCGCCGAATACGGCAAGTCGCAGCCGCTGAAAGGCGCGCGCATCACCGGCTCGCTCCACATGACCATCCAGACCGGCGTGCTGATCGAGACGCTGAAAGCCCTCGGCGCCGAAGTCCGCTGGGCCTCGTGCAACATCTTCTCGACGCAGGACCACGCCGCCGCCGCCATCGCGAAAGCCGGCATCCCGGTGTTCGCCGTAAAGGGTGAGAGCCTCGAAGAGTACTGGGACTACACCGACAAGATCTTCCAGTGGGCCGACGGTGGCTTCACCAACATGATCCTCGACGATGGCGGCGACGCCACCATGTACATCCTCATCGGCGCGCGCGTCGAAGCGGGCGAAACGTCGATCATCGAGACGCCGGAATCCGAAGAAGAGATCTACTTCTACAAGCAGATCAAGAAACGCCTCGCCCAATCGCCAGGCTGGTTCACCAAGCAGCGCGCCGCCATCAAGGGCGTGACGGAAGAAACCACCACGGGCGTCAACCGCCTCTATCGCCTCGTCGAAAAAGGCCTGCTGCCCTTCCCCGCGATCAACGTGAACGACAGCGTCACCAAGTCGAAGTTCGACAACAAGTACGGCTGCAAGGAATCGCTGGTCGACGGCATCCGCCGCGCCACCGACACCATGATGGCCGGCAAGGTCGCGGTCGTCTGCGGCTATGGCGACGTGGGCAAAGGCTCGGCCGCCTCACTGCAAGGCGCCGGCGCCCGCGTGAAGGTCACCGAGGTCGATCCGATCTGCGCGCTGCAGGCCTGCATGGACGGCTATGAAGTCGTCACGCTTGAAGACGTCGTGAAGACCGCCGACATCTTCATCACCACCACCGGCAACAAGGACATCATCCGCCTCGAGCACATGCGCGAGATGAAGGACATGGCCATCGTCGGCAACATTGGTCACTTCGACAACGAGATCCAGGTCGCCGCGCTCAAGAACTACAAGTGGGACAACATCAAGCCGCAGGTCGACATGATCAACTTCCCGGACGGGAAGCGCATGATCCTGCTCTCCGAAGGCCGCCTGCTCAACCTCGGCAACGCGACGGGCCACCCGTCCTTCGTGATGTCGGCCTCGTTCACCAACCAGACGCTGGCCCAGATCGAACTCTGGACCAACGGCAAGGCCTACGACAACAAGGTCTACACCCTGCCGAAGAAGCTCGACGAGAAAGTCGCCCTGCTCCACCTCAACAAGCTCGGCGCCAACCTCACCAAACTGTCGAACGATCAGGCCGCCTACATCGGCGTCGCCCCGGAAGGCCCGTACAAGCCGGAACACTACCGCTACTAGGCGGCATCGAACTCAAACACGCGAAGGGCCCGGCATTGCCGGGCCTTTTTGCTTTCGGCCAGAAGCCAGAACAACCTATTTGGGGCGCTTTGTGACAGCGGAATTCGCTCCGCCGCTGCCTCTGCTGCAATGCAATGTAAATATCCCGCGCTGAAAATAATCCCGCTTCCCTACCCCCGGCGACAGGCGTACGAGCCCGCCCCGTTCGGGACCGGAATCCGGTTCGCGGCTGAAGGCACACCACATGAGCGATGCTTCGTCTAAAGGCGGCGCAGCTCAACCAACGGAGGGACAGCCCGGAACCGCAAGGTTCTGGCCCCTCGCACTGGCGTCGATCGGCGTTGTCTTCGGCGACATCGGCACCAGCCCGCTCTACGCCTTCAAGGAAAGCATCCACCACATCAATGCCGAGCGCGAAGGCGCGCTGCTGCGCGATGATGTGCTCGGCGTGATTTCGCTGATGCTGTGGTCGCTGATCATCATCGTCACGCTGAAATACGTCCTGCTGCTCCTGCGCCTCGACAACCGCGGCGAAGGCGGCACGCTCTCGCTCACCGCCCTGCTGCAGAAGACCATCGGCCGCCGCACGCCACTCCTCTTCGTGGTGGCGCTGGTCGCCGCCGGCATGTTCTTCGGCGACGCGCTGCTGACGCCCGCCATGTCGGTTCTCTCTGCCGTCGAAGGCCTCACCGTCATCCCGGAGCTACAAGGCCGCGTCGAAGGCTTCATCGTGCCCGGCGCCCTCGGCCTGCTGATCGGCCTCTTCCTGATCCAGAAGAAAGGCACGTCCGTCGTTGGCAAGCTCTTCGGGCCCGTCTGCCTTGTCTGGTTCATCACCCTCGGCGCGCTCGGCGTCTGGCATATCGCGCAGGACGGCATGGCCATCCTCGCCGCCATCAGCCCGCACTACGCCGTCACCTTCCTGATGACGCACTCGGTGCTGGGCTTCGTCGTGCTCGGCTCCGTCTTCCTCTGTGTCACGGGCGCTGAAGCCCTCTACGCCGACATGGGCCATTTCGGCCGCAAGCCGATCGCCGCGATGTGGACATGGCTGGTGCTACCCTCGCTGGCGCTCAACTATCTCGGCCAGGGCGCGATGGTGATCGCGCACCCCGAAACCACGGCCAATCCGTTCTTCATGATGGCGCCGGATGTCCTGCAGATCCCGCTGGTCATCCTCGCCACGCTCGCCACCGTCGTCGCCAGCCAGGCCGTCATAACCGGCGCCTACTCGCTGACCCAGCAGGCCGTGCAACTGGGCCTCCTGCCCCGCCTGCGCATCGTCAACACTTCGGCCAGCGAACACGGCCAGATCTACATGCCGCAGATCAACTACATGCTGCTCGCCGGCGTGGTGATCCTTGTTCTCACCTTCCGCTCATCCTCGGCGCTGGCGTCGGCCTACGGCGTCTCGGTGATCGGCACGATGATCACATCCTCGATCCTCATCTTCCTCGCCGCCCGCCGCGTCTGGAACAAGAGCATCTGGTTCTCGGCCCTCATCGTGGCGCCCTTCCTCATCGTGGAAAGCGTCTTCCTCGCCTCCAACATGCTGAAGCTGCCCTCGGGTGGTTACGTCCCGCTGCTGATCGCGGCGGTGCTGATGATCGTGATGTGGACCTGGGTGCGCGGAACGAAGATCCTGCTCGCCCGCACCCGGAAGGACATCTCCGTCATCGACGTCTTCAAGGGCCTCGAGATCAGCCCGCCGCACACCGTGAAAGGCACCGCCGTCTTCCTCACCGCCGATCCGGACGCAGCCCCCACCGCGCTCCTGCACAACCTCAAGCACAACAAGGTGCTCCACGAGCACAACGTTGTCCTCAACGTACGCTTTGCGCCTGTGCCCTACGTGCCGGACGACAAGAAGATCGAGGTCACGGAAATCTTCCCGAACCTCGATCGCCTCACCATGAAGTTCGGCTACATGGAAACGCCCAACGTCTCGCGCGGCCTCACGCTGGCGAAGAAGTGCGGCCTGTCGTTCGACATCATGCACACGTCCTTCTTCCTCTCGCGCCGCACGCTGCTGGCCGATGGCAAGTGGGGCATGCCGCTCTGGCAGGACCACCTCTTCATCTTCCTCAGCCGCAACGCCACCAACGCCACCGAGTTCTTCCGCATCCCCACCTCGCGCGTCGTCGAAATGGGCACCCAGCTGACAATCTGAGCGCACAGGCATGCGCTGCAGATTGAGCCAATCTGCCACTCGCCTCGCGCACGAATTCGACTAGGTTGGCCCCGCCCTTGCTCTGCCGCAGGGAACCTCCCGCGTCCGGGTCCACCGGACCGCTCCAGACGCCTTTGGAACACGATATGAAAAAGCCCAGCACCGAACTGTCTGCCAACACGTACGAGTTCGAGACGACCGCGTTGGTGAAGCAGACCGGTTTCCGCGAGTACGACGCGCGCTGGTGGTTTGGCGGCCCGCAATATCCCAAGGCCCCGGAGCTGAACTTCCTCGGCGTGCAGGCCCTCGGCCTCGGCCTCGGCACCCTGATCCGGGAGATGGGCGTCGACCCCCGCATCGTGACGGGCCACGACTACCGGTCCTATTCGCTCTCGATCAAACAGGCGCTGACGCTTGGCCTGCTCGAGGCCGGCTGCGAAGTGCACGACATCGGCCTCGCCCTCTCGCCGATCGCCTACTTCGCCCAGTTCGAACTCGACATCCCGTGCGTCGCCATGGTCACCGCCAGCCACAACGAGAATGGCTGGACCGGCGTGAAGATGGGCGCGAACAAGCCGCTCACCTTCGGGCCCGAGGAAATGGGCCGCCTGAGAGACATCGTCCTCAACGGCAGGTTCAACCCGCAACCCGGCGGCAAGCTGATCCGCGTCGATGGCATGCGTGAGAAATACATCGCGGCCGTCTCGAAGAACGCCAAGCTCACGCGCAAGCTGAAAGTCGTCTGCGCCTGCGGCAATGGCGCGGCCGGCGCCTTCGCGCCCGAGGCCCTGCGCCTGATGGGCGCTGAAGTCATCGAGATGGACGCCAACCTCGACTACAACTTCCCCAAGTACAACCCGAACCCCGAAGACCACGAGATGCTGGTCTCGATGGGCCAGGCGGTGAAGGAACACGGCGCGGACCTCTGCGTCGGCTTCGACGGTGACGGCGATCGCGTTGGCGTGGTCGACGACAAGGGCGAGGAAATCTTCGCCGACAAGATCGGCCTCCTGCTCGCCCGCGACCTCTCCAAGATCCACAAGAACGCAACCTTCGTCGTCGATGTGAAATCCACCGGCCTCTACAAGACCGACCCGGTCCTGAAAGAGAACGGCGTCACGGTCGATTACTTCAAGACCGGCCACTCCTATATCAAGCGCCGCACGACGGAGCTCGACGCCCTCGCCGGCTTCGAGAAATCAGGCCACATGTTCTTCCGCAAGCCCTATGGCTACGGCTATGACGACGCCCTCGTCGCCGCCGCCGCCGTGCTGATGATGCTGGACCGCAACCCCGGCCGCTCGCTTTCGGACCTCAAGGCCGATCTCGGCAATGCGTGGACATCGCTGACGATGTCGCCGCACTGCGACGACGAGAAGAAGTACGGCATCGTTGACCAGGTCGTCGCCGACTATCAGGCGCTCGGCCAGTCGGGCGGCGAAATCCTCGGCCGCAAGATCATCGACGTGAACACCGTCAACGGCGCGCGCGTCACGCTGGAAGACGGCTCGTGGGTTCTCGTCCGCGCCTCCTCCAACAAGCCCGAGCTGGTGGTTGTCGTCGAGTCGATGCAGGGCGAGGACGACATGCGCGCCCTCTTCCGCAACGAAGTGAAGCCCCGCCTCGCGAAGTTCGCCGAAGTCGGCCACTACAACCAGGAAATCTGACGCACGCAGGCATCCGGCCGCTACGCGGCCAGCCCCCTCCGTCGCTTCGCGCCACCTCCCCCGCCTTCGGCGAGGGAGGACTTCCCAACGTTGTTAGCGGTTTGTGGTCCTGCCCCGCGAAGCGGGGAAGGTGGCATGCGAAGCATGACGGAAGGGGCTGCCTGCGAAGCAGGCGGACGTCCCTATCCAATTGCTCCGCCAGCAAGCCCGGCTATGCTCGCCACACCGACGGGGGCTGACCAATGATCGCGACCTGCCATAGCTGCCGCGCCGAAATCCCGCCCGACGCAGGCGCGTGCTGGAACTGCGGTGTGTCAGGCGATGCCATGCGTGGCCCGCCGAAATCGCGCGGCAGCCGGCTCCCACTCTATATCATGCTCCTGATCATGGTGTTCGGCGCCAGCGGCGCCGGCATCTGGTACGCCACGCAGGGCCTCAACTCGCCCATCACATCTCCTACACCCGCCGCCGTACAATCCGCCTCCGCTCCAACCGAGCGCATGACCCTGCCGGACTGGATGCGCCCCGTCATCACCCGCCCGAACGGCGCACCCACCCCCGAAGGCCCCATCCCCGCAGCCCCCGCCCCGTCCGCGCGCGAAATCCCGGCCGCCGCCGAGGCGCTGATGATCGCCGATCCCATCGACGGCCCCTTCTACATCACGTTCAAGCAGCTGCTGCCGGCCGACTACACCACCATCTTCGCCCCGCTCCTCACGCAGGTCCCCGATCCCCAGCGCGAGCATGATCGCTTCGACGGCCTCCTGTCGGACCAGCTCGAAGCCTTCCAGGCGCGCAACGCCCGCGCCATCGTCGCAGCCGAGACCCCTGTGCTCGCCGAGATGGCGGCGAACATGCAGCGCGCCATGCGCACCACCGAGATCTGCCACGCCGCCATGCAGGGCACGTATCAGCCGCTTCCCCTCGACAATATCGAGGCGCGCCGCATCGCAGCCGCCAGCAACCTCTCGCTGATCCGCGCCGTCGCCTCCGGCCGCAGCGCCAGCGTCGCGCGCGTCCCGCCCTCGCCCACGCAGGTCCAGGATTTCAACCGCGACCTCCAGAAGCGCCTCACCGCCCAGCAGTGGACCAACTTCCAGTCCGGCCAGCTCGCCACCCTGCCGGTCAACGACCAGTGCATCGTCATGGCGGCCTACTGGAGCGTCATCGCCAGCTATCCGCCCGAGGAAGCTGCCCAGTGGACGGCCCACCAGATGAGCGCCCTCATCCCCGCCCAGTGACGGTCCACAACAGACGTTTCGCTAACGAAAACAAACTTCTGACCTCGCTCTGGCCAACCAAAACAGCCTCTACCCGGCAAATTTTGCCGACCATCAGCAGCTGCTTAACCGCCCATTAACCCCCCACCCTGCCATTTGGTTAACTGAGGGCATCCGCCTGTAGGATGCCTCCGCGTAGTGATTCGGCCCCGGCGGAACGTCGACCATGGACATGAACCTCACCCAGCCGCTCGTCCTGCTCGTCGCAGGCGCAGCGGCATTTGGCATTGCAGCGCTGCTCTGGGCCCTGCGGATCTCCGATGGCGCCCGCGGCGCCGCCCGGAAATATCGCGAGCAGGAACAGAAGGCCCGCGAACAGCTGGCCCGCGCCGAGAGCGTCTTCGGCGCCCACCCCGGCGTCATCATGGTCTGGGAAGATGCAGAGCTTCCCGAAGGCGCCCCGCGTCCGCAACAGCAATCCGAATGGGGCCAGCCCAACCTCTACGGCTCGCCCGTCGCCCTCATGGGTATCCTTCGCTTTGCCGATGATGGCACGTCCGAAGATCCGGGCGTCCGCATCCTCGAAGGCCTCGCCGATCTCGAAGCCCGCGATGGCGCCGGCCAGGACGCGACCCTGCGCGAGCGCCTGAAGCAGCTCCGGAAAGACGGCGCGCCGTTCTCGCTCACCATCATCGGCCCCTCCGGCCGCTTCCTCGAAGCCGACGGCCGCACCGCCGGCGCCCGCGCCGTGCTCTGGATCACCGACACCACCATCAAGGGCCTCGAAGAGTCCGGCGCCCGCGCCCGCATCGAGGAAGCCCGCGCCGCCGTCGCACGCGACCCGATGGCCTTCCTCGAAATGCTCGGCAAGGCGCCCTTCCCCGCCTGGCGCATGTCCGGCGCCGGCAAGCTGCAATGGGTCAACCGCGCCTACCTGAAAGCCGTCGGCGCGCCCAGCATCGACCACGTCCTCGACCGCCAGATCATGCTCGACCAGCACGTCACCGGCCAGGCGCAGAAGACCATCAACGGCAATGCCGAAACCGACGAGATGCGGCACATTGTGGTCAGCGGTGAACGCCGCGCCATGCGCGTGAAGATGTTCCCGCTCTCCGGCGGCCTCGGCGGCATGGCCTTCGACATCACCGAGCAGGAAACCGCGCGCGAGACGCTCGAGAAGCACTCCAAGGCCCACGACGACACGCTGAACCACATCACCGACGGCGTCGCCATCTTCGGGCCAGATCGCAAGCTGATCTTCAACAACCGCGCCTTCCAGGCGATGTGGGAGCTCGATCCCGCCTACCTGCTCGACAAGCCGGACCACGGCTCGATCCTCGACCGCCTGCGCGAGCGCCGGAAGCTGCCGGCCAAGCCGGACTTCACCAAATGGCGCCGCGAGGAGCTGAGCTATTACCAGGGCGAGAAAGTCGACTTCGTCGAAGACCTGTGGACCCTGCCCGACGGCCGCATCCTGCGCGTCACGCGCCAGCGCCACCCGCTCGGCGGCGTGCTGCTGCTGTTCAAGGACATCACCGACGAGGTGACGCTGAAGTCGGAATTCAACCGCCTCATCAACGTCCAGAAAGCCACGCTCGACCACCTGCGCGAAGCCGTCGTGGTGTTCAGCGCCGATGGCCGCCTGCGCCTCAACAACGACGCCTTCACCGAGCTGTGGGAGCTGCAGCGCGAGAACCTCAACGACAGCCCGGACTTCGACGCCGTCGTGAACCAGTGCGCGCGCATGTTCCACGACCGCAATGTGTGGGCCACGATCCGCAGCCGCGTCACCAACCCCTCGCCCGACTATCGCCAGCCGGCGCAGGGCGTGATGCGCACCTCGAACGACCGCACCATCACCTGGATCACCCAGCCGCTGCCCAACGGCGCAACCCTGGTGGCTTTCATGGACGTGACAGCCGCGCGGAAAGTCGAACAGGCCCTCAAGGACAAGAACGAAGCCCTGCAGGCCGCCGACAAGCTCAAGAACGAATTCGTCCAGAACGTCAGCTACCAGTTGCGCTCGCCGCTCACCACCATCCTCGGCTATGCCGAGCTCTTGGAGAGCGAGCGTCCCGGCCCGCTGTCGGACAAGCAGCGCGTGCAGGTCGACTCGATCCTCACCGCCGCTGACCACCTCTCGAAAGTCATCTCCAACATTCTCGACCTCGCCATGATCGAGGCCGGCAAGATGGAGCTGGAACTCTCCGCCTTCTCGCTGCGCGGCGCCATCGAGGACGCCGTCGATCTCGTCGTCTCCTCCGCGCAGAACACGAAAGTCCGGGTCGAGATCCTGTGCGACGATCGCATCGGCAACATCCACGCCGACGAGCGCCGCATCAAGCAGGTGCTGTTCAACCTGCTCTCGAACGCCCTGCGCTTCACCGGCGCCGGCGGCCACATCAAGATCGAAGCCTCCAAGCCCGTGCCGAGCGAGAACATCATCCGCCTCGCCGTCTCGGACAACGGCAAGGGCATCGCCGCCGACAAGCAGTCGAGCGTGTTCGACAGCTTCACCACCGGCGGCGACACCCGCGGCGCCGGCCTCGGCCTCGCCCTCGTACGCTCCTTCGTCGAGCTCCACGGCGGCGACGTGAAGATCAAATCGCAGCCCGGCGCCGGCACCTCGGTCATCTGCCAACTCCCGGAAACCGCGGCGCCGAAAGGCCCTCGCACCGAACTGGAGCTGGGCCCAGAGGCCGTGGCCGCGCGCTAATCTTCGGGACCGCCGGACCCTCACCCTGGAGAGCCGCCGCAGGCGGCGTCTCGAAGGGCCGGCAGCCGCTGCAAAGCAGCGAGAACCTCCCCAACCACCAGCCCCCTTGTGGGGTCACCCTCGGGCTTGTCCCGAGGGTCTCGGTTGTCTCCAGTGCGGAACAGCCAACATTCCCACCGAACCAACAACCGAGATTCTCGGGACAAGCCCGAGAATGACCCCCGTGGGGAATTCGTACCCTTGAACGAACCCGGGACCGCCGGGCGCCTGCCCGGCAATTACCGGGAAAACGGCAAGCCCGCCCCCCGCAATTCCCGGGAATTGGCGTTTCACTTTCCCAGAACAATTCCAACGCCACCAAGGCGCTGCGCCTCCCACATGCGTGTTTTTGGAAACGTGCGTCCCACACCCGCACCCATGACTGCATAATGCCCCTCCAGACCGCCGGAGGCCGCATGACCCCCTCGCGCCAGAAACGCATCGCCCGACACGCCCGCACCGCGCGCGTGCGCGCAGCCCTGTACCCCAGCTTCTCCGGCGTGTTGTTCGATGTCTGGCGCCGCGCCCGCACGATCTGGTCCGAGCTGTGCGAAAAGTTCGAAACCGATCCCGCCACGCTCGCCGCCACCGGCCGCGTCCAGTGTCAGCGGCACAAACACATCACCGACTGGCTCTTCAACCTCGAAAGCCTCGTCCGCCAGCTCATCCTCGCCGCCGCCCTCACCCTCCGCGTCACGCTCGGCGCGATCACGCGCCCGCCGGATCCGCGCCCACGCGGCAGGCGCCGCATCCTCGTCTGGCCCGATAAACCAGAGACGTGGCGCAAGCTGCGATTCCGCATCTTCCCGCGCACCGCGCCACCGCGCGATCGCGACTACGCAAAATCCGAAACGCCCCGGCATTTCTACGACAGCCTGCCGCTCGCACGCCGGCTGCAGGCGCTACGCCTCGTCCTGCGCAACCCGCAGGCCGCCGCCCGCCGCGCCGCCTTCCGCCTCGCGCGCCTCGCCGCCGCTGACTGCACGAGCAACCAGCCGCGCCGCTTTGCCGTGCACGATGGCGAGCCCTTCATGCGCGCGCCGACCTTCGGCGAAATGATCGTGCAAAGCGCCTTCGAAAATCTCACGCCCCTCCTCGCCGACCGTCTCGACGCCTGGAGCCGCCGCACCGAGCCCGGCTAGCCGCCTCAAAAAAGCAGACGCCCCAACCCGCCGATCCCATCGGCGGGATCGCGAACGCACGCCCGAATGTCCGATGAAGCGCCAGAACGCAGCGGAATCCGCACCCCCTTGCCCCGGCCCCGCAGTCAGGCGATTTTCCCCTCCAAACCGGCCGTCAGCGCCGGATGCCCGGGGGACGCTCGGGCCTTCAGGGAGGACACCAATCATGACTGCACGCATGTCGCGTCTGCCGGCCATCGCCACAGGCGCTCTCATTTTCGCGCTCGCCCAGCCCGCGTTCGCGCAGAAGCCGATCAGCAAACCGCCCGTCGCCTCGATCCTGACGTGGACCCAGAAGCAGCAGCTCGAACGCTATCCGGCGATCGAGAAAGTCTATCAGGTCAACACGGTCAAAAAAGGCACGAAGGTTTTCGAACTCCCGACCGCCGCGACGCAGATCAATCCGAAGGTGAAGTTCAAGGGCAAGTCGTCCAGCATCGACGCCTTCATGAAGGACAATCGCGTTTCGGGCCTGATCGCCATCAAGGATGGCCAGGTCGTGCTGGAAAAATACGCCCTCGGCCGCAAGGCGACCGATCGCTGGACGTCCTTCTCTGTCGCGAAGTCCGTCACCTCGATCCTGATGGGCGCCGCGATCAAGGACGGTTTCATCAAGTCCGAATACGATCCGGTGACGCGCTACATCCCCGAGCTGAAAGGCTCGCCCTATGAAGATGTCAGCCTGCGCCAGCTGATGACGATGACCACCGGCGTCAAATGGGACGAGACCTATTCCAACCCGAAATCAGACGTCGCCCAGTCCGGCCAGCGCCCCTTCAGCGGCAAGCATCCGATCGAGATCAACCCGCTCGTCGAATACATGTCGAAACTGAAACGCGACGCGCCCGCCAGCACGGTCTGGAACTACAACACCGGCGAGACTGACCTTGCCGGCATCGCCCTCACCCGCGCCATCGCGGGCAAGTCGCTCTCGCAATACGCCTCCGAAAAACTCTGGGGGCCTTTCGGCATGGAGCAGGACGCGATCTGGATGACCGACAAGGCCGGCCTCGAACGCGGCGGCTGCTGCATGAGCATGACGCTCCGCGACTATGCGCGCATCGGCATGTTCATGATGGGCGGCGGCAAGATCGACGGGAAAAGCATCCTGCCCGACGGCTATATCGATGACGCGACCGCCAATCACGTTCCGGCCAAGCAGGCCGAAAAAGGCGCCAGCTATGGTTACTTCTGGTGGCCCATGGAAGACGGCTATCGCGCCGTCGGCATCTACGGCCAGGGGATCTATGTCTTTCCGGAAGACAATCTCGTGATCGCCCTGAATTCGGCGTCACCGAAGGCCACGGACCGCACGCAAAGCGACAAAGCCGCCGCCTTGATCGGGGCCGTCCGTACTGCGGCGAATGGCGACTAGGAGGCATTGCGCCCGTCTCGTCTGGCAGGCCTCCGTCATTCCGGGCGAGCCGCAGGCGAGATCCAGAACCCAGGGGCGAGATGCAGCGCGCGCCCCGCCCCTGGGTCCCCGCGCGACACGCTGCGCGCGTCGTCGGGAATGACAGGGATAGCTTTATGCGATGTGGTCGCTTGGCCGCATCAACTGGGCGGGGATTGCATGAAGCTTTCGACCAGCGAGCCGGAGAGCATCCGCCAGCCATCGACCAGCACGAAGAAGATCAGCTTGAACGGCAGCGAGATCGTCACCGGCGGCAACATCATCATGCCCATCGCCATCAGGATCGACGACACGACAAGGTCGATCACGAGGAAGGGCAGGAACACCATGAAGCCGATCTCGAACGCGCGCTTCAGTTCCGAGATCATGAAGGCCGGCGCAAGCACGTGGAACGGCGCATCGGCCGGGCTCTGAAGGTTCTGGATGTTGGCCATGTTGGCGAACATCTCGAGGTCCGCCGCGTTCACATGCTGCCCCATGAACTGCTGCACGGGGCCGAGTGCGCGCGGAATGGCTTCCTCCAGCGTGATCTGCTCGGCCATGTAGGGCTGGATGCCGTTCTGGTAGGCCGTGGCAAAGGTCGGCATCATCACGAACGCCGTCAGGAACAGCGACAGCGAAATCACCACCGAGTTCGGCGGCGCGTTCTGCAGACCAATTGCTGTCCGTAAGAGCGACAGCACGACAACGATCCGCACGAACGACGTGGTCATCACGAGGATCGACGGCGCCAGCGACAGTACCGTGATCGCCGCGATCAGCTGCACGATGCCGGACGTCAGCCCCTGCCCGGTGCCGAGATCGACGGAGACCGTCTGTGGCAACGCCTCGGGCGTCACCACCAGCGCGAGCAGGAGCGCAGGCGCAAAACGGAGAAGCTTGCGGATCATTGCGCAGCTCCGCCCTTGTGCCCGCCCGGCGAACCACCATCTGGCGGAACAGGCGCAAACGCCGGCGGCGCATCGCGCGAGGCCACCAGCACATCGCCCGTCGGCGCGAGGCTCAGCAGATGCTCACGTTCGCCCCAGCGCACGACCACCAGCTTGCGCCGCATGTCGAGCGAGCGCCATTCGACGACCTTCAGGTCCTGGCTCGCCGCGCCGGCCTTGAGCCCGATGCGGCTGCCATACTTGCGCAGCAGGTAAGCGCCGCCGAGCAGCAGGCCCAGCACGAAGGCCAGGGCCGCGATTGCCTTGAGGATCGAGAGCAGATCCATGATCGGAAAAGCCAATTGCAGCCATGCGGCCGGTTTCTTGGTTAATCCATCGGAAATGGCGGTAAACGGAAGGTTAACGGACCCAAAGGGGTCTTAAGGGGGCTTTAAGGAAACAGGTCAAATCTGCCGGGTGATGGGCCCGCGGCCCAGATGGATTCGCTCATGGCCGACCCGACAAATATATCGGTGTTTTCGCTGATGAAGGCCCGCATGCAGATGCTGGGCGAGCGTCAGAAAGTCATCGCCCAGAACGTCGCCAACGTGTCGACGCCCGGTTTCGTGCCGAGCGACATCAACCAGGAAGCCTTCTCCGCGACGCTTCAACGCATGAGTCGCGGCTCAACCGGAATCCCGCGCACCGCGATGGTCGCAACGCAGGCCGGCCACATGAGCGCGCCGAACGGACCGACACTGCCGGGGGTCACCCCCGTGAAATCCCCTGACTCCGAAACGACGCTCGACGGCAACGCCGTGGTGGTCGAGGAGCAGATGATGAAGATCGCCGAAACCCGAATGGATTTCGAGACCATGGTGGGCCTGTACCAGAAGAGTCTGGGCCTGCTGAGGCTGGCGTCGCGCGCACCCGGAAGGTGAGCGGCTGACGTCTCGAGGAGACGGCACACATGTCATCCGACCTCATGTCCGCCATGGGCGCGGCCGCGACGGGTCTGCGCGCACAATCGGTGCGCATCCGCATTTCGGCGGAGAACCTCGCGAACGCGGATTCGACCGCCAATACGCCGGGGGGCGACCCCTATCGTCGCAAGGCGCCGGTGTTCCGCGCCTATTACGATCGCGAGATCGGCGCAGACGCCGTGAAGGTGCAGGGCTCGCGTCTCGACATGGCGCCGTTCGAGCTGAAGTACGATCCGAGCCATCCCGGCGCGAACGCGGAAGGCTATGTGAAACTCTCCAACGTCTCTTCGCTCACCGAGATGGCTGATCTTCGCGAGGCCCAGCGGGCCTATGAAGCCAACCTCAACGTGATCGAGTCGAGCCGCGCGATGATGCTCGGCGTCGTCTCACTGCTGAAAGCGTAAGGAGGCCTAGATGTCCGATCTCGGTCTTTCAGCCGTCAAGGCATATGGCGGCGTCGCCCAGACGATTGGCAATCTCGGCGGCAGCAAGGAAGCGCAAGGCGCAGGCGGGCCGGATTTCGGCGCGATGCTCAACTCTGCCGTCGGCACGGTCACCAAGGCCGGCAATGCAGCCGAGGGCGCTGTGACGAATGCCGCTATGGGGAAGGGTGATCTTGTGGATGTGGTTACAGCTGTAGCTGCAGCTCAAGCAACACTGGAAACCGTAATCGCCGTCCGCGACGAGGTGATCAAGGCCTACCAGGAAATCATGCGGATGCCGATCTAAGGCTCTCGTCAGCTCAGTGAAAATCCCGCGACTTCGGCAGGATCCGTACGTCTCGCGGATGCACGAACATTGCGTCCCCCCGCTGCGGATGCTTCACCTCATCCGCCCGCGTGAGCTCGATCTCCGGATGATGATCCTCCGACAGCCGCGCCAGCTCCGCTGACCGATCGATCACGCGCGCGCCCATCAGGTGCGTGACGCCTTCCTTGCTCTTCTGCACCCTGCCCTCAACCAGCAGCAACCGCGCCCCCATCACCTCCGCCCGGAACCGTTCGAACACACGCGCCCAGAGCAGTACGTTGGTGATGCCCGTCTCGTCCTCCAACGTGATGAAGATCGCCTTCCCGTTACCCGGCCTTTGCCGCACCAGAACGACGCCCGCCGTGCGCGCCCAGCGGCCATCCTTCAGGTCTTCCGTCTGCTTGCATGACAGAACCCGCTCCACCGCGAACATGGGCCGCAGGATCTGCATCGGATGCCCCTTCAACGAGAGACGCACGGTCTGATAATCCGCCGAGATATGTTCCCGCAGCGGCATCTCGGGGAGACGGCTTTCGGGCTCAACGCCAAGCTCGCGGGCTTCGGCAGCGGCGAAGAGCGGCAACACGCTGTCATTGGGCAGCCGGCGCACGCTCCAAGATGCCTCCCGTCTATCCGACCCAATGGACCGGAAAGCATCTGCATCAGCCAGCCGGCTTAACATGGGGGCCGAAATACGGCCGCGCTCGCGCATGTCTTCGATGCTCGAATACCCCTGCCTGCGGCGGGCGACGAGCTCATTCGCTTCGTCTTTCTGGATACCGTCGATCTGCCGGAAGCCCAACCGAAGCCCTCGCGGTTCATCGCCTTCTCCCTCCAGCAAGTTTTCGTACTCGCTGAAATTCACATCGACGGGTCGGACTTCCACACCACTCTTCTTCGCATCTCCGATAATCTGCGCCGGGGCGTAAAATCCCATCGGTTGGGAGTTCAGAAGCGCGCATGCAAACGCTGCCGGATGATGGCACTTCAACCACGATGATACATAGACCAGTTGCCCAAACGCAGCCGCGTGGCTTTCTGGAAAACCGTAAGAACCAAACCCTTCGATCTGCGCAAAGCAACGTTGCGCAAAATCGCGCTCGTAACCACGTGCGACCATGCGATCGACCATCATATCCTTATACAGGTGGATGGTGCCTGCGTTCCGGAATGTCGCCATGGCGCGGCGCAATCCATTGGCTTCTTCCGAATTGAACTTCGCCGCGACCATGGCGAGCTTCATCGCCTGTTCCTGGAACAAGGGAACACCGAGCGTCTTGTTCAGAACCTTGTATAGCTCGTCTTCCTCGCCATGCTGCCGCGAAGGGGACGGGAAGACGACATCCTCTTCCTTGTTGCGACGCTTCAGGTAGGGATGAACCATGTTCCCCTGAATGGGTCCGGGGCGGACAATCGCAACTTCGATTACCAGATCGTACATCTTCCGCGGTTTCATGCGGGGCAGCATGTTGATCTGCGCGCGGCTTTCCACCTGGAACACGCCGATGGAGTCGCCCTTACACAGCATGTCGTAGACCGCCGGGTCCTCTGCCGGGAAATCGCGCAGGCCGAGGCGCGGACCGCCATGCTTGTAAATGAGATCTCGCGCCTTGCGAATGCAGGTGAGCATGCCGAGCGCAAGCACGTCGACCTTCAGAAGCTTGAGCGCATCAAGATCATCCTTGTCCCACTCAATGAAGGTGCGATCGTCCATCGCCGCATGACCAATGGGAACGATTTCATCGAGGCGGCTTTGCGTCAGCACGAAACCGCCAACATGCTGGGAAAGATGGCGAGGGAAACCGAGTAGCCGGTTGGCGAATGCCAGTGCGCGATGAAAGACAGGATTTTCCGGATCAAGCCCTGCCTGCCTGAGTTGCTTCTCCGCTGGTGCGGGCCCCCAACTTCCCCAGACAAGACCCGAAAGCCGCGCGGTAACATCGTCCGTCAGCCCGAACACCTTGCCGACCTCACGCATGGCTCTACGGGGCCGATAATGGATGACAGTCGCAGCGATGCCGGCCCGGTCCCGCCCGTAACGCTGATAGATATGCTGAATGATTTCCTCGCGCCGCTCGTGCTCGAAATCGACATCGATATCCGGCGGCTCGTCACGCTCGTTGGACAGGAAGCGCTCAAACAACACGTCGAACCCTGCCGGGTTCACCGATGTGATCCCCAGCACATAACAGACGGCGGAATTCGCGGCTGACCCCCTGCCCTGACAGAGGATTCCCTTGTCTTCCGCAACGCGCACCATGTCGAATATGGTAAGGAAGTACTGAGCCATCCGCTTCTTGGCGATGAAGATGAGCTCGCGGCGAAGAAGACGTTTCACCTTCTTCGGGATTCGCCAGTTGTACTTCATGCCTGCGTAGAACCAGACGCGATCTTCCAGATACTCCTGATCGGTCCATCCCGCGGGCACAGGTTCCTGCGGGTACTCATACTTGCTCAGCTCTTCGAGATCGAAATCTATGAGGCCAAGAAAAACCTGCGTCTGCTCGATCGCCTCCGGCGCCGCATGAAAAAGGCGCGCCATTTCCAGACCACCCTTTAGATGCCGCTCGGCATTCGCCTCAAGAAGACGTCCCGCAGTCTCGATACGGACACCTTCGCGGATGCAGGTCATCACGTCCTGAAGGTCTCTTTGCTCGGCATCGTGATAGAGAGCATCATTCGTAGCGATGAGCGGAACACCTGTCGCACGCGATATGGATTTTAGATGCTCAAGGCGCCGCGCATCGCGGCCGCGCCTGTGCATCGTGGCGCCAAGCCATGTGGGCGCGATATCACGCAGACGCGAAAGAAAGCTGCCAAGAGGGTCCAGTTCATCGCCTGGAATGACGATGAACAGCAGGTCCCGTGCATGAGTGGCCAGGTCTTCGAACAGCAGCCGGCATTCGCCTTTTTTCGGCCGATCCTCCCCCGGAGGCACGCGACGATTTCCTGCTGTGAGAATGCGGCAGAGACGCCCCCACCCGTGTCGATTGACGGGATAAGCAACGATGTCGGGTGCGCCATCATCAAAACAAAGACGCGCGCCAACGCACAGCTTCAAGGCCTTTGCTCGCCTCTTCAGTTCATTTCTGGAAGGAACAAAAGAAGCTTCTCGGGGATGCTCGATCCAGCTTGTCTCACCAGGCGAGCCGCCTTCCCTGACCTTGCTGGGCGCCGGCAAGCCGTCCTTGCGAATCTGCTTCAGCTCATTCCACGCTCGCACAACGCCAGAAACGGTGTTGCGGTCGGCGATCCCGAGGCCGCTGTAATCGAGGCATAGAGCCTCAAGCACCAAATCTCTGGCCGTCGATGCTCCACGCAGAAAAGAGAAGTTGGTCGCCGTCACCAGCTCGGCATAGGGCGGGGTGGTGGACGCCTGCCCAGCTTCGAGGCGTGATGGAAAGCTGAGGATGTTGCCGGGCGTGCTCATGCGAAGACGCCCTGCAGGAACCAGGCGGGTGCTTTCTCGCCACCGTAGGCGCCGGCGCGGAAGAGCCAGAAGCGTCGGCCTGCGAGGTCTTCGATGCGGAAATAGTCGCGCGTGGCGGAGGCGGCGTCCTCCCGCCACCATTCGGGTGCGATGCGTTCGGGGCCTTCGGCGCGGACAACTTCGTACTCCCGCTTGCGCCAGAAGAAGCGGCGCGGGGGGCCATCTGGCACATCCGCCAGCCTGATCTCGATGAGATGCGGCGGAGTAAAAATCTGCGTGGGGCGCAGGGGCGGCTGGCCCGCTTCCGGCGCGGGCCAGACGGCGGACGTCCTGGGATTGAAACTGGCGGGCACGGCGCGCGCGGCGCGATCGGGATTGTGTGTGTCTTCCGGCAGGAAGCGCAGCACACGATCGGCGCCGAAACGCGTGGAGAGCCGGTCGGCGAGATCGGCGACGGCGTCGTCTTCAATGGCGCGACCATCAAGGCCCGACTGGATTACGGCAAATGCTTCCGTCGCGGGGAGCGCGAGACGCATCTGGTCGAACCCGAAACCCGGATCGAGCGGATCGGCGAGCGATTCCAGCTTCTCGCGGAAAAGCCGCAGCACAGCGGCGGGGTCACGCAATGGCCGGCCGGTTTCGACGGCAATGTAGCGAACGGCGCCATCGGTGCGGAAGAAGCTGGCCTCGAATACGCGGCCGCCTTCGCGACGGGCAGACAGCTGATCGCACGTTTCGCGCACGAGATCCGTGAGAGCGGCTTCGATATCTTCCGTGCGGCCGATGGGCTCGGCGAAGCGGCGCTCCGCCCAGAGCATGGGAATGGCGCGGCGGGTGGTGAGCGGGGCGGGCGCGAGACCTTGCAGGCGATTCAGTTTCAGCGTCATCGCTTCGCCGAAGCGCGCGGAGAAAAGCTGCGTCGGGCGGTCGATCAGCGCGCCGATTGTCTTGAGCCCGGCGCGGGAGATGGCGATGCGATCCTTTTCGGGGAGACCCAGCGCCGCGATCGGAAGAGAGCGTACGGCCGCGCCCTCCCCACCGAGCGGCACGATGGCGATGCGACCGAAGCGGGCCAGCGCGCGGGCTGTATCCGGTGCACTCGCGATCACCGTGCGCACATGCAGCCCGGCGCGGCGCAGGCGTTGCGACAGGCCAAGACGCAACTGTCTCTCGCCACCAAAAAGATGCTCCGATCCGGTTATGTCGAGCAGCAGGCCATCGGGCGCATCGATCATCACTGCGGGCGTTGCGCGATCACAATCTGCCGCGATGGCGTCCAGAAGCGCCGCATCGGCGCGGTGGTCGATGTCCTCCACCCAGAGATCCGGAATACGGGCGCGCGCATCGGCGAGCGTGAGCCCCGCAGCCAACCCTGCCTGCTTGGCCTCCCGGCTCAGCGCCACCAGGCGCATCGCGCCCTTGATCTTCTCGACGATGACCAGAGGGAGGTCGGACGGCAGGTCAGCCGGCGTGTCTTTGCCCACTCCGCCCCTCTGGCGGATCACCCGGTCCGCCGGCAGCAACGGAAACCAGACGGCGAGATAGCGCCGCCCTGTCTCCCTGTATGTCGGTGAAAGCAAGGCGGTCACGGTTCCATTCCACGGTCCAGCCACGTCCGGCAGCCCCGGCGCGGTCTCTCAAAAGGTCAGCGGTGAAGCAGGGATGGCCAGGCGCATCCGCCAGCTGCGGACGCGAAGGCGCGGCGCGTATGCTCCATCGCGTGGCGGCGGCGCTGGGCGTTGGCGTTCCGCCTGCCCGCACCATGAAGAGCGGCAGGCCAGAGCGCGCGGCGGCCAGCGAGAGCCGGCGCGAAGCGGCCAGATCGAGCGCTTTGGGATTTCCCCACGGCTCGACGATCACGGCCCCCAGCGGCGGACATCGCGCCGCCTCCTCGCCTGCCCGCAGCACGGCCGGACCATCGCGCGCCCGCACCAGGATCAGGCGATCCGGCGAGAGACCAAGCTCGGCAAGGCCAGGCGCATAGATCTCGCCCATCTCCAGCCCGACGAAATCCTGACGCACCCAGAGGATCGGCCGCCTGCCCGGCGCGCGCAGCGCAAGCGCCACCGCAAAGGCGGCAGCGGCCGGTTCATCCGCTATCCCCTCGGCGAAGATCTCATGCAGCGCGCCGCGCGCGATGCCGCCGCCAAGGGCTGCATCCATCGCCTGCGAGCCTGTGGTGAACCGCGCGGCCGCAGCAGGCGATGAACCCCGCTCCAGCCGGGCCACCTCCTCTCTCAGCGTTTCAAGATCGGCCCGCGCCACGGGAACACCCTCTTTAGTTCCTGTTTTGTTCTATAAAGCCTCAGCCGGCTGAAAGAGTCAAACGGAGTCTGGAAAACGCCTCTGAAGATCGATCCCGCTCCAACGCAGCTCCAGCTGCTGGGTCAGATTGAACGACAACGAACAGCGTGCGCTGATGTGCCCATGAAGCTCATCCTTGCTGCCCTGTTCGCGCTTTCGCTGGCTGCCTGCTCGCCGCAAGCGGCAGCGCCGCTCCCTGTTAGCGAAAAGCCGCCAGAGCCAACACCCGCCGTCACAGCGCAGGTTTTCACGTTCATCTGCGCAGGCGGCAAGAGCTTCGATGTCACCTATGATGAAGGCTTCACCGTTGCGACGGTGAGGTTCGACGGCGCGACATACAAGCTGCCCGCCGCCATCTCCGCGTCAGGCTCGCGCTATTTCGACGGCAAGGTCGAGTTCTGGGAGCATCACGGCGAGGCCATGCTGAGTGGTTTCCCCGGAGCGCCTGAAGCTCCGTGTCCGCAGAAACAGGCCGACTAGACGCCTCAGTTACCGTTCACGGTCATCCATCCGAGCAGAAGCGCGCCGACGACTATGGCGCTTAGCAACATCAGGCCGCGGCTGAGCAGCTGGCGGCGGTCTTGCTGCGTTATCGGCTTTGCGTGGCGACGGACGGAAGCAGCCCTGCGCCTGTCTTTGCGGTTGCTCATCACGCGACCCCGAGGACCGGCCCGAGCGATGGGCCTATCCCCTGCCCGGGCGTCTCGCCAGCATGCGGGCAAGAAGGCAGATTGGCAAATGCGCGAAGACTTACGCAGGGGCGCGAGTGGAATGGCCCAAACGGAATGGGGACAGCAATGACAAGACACACGCGGACAGGAATTCGCGCAAGACCGGTCTATGCCGCCCCCCTTCACTGCTGTCACCCTCAGGCGCCAGCCCGCCCAGTCAACCACGAACAACGGAATTCATGGCTTGCGATAGGCGCTGAGCAAAGTTTGCATAGCGCGGTGCGCTTCTGCCCGGACATTCTCCTGCGGCAATGGGTCCACGACGCCGATGGCTGCGCGGAACACGTGCTCACCTCGCAACAGGCCGATAAAATCCAACGAGAAGCTTTCGACCGTGCCGCCGAATACCACGCCGGATTTCTTCAACCGCCGGTAGAGCGTCGCAACAATGCGCGCTGGCGCTGCGCGTCATCTCGTCGAACAACCCGCCAACCTCGGGAAAGCGTGGCGCGGCGGCGACCACGATGCGGAACAGCGCGATCGACTCCGGCCGCACCAGCGGCGCCAGCACGGCTCGGCATGATCCTTCAGCGCCGGACAGGATCGAAATGACGGAGTTCGACGTCGGCCATTCTGATCCTTACATCGACCCGGTGTTCGCGCCCAATCTTGCCGTTCAGCCGGCTTTCCTGCGCCGCCATCTGTCGCGAGACTGAAGACGGCTTCAGCCCTTGGGCCGCCCGGCGCCGATCAGCATCGCCACTTCCTCGAAGGGCTGGCTCACGGTGATGCGCTCGCCGGCTTCGCCATCCGGCGTAAAACGGAACAGCGTGCCGCCCTGCGGGTCCTGTTCCACCGCCACGACGCGGTCGAGATTGATGAGGATCACGCCGCTGCCATCCTTCTCGCGGCTGAAGAGTTTGAAGCTTGCCATGTGCGGTTTTCCTGTTCGTTCAACGTTACGCCGCGCGGCGCAGCTCTTCCACATCGCCGGAGACGACCGCGAGGAAGCGGTCGATGGCATCGTTCATCGACCGGGTCGTGTCCGAGAGGCGGTCCGAGGCATCTCGCAGCTCCGACATGGCGCCGCTGGTGCGCGTGGCATTGTCCGCGAGATCACCGATATCCTGCGCAGTCTGGTCTGCATTGCGTGAGGAGCGGGAGATCGCGCTGGCGATCTCGCCGGTAGCGGCATTCTGGTCGCCTACGGAGAGCGCCATCTGGCTGACAATGCTTTCCACATCCGACAGCGTGCCGAGCGCATCGCGGAACGCAGCCTCCACGCCGCCGACGGATGACTGCATCGCGGAGATGATCGCCTCGATCTCAACGGTGGACGTGGCGGTCTGGCCAGCAAGCTGCTTCACCTCGGAGGCAACGACGGCAAAGCCACGGCCGGCATCGCCCGCGCGCGCGGCTTCGATGGTCGCATTGAGCGCAAGCATGTTGGTCTGCTGGGCGATGCTGCGGATCATCTCGACCACTTCGGCAATCTTGGCGCCCTGCTTGCCCAGCGCGTCCATCTCGGTCTCGCCGCGACGGGTGATCGCCTGCGAACGGCGGGCTTGCTCAAGCGCGCGGCTGGCCTGGCCCGAGAGTTCCTGGATCGAAGCATTGAGCTCTTCGGCTGCTGCGGCGACGCTCTGCGTTTCCTGCGAGGATTCGGAGGAGGCGCGGGCGGCAGAGGCAGCGCGATTGGCAGCCTGGGTAGCGCCCTCGGTCAGCGACGCGGCCGTCGTGCGGTTGAGGCCGACTTCACGGGCTGAGGCTTCAGTAAAGCGCGTGATGTCGGCCCGGAATTTTTCTACCACCTGCGCAAAGCGTTCCTGCCGCTCGCGATCGCGTTCGGTGGCGGCAAGTTTCTGTTCGGTCAGCAGGCGGGCGGTCTCGGCCTGCTTGGCGGCGGTCTCTGCCATGGCGCGCATCTCGTCCGCCATCTTCGCGGCATCCTCCACACTCAGCAGGCGCTCCACCTTGGCGGCAAGCCAGGCAAGAGCGGCGGCTTCAGCGATCAGGATCACGGCATGGAGAATGACGCGCGCCAGATCGGCGCCGCCCGGGAAAACGATGGCGGGGTGCACAAAATTGAGCAGGAGATGGTGAACGGCGACAACCGCCGTGCCCCACGCAATTGCGCGCCAGCACGCCCACAGCACAGCGATGGCCAGCACGGCGAAGAATGCCATGTGCGCATCGACGATGTAGGGGTGCCCTTCCAGCGCCATCAGGACGAGGCCGACCGAAGCGAGCGAACAGACAGTCACCAGTGCGCGCGTCGCTGCGCCAGTCGGCGAAGCGCGCCAGGACAGGATCGCACAAGCGCTCATCGCCACGGCGGCTACAGTAACGGCCAGCGCATTGGAATTGAGCGTCCATGCCGTGACGCTCGCCCCGACGGCCAGCAACAGCATCAGTCCGATGATGATCGGCGCCGCCTTGGCGCGCAGGCCTTCAACCGCTGTCATCTGAACTCCATACCTCTTTCAGTTCCACACATCTGGCTTGCGGCCTTTACGGGCACACTTGCCGTTTCCTGCGTCCAGGCCGGGACCACAGCGCCTTCCGGAAAATAGAAGACCGCATTGTGCCAGCCCGACCGCATCAACACGCCGCCCGCATTCCGCCCGACCTCAAGCGCGCGCCCTTCACTCCAGGGCGCTTCGAGGATGAGGGCGTAACGGCTCCCGCCTGCCGAGATCACCGGCGAGGCGAGCACCATTGCCAATCCGAACCCTGCCAGCGCAATTCGCAGCACGACCACGTCCTGTTTCAGCCCGTGAAAGCGCACGCGATTTAAGATCGGATGAACCAAGAAAGCGCGCTGCCCGCCCGTCCCCGATGGCGACTGGGCTTTTTTTGTTTTTGCAATGACGATTCGACGCAGCTGTAGCGCCGATGCGACATCAGCCTGCGAACAATCGATAGCTTCCGAATATTTTGATTCGAGCGTCAGCCGGCGCCTGCAACCACCTTCAGGAATTGCGCGCCATAGCGGGCGAGCTTGGCCTGCCCGATCCCGGGCAGCTTGGCCATCGCATCCAGGGTGGATGGCGCCGCAGCCGCCATCGCGCGCAGGGTGGAGTCGTGGAAGACGACATAGGGCGGCACATTCTGCGCCTTTGCGATGGCCGCGCGCTCGGCCCGCAGCCTGTCGAACAGGGATTCGTTGCCCGGCGTCATGTCAGCCGCCTGCTTCGTCCGCCGCGATGCGCGCGTCTTCGGGCGGTCACGCCGCAGCGCGATCTTCTGCTCGCCACGCAGCACCGGCCGCGCCGCTTCGGTCAGTTGCAGCCCGCCATGTTCGGTATCGACCGCAACGAGCCCCGACGCCGCGATCTGGCGGATGATCGACTGCCACGCCTTGGCGTCGATGTCCGCGCCCTTGCCGAATACGGCCAGCTTGTCATGTCCCAGCCGCTCGACCTTTTCCGTGGTCTTGCCCAGCAGCACGTCGACAATGTGCATGACGCCAAAACGCTCGCCGGTGCGATAGATGGCGGACATCGCCTTGATGATCGCCTCCGTCGCATCGAACGTATCGACGGGATTGAGGCAGTTATCGCAGTTGCCGCAATTGCCCGGATGCACCTCGCCGAACCAGGCGAGGATGGTCTGACGCCGGCATGCGGTCGTCTCGCAGATATTGAGCAGGGCGTTGAGCTTGGTGCGCTCGATCCGCTTCACCTCATCAGGAGCGTTCCCCTCTTCGATCATGCGCCGGCGCAGCACCACATCGCTCATCGCATAGGCCATCCACGCCGCCGACGGATCGCCATCACGGCCAGCGCGTCCGGTCTCCTGGTAGTAGGCTTCGATCGAACCCGGCATATCGAGGTGCGCAACGAAGCGCACATCCGGCTTGTCGATGCCCATGCCGAAGGCAACGGTGGCCACCATCACCACGGCATCGTCGGTGAGGAAGGCGTCCTGGTTGCGCGAGCGGTCAGCCGGGCTCATGCCCGCATGATAGGGCAGCGCGTTGAGCCCCTTCTCGCTCAGCCATTCGGCGGTCTGCTCCACGCGCTTGCGCGAGAGGCAATAGACAATGCCGCTCTCGCCTTTTCGCGGCGTGAGGAAATCCAGCAGTTGTTCCTTGCCCTTGTCGCGTTGGGCGATGGTGTAGGAGATGTTAGGCCGGTCAAAGCTGCTGGCGAAGACGCGCGCCTGCTCAAGGCCAAGGCGTTCGATGATGTCGGCGCGCGTGGCAGGATCCGCCGTTGCCGTAAGGGCGATGCGTGGGACACCGGGGAAGTTGGCAGCGATGGCCGAGAGTTCCCGATACTCCGGCCGGAAATCATGCCCCCACTGCGAGACGCAGTGCGCCTCGTCGATGGCGAAGAGGCTGATGTGCGCATCCTGCAGCATCTGCTGGAAGCCCGCCGTTACGAGCCGCTCTGGCGCCACATAGAGCAGCTTCAGCCGATCAGCGCGCAGGTCGTCCCGAACGGCGCGCGCCTCATCCATGTTGAGCGAGGAGTTGAGCATGGCGGCGGGGACGCCGGCTTGTTTCAGTGCTTCCACCTGGTCGCGCATTAGTGCGATCAGTGGGGAGACGATGATGGCGACGCCGGGGCGGCACAGCGCGGGCACCTGATAACACAGGGACTTGCCTGCCCCGGTCGGGAACAGCACCACGGCGTCCCCGCCTTCCGTTACATGCCGGACAACATCGCCCTGCTGGCCGCGAAACTGCGCGTGGCCAAACACGTCGGCGAGGACATCGTCGGGATTTTTCAGAGCGTCTGGCAAACTGTAGTCCTGATTACGTACGGCACCCATACGCGCTCATGCCCTGATTTGCGGCGCCCGCGCATTATCTTGTCTGTGAGTTGACGGGGCCAGAGGCGCTTTCTAGCGTTCCGGAAAACAATAACAGACGCGCTGAGGGAAACTGCACAATGAAAATGACACTGTTTGCGACATGCGCCGTTCTGGCGCTTGGACTGGCCGCCTGCGGCGGTGGAGAGCCGGCAAAACCATCGGAACCCGTCGCCCCGGCGGCCGAAGTCACGCCTGTGCCCGAAGCAACGCCTGCGGCTGCCAGCGATACGCCGGCTGATGTGCCGGCCTTCATGAAGACGCGGCACGAGAACTACGAGGCGCTGGGCAAGAACATGAAGGTGCTGATGGACAACATGAAGTCGGCAACGCCTGACATGGCAGCCGTCACTGCCGCCGCCGCCGAAGTGAAGAAGACCGCCGACGTCATGGGCACATGGTTCCCGGCCGGCACCGGCCCGGAAACCGGCATCAAGACCGGCGCCAAGGCCAATATCTGGACCGACCGCGCCACCTTCGACGCGGCCGCCGTGAGACTGCAGACCGAAGCCACGGCCCTCGCCGCCGTGACCGATGCCGCGGGCTTCAAGGCGCAATTCCCGAAAACGGGCGCCGCCTGCAAGAACTGCCACGACACGTTCCGCGAAGAAGAAAAAGACCACTAGAGTCCGGAAACCCAAGCGCATGACAGTGGACCAGACGCAGGCATCCCCCGCACCCGCAGCGCAATCCGCGCAGCAAAAGGTGTGGGACGCGCCAACGCGGCTGGTCCACTGGCTGTTCGTATTCTGCGTCGCGTTCTCGTGGTGGAGCGTCGAGAACAAGCAGATGGAATGGCACGTCTGGTCGGGCCTCACCCTGCTCGGCCTGCTGGTGTTCCGTATCTATTGGGGCTTTGCCGGGCCCGAGACGGCGCGCTTCACGCAATTCGTCAAAGGCCCCGGCGCCGTCGCCGGCTATCTCGGCAAATTGCTCAAACCCAACTACCGCGCCGCCTTCGGGCACAACCCGCTCGGCGCACTCAGCGTCGTTGCGATCCTGCTCGCCCTGATCACGCAAGTGACGCTCGGCCTGTTCGCGACGGATACGGATTATGTCACCCCCGGTCCGCTCAACCACCTCGTCGATGGCGACACGGCGGACGATCTCACCGATCTGCACGAGGATTTCTTCAATATCCTGCTCGCGCTGATCGGCCTGCACATTGCAGCGATCGTGTTCTACCTCGTCGCCAAGCGCACCAATCTCATCGGCCCGATGTTCACCGGCAAACGCGGCGCGGAAAATGTGGAAGGTCCGGCCAGCGGCATCGCGCCTGTTCCGCTGTGGCGGTTCCTGATCGGTGTGGTGCTGGCAGTCGGCGTCGTGTTTCTGGTCACACGTTAGCGGCGAACCTCAGCCCGCCTCGTCTACCCGGCGCGACAGCATCTCGATCCGTGCCGCTGCATCCGTCAGCAGGGTCGCGGCGCGGTTCTCCAGCGTGCGGATGCGATCATCGAGCGCCTTGGCGCCCACACCGACCTCTTTCGCGTCCAGTTCGTCCAGCAGCGAGATGCCCGCTGCGAGGAACAGGCGTTCGGCGCCAATGTCGCCCAGTGCTTCCGTGAGCTCCATCACCCGCTTGTCGAAACGCGCGCCGAGTTCCTCCAGACGGGCCTCCTGGCCCGGGGCGCAGCTCAGCGCATAGCGCCGGCCCGCAATCTCGAGATCAGCCTTGGCCACGGAACGCGTGCCTCCTCAGCACCACTATAAACCCAACACTAGACCTTGCCGAGCGCTTCGCGAACCTCGGAAATCGCAGCGCCCAGCGCCTCGGACGCTTCATCGGCCAGGCGCTGGAGTTCCTTCTCCCTCGCTTTCGCAACGTCAAGGTCGCTCGCCAGGCGAGCGCGGTCGCGGCGCAGGGCCTCTGCCTCCTTTTCATGCGTCCGGAAACCGTCCAGCCGCGCGAACATGCCGTCCAGACGGCCTTCGAGGCGGTCAATGGCGGCTTCCAGACGCTGCAGGGCAGCGTCCATCTCTTCCGTGTTTTCAGGCGTCTCGCTCAACCCCCGGCTCCTTCCGGCCCTATTTGATGCCTGTGAGCAAACCGCGCAATGGCAGGCTGCGGCGGCAAATCCTCTTTGAACAGTCGCGCAAAGCCGATAACCACCCCTCGATCTGCCGGAGACAGCAAATGCCGCAACTTCCGCTCGCCAATGCGATCCGGGCGCTCAGCATGGACGCCGTGGAAAAAGCCGCCAGCGGCCATTGCGGCCTGCCCCTCGGCTTTGCCGATGTCGCGACCCTGCTGGTCCAGGAATTCCTGAAGTTTGACGCCGCAAACCCGGAATGGCCCGACCGCGACCGCTTCGTGCTGTCGGCCGGGCACGGCTCGATGCTGCTCTATTCGCTGCTGCATCTCACCGGCTATGCCGACATGACCCTCGACGAGCTGAAGAAGTTCCGCCAGCTGGGCGCCCGCACCGCCGGTCATCCCGAATACGGCCATGCCAGCGGCATCGAGACGACCACCGGTCCGCTGGGCC
>JAOATF010000202.1 GCA_030158285.1 Hyphomonadaceae bacterium
TGCTCTGGTACGCGCAGAAGAAGTTCAACCCGAAAACGATGATCGACCTCGCGACTCTCACCGGCGCGATCATCATCTCGCTCGGCAACGAGCACGCGGGCGTCTTCTCGAACAATGACGATCTCGTCGCCAGGCTCACCGCCGCCGGCAAGGCGGAAGGCGAGCCGGTGTGGCGCCTGCCGCTCGGCGCGGGCTACGACAAGCAGATCGACTCTGAGTTCGCCGACATGCGCAATATCGGCAATGCCGGTAACGCCGGCTCGATCACCGCCGCGCAGTTCCTGCAGCGCTTCATCGACGATGGCCGCGCGTGGGCTCACCTTGATATCGCCGGAACCGCATGGAAGCCGGGCAACGACAATCCGCTCGAGCCCACCTGGGCCACCGGCTGGGGTGTCCGCATCCTCGACCGGCTGATCGCCGACAACTACGAGGACTAGGCGAATGGCGGCTGCCGAATGGTGGTTCTACCATATCGAGCAGGGCTCGGTGGACGCCGCCATCGCACCGCTCATCGAGAAATGCCTCGAGCGCAAATGGCGCGTGCTCGTCGTCGGGCATGAGGATACCGTGCAACGTCTCGATCGCGCGCTGTGGACGTGGCGCGATGAAAGCTTTGTCCCCCACGGCCGCACGCGCACCGACGCCGCGAAGCATCCCGTCCTTCTCTCCACCGAACCCGTCCCCGAAAACGGTGCGAAGGTTGCCGTGCTGCTCGATGGCGCCGACGCTGATCCCGAACAGTTCGAGCGCATCATGGTCGTCTTCGACGGCGGCGATGAAACCGCGCGCGCCAAGGCGCGCCAGCAATACAAGACCGCGCTCGATGGCAAGATCGGCGCGCGCTACTTCCAGCAGGAGCGCGGCGGCTGGAAAGAGTTCAAGCGTCCGGGCGTGGATAATCCTGACCCGGCCTGAAAAACCGGTTGGCCAGCCGCCAAATCACTGCAAACCTGCCGGCATCAGGCGGGGGCATCATGAAACGACGGACGCTGCTTCAGGGACTTGGCGCCGGCGCCATGCTGATGGCGTCCCCGCGCGCGCTGGCTCAGGCCGGCGTCGGCCGCTGGACGCGGTTCGAAAGCGAGAATTTCGTCTACTACACGTCAGGCAACGAAAGCCGCGCCCGTGAGGATGTCGCTGTGCTGGAGGGCTTTCATGCCCTGCTGACGCGCCTGATGCCGCGCAGCCAGCCCAGCCCGCTCAAGCTGACCGTCTACGCCACCTCCAACCAGGCTGAATTCCAGGCGGCCGAGCCCGGCATGGGGGAGATGGTGCTCGGCTTCTACAAGGCGGACATCGAGGAAATCCGTGCGGTCACCACCGTGCGCCGCGACATGGACCGGCAGCGCGACATGCCCCGCAACACGCGCGCGATGGATGCGCGCACTGTCCTGCTGCACGAGTACGCCCACCACTACATGCTCGCCAACAACCGGAAGGGCTATCCCGGCTGGTATGTCGAAGGCTTCGCCGAATTCCTGTCCACCGCCGAATTCAACGACAAGGGCGTGGACGTGGGCAAGGTCACCGTGAATCGCGCCATGTGGGCGATGAATGGCGACTGGATGCCGATCGAGATGTTCCTGGCGGGAAGCCCCAGCAGCTTCAAGACCGGCGAGGCTGTCGCGCAATTCTACGCGCAGTCATGGCTTGCCACCCACTTCCTGTTTCTGACGCCAGCCCGCGCCAAGGGCTTCGACGCTTACATCCAGGCGCTGATGGAGGGCGGCGACGTCCTGAAATCCTTCGAACCCGCGTTCGGCATTTCGCCCGCCGCGTTCGACGCGGAATTGAAGGACTATCGCCGCAAGCCGATCCGCTTCTACACGCTCCCGGCGGTAAAGCCCGATCCTGCCAAGATCACCGGCCAGAAACTGGGGAAGAGCGTCGACGATCTCCTCCTGCCCGTGTCCCATCTCCGCACCCTGCCGGCGCGAGACGCAGCTGAAAACTCGATTGCCGCCATCCGCGCGCAGGCCGCAAAAAGCCCCGAAGACCCCTACGCGCGCCAGTGCGTCGCCCTGGCTGAAGTCTGGTATGGCGATCTGGAAGAGGCCCGCCGCCAGCTCGACGCCATGCTCACCGCGGGCATGAACAACGCCGACGTGCATCACATGAGCGGTCTCTGCTACCTGCGCGCCGCGCGCGAGGCCGACGACAAGGACCTGTTCGAGAAAGCGCAGAACTCATTCGGTCGTGCGCACCAGCTGAACGACATGCGCCCGCAGACAATGTTCCGCTATGTCGAAGCAGGGCTTGCGGTGTCTGGCATGGATGAGGCGCTGCTCGACGTTCTGGTGAGCGCGTACTATCTGGCGCCGCAAGTGGAGTCGATTGCGCTTACAACCGCGCAGGCGCTGATGTCCCACGACATGTTCGACCAGGCCATTGCAGTGCTGCGCCCCCTGACGGCCGAGGTCCACGGCAGCCAGCTCTCCGGCGTGGCCCGCACGCTGACCGAAGCAGCACGCCAACGCGAAGTGTCGAGCTTCAGCTTCTTCGGCGCGGCGATGGTTCCGGGCGAGTAGTTAGCCTACTCGGCGGCGACGGCCGCGTTGCCCCGGATGATCTGCGCGAGCGGGCCTTTCACGTCGGCCAGCGCCTGCTTCATGTCGTTGTAGCCGGCTTCCACCGCCTCGTCGTATTCCTTCCAGTCGCGCAGCTCGATGTCCTTCATCTGCGGCACGACGAGGATGTCGGTCAGGCTGCGGTGCTTGTTGGGGTCCATGCTGATCGTGGCGGCGCGCATCAGCAGGTTGGCAATCGGCGGCGCCGACTTGAAGCCGTGTTTCAGCGTCCAGCCGATGAAGCCCGGCGGGTCGATGAAATCCTCCGCGGAAAGCCCTTCGGGCGCCACGGCGACATCGACGCCGATGATCCGCCCGCGATGCATCTCGCGCATCACATCGACGGGGAAGTTGTTCAGCACCGCGCCATCCACCAGCACCTGCTTCGAGGAGACAACAGGCGGCAGGATGCCCGGCAGCGAAATCGTCGCGCGCAGAGCCTCGCGCAGCATGCCTTCCGTGTGCACCTGGAACGCGCCCTGCGTGAGATTGGTCGACACCGCAAAGAACGGAACGCGCAGGTCCTCGATCTTCAGGTCGCCGAAATGCTCTTTCAGCCGCGCATCAACCTTGTTGCCCTTTACAAGGCCAACCACGGGCAGGCGATAGTCCGACAGCGGATTGCTTTCCACGAACGCCTTGCGGATGCGCCGGTCGATCTCCGCGTCGTCCCAGCCGCACGCCACGGCCGCCGCGATGATCGCGCCCATGGACGATCCGCCGACGAAATCGATCGGGCAGTTCGCTTCGCGCAGAGCGCGGATCACGCCGATATGCGCATACGCCCGCGCACCGCCGCCCGACATCACAACGCCGACCGACTTGCCCGCCATCGTGCGCGCAAGCCCACGGCACTCGACCTCATCCATGCCATTCCAGTGGAACACGCGCGCCGCTTCTGCCGCGTACTTCCATTCCAGCGTCGACGTAGCCGGACGCTCGCCGCCATGATGCAGCAGCACAAGGTCAACCAGCCGGAACTGCCGCGCCGGCGAGGTGTCATCCGGCAACAGCGGAATGGACGGCCGCGCATTCGAACGCGCGAAAAGCCAGATCCGGTCCGAATGGCGCTGGGTCATCTTGAACCAGGGCGAGTCGCCCAGGGTCGACAATAGCAGCACGATCTCGTTGCGCGTTTCCAGCTCGTCGAAATACGCGGCCGGCATGCCCACCGCTTCCTCGCCGACGATGGCGACGCGCATGCCCATGCCCTGCAGCTCGGTGGCCAGCGCATGGGCGCGCTGTTTCAGGTCGATCGTGGGTGAGGTGGAGACGAGGCCGAACACGCGCGGCTCGGCCGAGCGTCCGGTTTTCTTCTTGGCCTGCCGCATGCGGATCATGATCAGGCGCGTCAGGCGCTCAAGGATGGCCGGGTCAGATCGCACCAGCTGCATGAAGCCAGAACGCGACATGGCGATCACTTCCGTGTCGCGCAGGGCGAACACGGCGTTCTCATGCGGCTCCCCGGCGATCATCGACATCTCGCCCACGGGCTCGCCAGAGCGGATATGGCCCATCAGCTCCATCGAGCCATTGGGATTGACCCGGAAGGCGCCCAGCGAGCCGGACAGCACGAAATAGATCTGGTCGGAGGCGTCACCCGGCCCGAACAGCTGCCAGCCGCCCGGCAGGCCGAAATAGCGGGCCTCGGCTTCGGCGGCTTTCAGGGCTTTGGGCGGGGCGTCGCGCAGGAACGGAATCGTACGCAGCGACGGAAAGACGGGCGTGGCGTCTTCGGCGACCTTGGTCTTCGTCTTCAAGCCCATCGGTTGAACCTGGCGCATACCGTCTTTGCGCTCCTGACCCGTAGATTAGCGGATAACTCTGAAAGAAACGTTGGCCCCGAAAGAAACCCCTAAAACTCAAACTGGCTGCACTGGCTTCGTCTTGCCATGGGCGCTCCCACGGCCTTAATGCCCAGACATCGGCATCAGATCGGCAGGGCGCAATGGCGCGACTTCATACTCAGGTAAGTGCTTCCACGGAGCGCTTTCAAGGCAATGCTGCTGCAATGCAGCGTCTTGTCGCCGAATTGCGCGACAAGACTGCGAAAGCCGCGCTGGGAGGGCCTGAAAGCTCGCGGGAACGGCACGCGGCCCGGGGCAAGCTCCTGCCGCGCCAGCGGGTCGAACAGCTGGTCGATCCGGCCAGCCCCTTCCTGGAGCTGTCGCCCCTCGCCGCCGAAGGCATGTATGATGGCGAAGCCCCTGCGGCAGGCGTCATCACCGGCATTGGCCGGGTTTCGGGCCGGGAGTGCGTCATCGTCTGCAACGACGCCACCGTGAAGGGCGGGGCCTATTTCCCGATCACCGTGAAGAAACACCTGCGCGCGCAGGAAGTCGCCATCGAGAACAACCTGCCGTGTGTCTACCTGGTCGATAGCGGTGGCGCGAACCTGCCCCACCAGTCGGAAGTCTTCCCCGACCGCGAACACTTCGGCCGCATCTTCTACAACCAGGCCAATATGAGCGCGCGGGGCATCCCGCAGGTCGCCGCCGTCATGGGCAGCTGCACGGCGGGTGGCGCCTATGTGCCCGCCATGTCGGACGAGACCGTCATCGTCCGCAAGCAGGGCACCATCTTCCTCGGCGGCCCGCCGCTGGTGAAAGCCGCGACAGGCGAGATCATCTCCGCTGAAGACCTCGGCGGCGCTGATGTTCACGCCCGCCGCTCCGGCGTGGCGGATCACTACGCCGCCAACGACGCCCACGCGCTCCAGATGGTTCGCGACATCGTCAGGAACTTCAACCGCCCGAAACGCATCCATCTCGACACGATCGCCTCGCGCGACCCCGCCTTCGATCCCGCCGAACTCGACGGCATCATCCCGCAGGACGTGCGCGAACCCTACGACGTGCGCGAAGTCATCGCGCGTCTTGTCGATGGCTCGGAGTTCGACGAGTTCAAGAAGCTCTACGGCGAAACGCTGGTCACCGGCTTTGCCCACCTGCACGGCATGCCCATCGGCATCGTCGCCAACAACGGCATCCTGTTCTCCGAAAGCGCCCAGAAGGCTGCGCACTTCATCCAGCTGTGCGACCAGCGCGGCATCCCGCTGGTCTTCCTGCAGAACATCACCGGCTTCATGGTCGGCTCGAAATACGAGACCGGCGGCATCGCCAAGGACGGCGCGAAGATGGTCACCGCCGTCGCCACTGCCCGCGTGCCGAAATTCACCGTCGTCATCGGCGGCAGCTACGGCGCCGGCAATTACGGCATGTGCGGCCGCGCCTATTCCCCGCGCTTCCTCTTCATGTGGCCCAACTCCCGCATCTCCGTCATGGGCGGCGAACAGGCCGCCAGCGTCCTCGCCACCGTCAAGCGCGACGCAATGGAAGCCAAGGGCCAGACCTGGCCCGCCGAAGACGAAGCCAAATTCAAGACCCCCATCCGCGACCTCTACGAACGCGAAGGCTCGCCCTACTTCTCCTCAGCCCGCCTCTGGGACGACGGCATCATCGCACCAAGCGACACCCGCCGCGTGCTGGGGCTCGCGCTGTCCGCTGCGCTGAACGCGCCGCATGGCCGCGCAGCGGATCGCGAAGCAGGGTTTGGCGTTTTCAGGATGTAGACGATGAGCGAGAGGCCGCGGCTTACCGTCCAGATCGATGGGTCAGAAGTCATTCTGTGCCTCAATCCGGAAGCTCGGAGGCAGCTGATCGCGGAACTACAGAACCTTGATCGCCAAAGCGATCATTTCCACGTGCTGGGGCCGGAAGTCGGCGACGATCTGCAAGTCTCGCAAATTCCTTACCGGCCGGAAGATCAACTGGCCTACGCACTTAAGGTCTGCCTGCGATACGACGACTGGGACGCTGAACACTTTCCGCACGTGATGGCTCCTCCGCCGGAGCTGTTCGAAACATGAACCGCGACGCCCTCAACGCTCTCGACCAGGCCGTCGCCATCGCGCGCGAGCGGGCAGGTGATCGTCCCGCTATCGTCGGCGTCGCTGGCCCACAGGGCTCTGGCAAGACCACGCTGGTGAAGGCCTACGCCGCGTTCCATCCGCGCACAGCGCATTTCTCGCTCGACGATGTCTATCTTCCCGCTGCCTATCGCCGCCTCATCGCGCAGAGCGTGCATCAGCTGTTCACCACGCGCGGCCCCCCGGGCACGCACAACCTCACGCTTCTCAACGAAACCCTCGATGAGCTGATCGAGGCGAACGACGGCGCGCAGGTGATCCTTCCCGCCTTCGACAAGGTCGCCGACAACCCTGTTCATTCCAGCCACCGCCCCGTCTTCCACGGCAAGCCGAACGTCATCCTCGTCGATGGCTGGTGCCTCGGCGCCGCCGCGCAGACCGAGGCCGAGCTGGCCGCGCCGATCAACAATCTGGAAGTGCAAAAGGACAAGGACGGCGTCTGGCGGAAGGAAATCAACGAGAACCTCGCCGGCGCCTACCAGCTCACCTTCGGCCGCCTCGACGCCATCCTGAACCTGCAGGCGCCCAGCTTCGCCATCATCCACGACTGGCGCTGCGAGCAGGAGGAGGGCCTCCTCAACCGCGACCTCACCGAAACCGACAGGCTCCGCGTCGGCCTCTTCGTGCAGCATTTCGAGCGCATCACCCGCCACATGATGTCCGGCGGCCGCCGCGCCGACATCGACGTGCAGCTCGACGCCCACCGGAACGTGACAGAGATCAAACGCGTGGGGTGAGCCGTCCTCCCCGGCGAAGGGGGGGTGGTGGCCCGAGGGGCGGGAGGGGGCGAGTCCCAAGGGGACCTGCGCGAGGAGCAACCTATCCCCTCGCAGCCCGCCCCCATCCCGGCTTCGCCGTACTTCCCCCGCTTCGCAGG
>JAOATF010000203.1 GCA_030158285.1 Hyphomonadaceae bacterium
TCCTGCAGAAGTACAAGTCGCTGCAGGACATCATCGCCATTCTCGGCATGGACGAGCTGTCGGAAGAAGACAAACTGGTCGTGGCGCGCGCCCGCAAGATCGAGCGCTTCCTGTCGCAACCGTTCTTCGTGGCCTCGCAGTTCACCAACCTCGACGGCCAGTTCGTCGACGTGAAAGACACCGTGAAAGGCTTCAAGGAAATCCTCGAAGGCAAGCACGACGACATCCCGGAACAGGCGTTCCTGATGTGCGGCAAGATCGAAGACGTGGTCGCCAAGGCCCAGAAAATGGCCGCCGAAGCCGCCTGATCTTTCGATCAGTCGAACAGTTCGAAACAGGCGCGGGCAGATGTCCGCGCCTGTTTTCGTTTCGGGCGCGCCGGGATAGGCTCATTCCGTCCTCGGGAGGGACTTCGATGAGAGCAATGGCGTTCGCGCTGATGGTGCTGGCAGGCGGAACCGCCCACGCGCAGCGCGCCGCTGTCTCTGCTGACCTGTCGCCGGAAGCGGCGGGGGAGGCGTTCAAGCAGGCGGTGGTGAGTGTGTGCGTGCCGGCCGTCTCGGGTGGCGGCGTGAGTTCGCTGGCGGCGGCGCGCGAGGGCAAAGTGCAGCCGACGCAGGATGCCGAAACGCGGCGCCAGTCGGGAGCAGCGCCCGATGAAACCGTGTGGGATGTGGCGGACGCGCGCGGCGTGGTGACGGTGCGCGAGAAATCCGCCCGCTGCGTCGTGTCGGTCTATGGCCCGGCGACGGCGGCGACCGTGTCGGATGCAACGCTGGCGCTGCTGGTGCGTGGGTTCGAGGCGCATGTGGGAACGGCGGGTGGCTTCACGCAGACGCTGAGCAAGACCAGCGATGGCCGCCGCGTGACGGTGCAGCTCACCGGCGCCGAGCCGGGATCGCCGGGCAACCAGTCGAAATTCAGCGTCGTCACCGCGACCGTGTTCGCAGTCCAGTAGGGCAGTCCGCGCCGCATGGCCGACCTTGTTCTGATCCTTGCGTGGGTGGGCGCTCTGGCGTGGCCGGCTTTGCTGGGCTTCGGGCTGTGGCGCGGCCTCAAGTCCGGGCGCGGGCCGGGCTGGATCGTGTGGACGATCATCGGCGTTGTCAGCGTGGTGTGGGCGCTCGGCATCCGTGCTTTCCTGTGGGAGCCGGAGACGCTGGAAGTGCGGCGCGTCGAAGTGGCGAGCCAGGCATGGCGCGGGCCGCCGCTGCGCATCGGCGTCATCTCCGACACGCACACGGATGGCCCGCACATGGGCGTCGCCCGGCTTGAATCGATCATCGCGCAGATGAACGCCGAACGGCCCGACATCGTGGTGCTGCTCGGTGATTTCGTGGCCGGCCACGCCCCGCTGGCCGAACGCAGCGCGGGTGAACAGCGCGAAATCATCGAAGGCCTCGCCGCCTTCAGAAAACTTCAGGCCCCCCTCGGCACATGGGCTGTCCTCGGGAACCACGACTGGTGGTACGACGGCGGCACCGTCGAACAGGGCCTCGCCAGCGCCGGGATCCAGGTGCTCGAGAACCGGCGGGTGCGCATCCCGCGCAGCGGCGGCGTGTTCTGGCTGGGCGGGCTGGCCGATTTCGACTCGCTGCGCGCCCAGCCCTCCTACCTGGAGATGCTGGCGGACCTGCCGGAGGGCGAACCGGTGGTAACCATGGCGCACTGGCCGGACGTCTTCTCCACCGCCCCCGAACGCGTGGCGCTGACCCTGGCGGGGCATTCCCATTGCGGGCAGATGAACCTGCCCTTCGTGGGACGGCCGATTGCGGTCTCGCCCGGCGCCCGGCGCTGGCCCTGCGGGCTTTACGAGGACCGGGGGCGCTGGCTTTACGTCTCTGGCGGGGTCGGGACGTCGGTTCTGCCGGCCCGGTTCAACCAACCCCCTGAAATCGCACTGGTTACGTTGCGGGCCTTTTAGCCAAACTGCCGCCTTTACAGGGGTTTCAGGCCTGATAGACCCCTCCGCGCAACAGGGATGATCCCATGGCCGATACGCTCCATTTCTCGCTGGTTTCGCCTGAGCGCGAGCTGTTTTCCGGCGACGTGAAGCAGGTGGATGCTCCGGGCGTCGAAGGCGAATTCGGCGTGCTGCCGAAGCATGCGCCTTTCATGACCGTGCTGAAGCCGGGCGTCGTTCGCATCCACGAAGCCAATGGCGTGACGCCGGTGTTCGTGCGCGGCGGCTTTGCCGACGTGACGCCTGCGGGCCTGACGATCCTCGCCGAGGAAGCCGTGCGCCTCGCGGACGTAGATGCGACCAATCTCGACGCCGAGATCGCGAAAGTCCGCTCCGACGCTGCCGACCCGGGCGATGAAACCCGCCGCAAGCGCGCTGCCGAACGTCTGGCTTATCTCGAAGCCCTGCGCGCCGCGCTCAACTAGTTTCCTGCTGGAATAGTCAAAGCCTCAGACAGGCGTCGTCCACTTTGCGAAGTGGCGGGCGACCTCGTGGTAGACGGCTGCCTTGAACGGTATGACGAGGCCGGGCGCATCGGCAAGGTCCGCCCATTTCCATGCATCGAACTCCACCGTGTGGCGATCCAGCCGGAAGTCTGTGTCGGAGCCGAGGAAGCGCAGCGCGTACCATTTCTGGCGCTGGCCATAGTAGGGGCCTGTGAGCTTCGCCTTCAGCGCAGGTGGGAAGTCGTAGAACAGCCACGGCTCCAACTCTTCAAGCACCTCGACCTGATTTGGTTCGAGGCCGGTTTCCTCGCCCAGTTCGCGGAGAGCGGCTTCGGCGGGCTGCTCGCCACGGTCGACGCCGCCCTGCGGCATCTGCCAGGCATAGCGCGTGTCGTCCTTGCGCAGCCCGGCGCGGCGGCCGAGCCAGACATGGCCCTTCTTGGAGAAGATCGCGAGGCCGACGTTTGGCCGGTAGAGCGAGGGATCGCGCCCGCCCTGAAGCGGTTGGCCCGTTTCGCTCACCGCGCCACGACGTTCGCAGCAGAGGAGGCCGGCGCGAGCTGGTAGCCCTTGGCCTTCAGGCCTTCGGCCCACAGGCGGAACTGCTCGATGGTGACCGGATAGGCAAAGCCCACGCCGATCGCCTCGCCGTTCTGGATCGCCAGCGCCTCAAGCGCGAGAAGCTCGCGGTCGATCGAGTCGGCGGTGAGTTCGCTATCGACGATGCGGTCTGCGACTGTGAAGTCGAGGCCGGTCTGCGAGGCGGCTTGCGGCAGGGCGGAGCGGGCGGCGGCGCCATCGTGAATGAAGACGAGGCCGCGATCCTTGAGCACTTTCATCACGGGCGCAGCAGCGGCCGCATCCGTGGCGAAGCGCGCGCCCTGATAGTTGGTGACACCGAAATAGCCGGTCGTCTTGCCGAGCAGCACGTTGAGACGGCGCACGTTCTCTTCCGCCTTGGCGCTGGTCACCAGCGTCAGCGGGCCCGTGTCGACGTTCGGATAGTCGTAGGCTTCCATCGGCAGTTCGAGCAGGACTTCGTGGCCGGCGGCGCGCGCCTTGTTGATCCAGTCCTGCAGGTTCGGCGCGTACGGCACGAAGGACAGCGTGACTTCCGGCGGCAGCTCGGTGATGGCGGCCATGGTGTGTTTCGACGTCATGCCGAGACCGCCGACAACCAGCGAGATACGCGGCGCATTGCCGGCGCTGGTGAAGGGGCGGGCATACGCTTGTGCCGGGGTCCGGCCGTCAGAGGCGATCTTCGGCAGGTCGCCGGCGCCGGTGCGCTCGACAAAGCCGGCGATCGGCGCGCGCGCCAGCGCCTTGGGACCGGAGCCCGCGTTGGACGCGATCTCGGTGACGGTGATGGTGGCTTCGCCGCCTTCGGGTTCGCCATTCTCGTCGTATTCGATGCCGAGGCTCGGCGTCTCTTCTGCGGCGTGTGAATCCAGCGCCTCGATCGGCGAGCGGTTCTTCAGCAGCGGCGGCGGGCCGTCCTGCTTGGTGTAGAGGGCGAGCTCGATGCGCGGCGCGCCTGCGCCCTCGTCACCGAAGAGATAGGCAGAACCAACGGCGCCGGCGCCCAGCGTGCTGAACACGGTGAGGCTCAGCGCGACATGGCTGAGCCCGGTGCGCATGACGGAAGCATCGGCAATTTTGGACGCAGCCATACGGCCCTCGCGACTACTCATCAGACGAACGGCAATTTTGGGCGCGCATCGTTAAGAACGCGGAAACGCAGCTGCGGCGATTTGGCGGAGGAGGATACTGAAAAGACTGGAGATTTTGGCAGAGAAAGGCTCGCCGGCGCTAACAGGACGTTGCTGAAAGCCTTTACGGCGGCCGATCGGGCCAGGTTGCAGCCCTCCAAAAACAGAAGGCCCGCTCGTGGGAGCGGGCCTTCGCAAGCTCTGGATCCGGTCAGCCAGCTACGGCGTCGGAGCGGCCGGCGGCGTGGCGGAGACCATGTTGGTCCCGCCCGGCGTGGCCTTGCCTGCGCGGAGCAGGGCGACGGCCTGGTCGAGCTGGTAATCCTCGCCCTTGTACTCGGCAGGCGGCATGTCGGCCGGGACGTGCGGCGGCTTGCGCTCGGCGCCCTGGTCGTTCTGCAGCGCGTGCGGCAGGTCGGCTTCGCTGAAGCGCGCGGCGCGCGATTTCAGCTCGGCGATGTCCTTGTCCGACAGGCGAACCGGCGCGACCTCGAAATCGGGGTCGATGCCCGCGCCCTGGATCGAACGGCCAGCCGGTGTGTAGTAGCGCGACGTGGTCAGGCGGATCGCGCCCTTGCTCGGGCCGAGCGGCAGCACGGTCTGCACCGAGCCCTTGCCGAACGAGGTTGTGCCGAGGATCACGGCGCGCTTGCGGTCCTGCAGGGCGCCCGCGACGATTTCAGCCGCGGAGGCCGAGCCACCATTCACCAGCACCACGATCGGCACGTCCGGGAAGCGGGTGGCGCGCACGGCGTTGTAGCGGCGCTGGTCGCCTTCACGGCGGCCACGGGTGGAGACCACTTCGCCACCATTGACGAAGCGCGAGGTGACTTCGATCGAGGCTTCGAGCAGGCCGCCCGGGTTGTCGCGCAGGTCGAGCACGAGGCCCTTGAAGCCGCCGCGCACATCCTTGCGGACTTTCTCGAGGCCGGCGTCGAGCGCCTTCACGGTCTGCTCGTTGAAGGTGGTGATGCGGAGATAGCCGACATCGCCGATGGCTTTCACTTTCACCACTTCGGGGCGGATCACTTCGCGCGTCAGGTTGACGTCGAACGGCTCAACGCCTTCGCGCACGATGGTGACGGAGATCGGCGCGCCGACATTGCCGCGCATCTGCTTCACGGCGTCATTCAGCGGCAGGCCGACGATCGACTTGCCGTCGATGGCGGTGAGGAAGTCGCCTGACTTCACGCCCGCGCGGAAGGCAGGCGTGCCGTCCATCGGCGAGACAACTTTCACGAAGCCGTCCTGCGCCGTGACCTCGATGCCCAGTCCGCCGTATTCGCCGGACGTCTGCGTCTGCATGTCCTTGAAGTCGTCGGGGTTGAGATAGGAGGAGTGCGGGTCAAGCGACGCCAGCATCCCGTTGATGCCCGCCTCGATCGCCTCGCTGGTGTCGATCTCGGTGACGTAGTCGCTCTGGGCCTTGGCCAGGATGGTGGCGAAGAGGTCCAGCTGCTGGAACGCTTCGGCCTTCTTGGCCGACTGGCCGTTCGGGAGAGCAAAGGCCGTAACGCCGACCGTGCCTGCAACAAGGCCCGCGCCAACGATCGGGGCCAACCACCACTTGCGCATGCTGCGCTGCTCCTTTTTCATCGTCCCGATATCCAAGCGTTACTTTGACGCCATCTGCGTGAAGTTCAACATGTCTTGACGCCGCGAGGCGTACTTTCCGCACCCGTTAACGGGGACGCCGCAAGGCTTTACGCCCGTTGCGTCAGCTGCGCTTGGCCAGCCAAGTTTCAGGGTCCACAGGCTGACCCTTACGTCTTACTTCCAGATAAAGTTCAGGAGAGGGCGATTTCCGGTCAGCCATGCGGCCGATGGGTTCCCCGGCCAGAACCCACTGCCCGGGCTCGGGAAACAGGGTTTCCATCCCGGAAATCACCACCAGCACATCGCCGCCTACATCGAGGATCACCATCTCGCCATAGGTGCGGAACAGGCCGGAATACTGCACGCGCGCATCCTTGGGCGCGATCACCGTCGCGCCCGGGCGGGCAGCAAGCGTCAGCCCTTCCTGTTTTTCTCCCTCGATCACGCGGCCGAAGCGACGGAGGGGGGAACCCACCACGGGGTTCAGCGGAGCGCCTGCTGACGGCTTTGTAGCGACCACGGGCGGCTTGGGTTCTGGCTTGGCGCCGGGCTTGGTGGAGGCGGCTGGCTTGGTCGATGGCTTCGTCCCCGGCTTCAGCGAAGGCGTCGGCGGCGCGGCCTTGGCCAGCTTGTCGAGCAAGTCGCGCAAGCTTGCGGCCTCGTCGGCGAGGCGCTTGGCGGAGGCGCGGGCGGCGATGGTTTCGCTGTCGAGGCTGGCGAGCGCCCGGCGCTTCTCGGTGGAGAGCGCGTTGATCTCCTCCCGCCGCGCCTCAAGCGCACCGGTGGCGGACGCAAGATACGCCTGCTGCGCGCGCGTCGCGTTTTCGAGCTGGGTGATCTCGACCAGCTGGTTGCGGAGATCCTCGGCCCGGCTGTTGAGGGCGGGCGCGGCATCCGACATCAGGATGGCGGCGCGCACGGCGCTGGACACATCATCGGGCTTGGCCGCCAGGGCGGGGGGGCGGCGGGTGTGGAATGCCATTAGTGCTGCCAGTAGGTCTTCCAGTGCGGCCTGGTCGTTGGCCAGCGCGCCGCCGGCCTGCCGGGATTCGTCCGCCAGCAGCATCAGCTGTTCCTCAGCGGCATAGGCGGCTTCTTCCCGTGCGGTGGCATCGGAGGCGGCTGCGATCAGGTCGGCGTCGATGGCGGAGGCTTCGCGGGCGGCAGCGTCCGTGGCGGCCTCAAGCGTGCGCAGGCGGGCGAGGGCGGCGTCGCGCGCCGTTTCGGCCTTGCGGAGATCGTCCTGCGTGAAGGTCTTTGGGGCCGTGCGGGACTGGCCCACCGCAGGGGTGGCCAGCAGCACGAGGATGAGGGCCAGCCAGCGCATCATTCACGGTGGTAGGGTGATCCGGCCTCGATCGAAAGGGCCCGGTAGACCTGTTCGGCGATCAGCACGCGCACCAGCTTGTGCGGCCAGGTCTGCACGCCGAAACAGATGGTATGGCGCGCGGCGGCGGCAATCGCGGGCGAGGTTCCGTCCGCTCCGCCGATCACGAAGCTGACAGCCTCCTCGCCGCCATCGCGCCAGCGCGCGAGGCGTTTCGACAGGTCCTGCGAGGTCCAGGCTTCGCCGCGCTCGTCGAGACGGATCAGGATGCCCTTGCCATGCTTCGCCAGAAGGCGCTGGCCTTCATCATCCTTGGACGAGGAATTCAGTTCCACTTCCTCGACGCCGCGATAGCCGAGCGACTTTCCGGTCTTCTGCGCACGGCCAAGATAATCGTCCACGAGCTCGCGCTCGGGCCCGTCTTTCATGCGGCCGATGCAGAGAATGCGGATCCGCAAGCGCGGTCAGCTAGTGGGAAGCGGCGTGGGCCGTCGCCACGTCGGACGACCAGATGCGCTCGAGATTGTAGAACTCGCGCACTTCCGGGCGGAAGATGTGGACGATGATGTCGCCCGCATCGATCAGCACCCAGTCGGCATTCGGCAGGCCTTCGGTGCGGACTTGCGCAACGCCGGCTTCCTTGAGCTTCCGGGCGACGTGATCGGCGAGGGCCGACACGTGACGCGCCGAACGGCCCGACGCGACAATCATCGCGTCAGCCATCGGGGATTTTCCGGTGAGCGGGATGTTCAGGACGTTCTCGGCCTTGTCGTCGTCCAGCTGCTGCACGACGAGGCGCGCAAGTTCAGCAGGGTCGGGAGAAGCAGGAGCGGCGGGTTCCGCGCTTGGTTTCGCAAGGGCCGGTTTTGCGGTCGGCTTGCGACCGGTCCGGGGGCGGGGCGTGACAGACAGGGCCGTTTCCTTCGTTCAGTTGATCAAAGCCGACACTACCACGTGGGGTCCGGACTCGCGAGTGGAAAGGGCTGGGGCTCACGCTAGCTTTCAATTTGCCTTGGAAGAGCGGCGTTTTCGACAAATAGGAAAACTAAAGCCCCTTAATACTACCGACTTAGTCGTATTTAAGTTCGTATGTCCTGGTTGAGCGCGGGGATGGCCGCGTTTCTATGGAGGACGTACCATGAAGCGGCCTGCTCAAACTTCGTTGATATGGTCGAGTAACTACCTGCGGAACGGCATTTCCGTAGCTGCGCTCGCCCTTTTCTGGGCCGTCCCAGCCGTAGCTCAGGGCGGACCCACCCCCGAAGTCGCTGTCGAAGACCAGGCCGGCCCCGCGCCCGACGACCAGCAAACCCAGGCCACGCCACCGCCGCTGCAGCGTGGCGACCGCGTGGTGGTGACCGCCCGCCGGGTCGAGGAAGACGTGCAGGACGTCCCGATCCCCGTCGCCGTGCTCTCCGAGGATATCCTCAACGACGCGGGCGCCTTCAACGCCGGCAAGATCACCCAGCTGGTCCCCTCGGTTCAGTTCTACACGACCAACCCGCGCAACTCGCAGATCAACATCCGTGGCCTGGGCGCGCCGCTGGGCCTCACCAATGATGGCATCGAGCAGGGCGTCGGCCTCTACGTCGACGGCGTCTACTACGCCCGCCCCGCCGCCGCCGTGATGGACTTCATCGATGTCGAGCGCCTTGAAGTGCTCCGCGGACCGCAGGGCACGCTCTACGGCAAGAACACGACCGCCGGTGCAGTCAACGTCACCACCCGGAAGCCGGAGTTCACGCCCTCGACGGACGTTGAGCTCTCCTACGGCAATCTCGGCTTCTTCCAGGCCCGCGGCACGACCACCGGCCCGATCACCGACACGCTGGCCTATCGCCTGTCTTTCTCGGCCACGCAGCGCGACGGCGTGCTCTACAACGTCACCGACCAGGATGACCTCAACGACCTCAACAATATCGGTGCGCGCCTGCAGCTTCTGTGGGAGCCGATCGATACGCTGAGCGTGCGGCTGACGGCCGACAACACGGTGCAGCGCCCGGAAGGCTATGGCACGGTCTTCGCTGGCGTTGTGCCGACGCAGCGACCGCTCAACCGGCAGTACGCAGCGCAGGCCGCCTTCTTCAACTACACGCCGGCCAGCCTCGACCCGGCTGACCGCGTCACCGACCTCGACACGGCGCACCGCTCCTATTCGGACTTCGGCGGCATCTCGCTGACTGCCGACTGGGATGTCGGCCCCGGCACGCTGACCTCGGTCAGCGCCTGGCGCTACTGGCTCTGGGATCCGTCCAACGACCGCGACTTCCTCGGCCTGCCGATCACCACGCAGTCGGCAAACCCTTCGAAGCAGTACCAGTGGCAGCAGGAACTCCGCTACGCGGGCGATTTCGGCGAGAACCTCAACTACGTCGTCGGCGCCTTCTGGTTCAACCAGGTCACCAAGACGCTGGGCCGTCAGGAACAGGGATCCGCCGCCTGGCGCTTCCTCCTCAACCCGAACGCTGCTGCGGCGACGCCGGGCCTGCTCAACGGCTATGGCCAGAAGACCGACATCCTCTCCGACCACACCAGCGCCGCCCTTTTCGGCCAGCTGGAATGGAACGTGACCGACCAGCTGCGCATCATCCCTGGCCTGCGCTTCAACTATGACGAGAAGAGCGGCCACTACATCGCGACCGTCTATGGCGGCCTCGACACGTCTGGCGCGGACGCAACATCGGTTGCGCTGCGCGCGCTCCAGCGCAGCGTACTGTCGCCGCAGAACTATGAGTCGTCAGGCGAGGAGGATAACGTCTCCTACAACCTCACGCTCGCGTATGATTTCGCGGACAACATCCACGCCTACGCAACCTATTCGACCGCCTTCAAGACTTTCGGTCTCAACAACAATGGCGTGCCGCTGGATTCGCTCGGCAACGTCGCCGTGCAGCTCGCCACGGTGAAGCCGGAAGACGAGAAGCATATCGAGATCGGCCTCAAGACCAATCCGTGGCCCGGCGCCACCGCCAACATCACCGCCTTCCACACCACGGTCGATGACTACCAGGTCAACGTCGTGAACGGACAAGTCGGCGTCCTGCGCGGCTATCTTGCGAACGCAGAACAAGTGATCGTGCAGGGCGTCGAGTTCGATGGCGCGCTCGACATCGGCGACAACTTCAAGCTCTACGGCAACGTTGCCTGGACCGATGGCAAGTTCGAGAAATTCACCGGCGCCCCTCCGGCGCTGGAAGACTCCGGCGGCGCCATCCAGGTTGTCGACGCCTCGGGCACGCGCCTGTCGGGTCTTTCGGAATGGGCGGGATCGCTCGGCGGCGAGTTCTTCGTGTCCGGCGAGTTCTCGAGGCGCCAGGGCGAATGGTTTGCCGGCTTTGACGCCAGCTACCGCTCCGAATACTCCGCCAGCCCGACGGAATCCGACTATCTGAACATCGACGCCTACACCCTCGTGAACCTGCGTGCGGGCTTCCGTGGCGATGATGGCTGGGATGCCTACGCCTGGGTGCGCAACGCGGCTGACGAAGTCTACTTCGAGACGCTGTCGATCGGCGGCGGGTCATCCGGCTACTACGCCGGCCAGCTCGGCGATCCGCGTACCTATGGCATCACGCTGAGAGGGAGCTTCTGACGAAACGGAATTCCGCTGGCGCCTCCCCGGCGCCCCAAGCGGATAGAGGGGCGGGCTGCCCAGCGCGGCCTGCCGATCCCGGCCCCCGTCCGGAAAGGGATCCATTCTGGCAGGCCCGCTCTCGTCCTCCAGCGGTCCGCCCCTCGCCCAGTTTACGTCAGCCCTTCGCGTCGATCCGCGTGCGGTCATAGCTGACCGTTTCCGGCGTTACGGCCTCGCCGCACTCGGAGCATGTCACCATGGGCGAGAATTTGTGGCCGCAGGTCGTGTGGCGGCGCCCGGTGGAACGGGTTTTCACCGGCAGGTGCGTTTCCGACCAGTGCGACAGCATCATCAGCACCGGCTGCAGCGCACGTCCGCGCGGAGTGAGGCGATATTCGTGACGCGGCGGGTGCGCCTCGTACTGCACCTTTTCCATCACGCCGTGTTCAACCAGATGTGAGAGCCGTTCCGACAGTGTCGCGCGTGAGGCGCGGGTGGCAGTCTGGAATTCATCGAACTTCGTCGCGCCTCGCAACGCATCTCGCAAAATCAGCACTGTCCAGCTGTCGCCGATCACCGCCATGGCCTGCGCCACGGGGCACGGCACTGTCTCGATCTCGCTCCAGCGCATCCGCGCCTCCCGATTTCGTGCACGCCCTGTTGCTCGCCCGCAATTGACCCTCTGGGGGAAGCAGGCAAGGGTGAGTTCAGAAAATGAACTAACACGGTCGGGGAGGACCGCCAATGGACAGCGTCAGGATGACTCGCCCGCTGCTGCGGGCGGTGGGACTGGCTGCGCTTGCGGCCAGCCTTGCGCCGTCTGCGCTGGCCCAGCAGGGCGGAGCGCCCGCCCCGGCTGCCGATAAAACCGCTGCGCCGTCCAAGGCCACCGAGGGCGCGCAGGTGTTCGAGGCCGCGTTCTTCAAGCAGTACAATCCCGTCACTGCCGCCGACATCGTCAACCGTGTGCCCGGCTTCGACATTAACGATGGCGTGACGCTGCGTGGCTTCGGCGCGACCGCCGGCAACGTGCTGGTCAATGGCGAGCGTCCGTCCTCGAAAGTGCTGATCTCCGAACAGCTGAAGCGCATTCCGGCGGACTCCGTCATCCGGGTCGAGCTGATCTCGGGCAGCGCGTCCAACGTCGATGTGCGCGGCCAGACGCAGCTGGTGAACGTCGTGCTGAAGCAGGCGAAACAGGGTGGATCGCCGACGACCTGGGTGCTTGATGCCCGCGACATCCAGTATTCCGAACGTCCTGGCTGGGGCGTGCAGCTTACCAAGACCTTTGCGCTCGCCGAGAACGCTGAACTGACGATCGACCTGCAGGCGCCCAACCTGCGCGGCAGGACCGAGAGCTATGAGACGGTGCGCAACGCCGCCGGTGTCATCACCGAACTGCGCGAGCAGAACGGCCAGCCCAACAATATCGGCGTGCAGGGATCGGCCGTATTGAAATGGCGGCCGACCGCGCAGGATGCGGTGAGCTTCAACGCGCAAGTCGCGCCGACGTGGAACACGACCAACTTCACCAATTTCAGCTTCACGCCGGCCGGCGCCACGCGGTCGATCCAGGCGGGCCTCAGCGAGTACGCCAACAACTACACGGCCGAGCTTGGCGGGGACTGGGAGCATCGCTTTTCGCCGGAACTCTCGGTGAAAGGCATCGCGCTCGCGACCTTCACCAATGTCGACCAGGACGACACGTTCCTGACCTACACGCCGACGGGCACGGCCGGGCCGGGTGGTCTTGCCAACACGCGCACGCAGGCGCGCACGACGGAAGCAGGCGAGCGGGTTGGTCGCGGCTTTCTGACGTGGCGGCCGATGCCCGAGCATACGATCGATGCGGGCATCGAGGGCGCGTTCAACTTCCGCGACACCACGCTGGACATCTTCAGCGATTCCGGCGCAGGGCCGCAGCCCGTACTGCTGCCTGTTTCCGACACGCGCGTGGAAGAAACGCGGATCGAACCTTTCATCACCGATGTCTGGAAGATCTCGCAGCAGCTGACGCTGGAAACGGGCTTCATCTACGAAAGCTCCACCATCAAGCAGACGGGCGATGAACAGAAGGAGCGCGAATTCTCCTATCCCAAGCCGCGCGCCATTTTGACGTGGCAGGCAACCGAGGCCGACCAGGCGCGCTTCACGGCGGCGCGCGAGGTGGCCCAGCTCGACTTTGCGGAGTTTGCCTCGTCGGTGAACTTCCTCGACAGCAGCCAGCTGATCGGCAACCCGGATCTCGAACCTGAGAAGACCTGGCGTGCGCGCGCCGAGTGGGAGCACAAGTTCGGCCCCCGGGCTGCGCTGACGCTGGCCGTGTTTCACGATCAGGTCGAGGACGTGCAGGACTTCATCCCGCGCACCATCTGCATCAACCCGGTCGGCGCAACGCTGGCGGTCTGCCCCGACGTGGACGAGCGCACGTTCGATGCGCCGGGCAATATCGGCGATGGCACGCGCACGGGCATCGAGATGCGGGCAGCCCTGCCGCTCGCGCCACTGATCCCCAATGCCGAGCTGCGCCTTTCCGGCCTGTGGCAGGAGACGGACGTCACCGATCCGCTCACCGGCGAAAGCCGCCGCTTCTCCGGCGAGAAGGACTGGAACTACAACGTCGCGTTCCGGCAGGACCTGCCCGAGCTGAAGATGGCGTGGGGCGCTTCGGCGGCCGGGTCATCCGACAAGGTCGACTACAAGTTCCTGGAAGACATCTCGGCAGACCGGTCGGGAACCCGGCTCGACCTGTTTGCCGAAACGACGCAGGTCGCCGGTGTCACCATCCGCGTCTCCGCGGCCAACATTTTCCACCCCGCAGAAGAGCGCATTCGCACCTTCTACACCGGCAATCGCGCCTCCGGCGTCCTGCTCCGGACGGAAGAGCGCAAGCAGAAAGGTGGGCCGGAGGGCACGCAGGTGTTCTCGATCCGCCTTTCGGGAACTTTCTAGGAACCTCTCGGCGAGCAAATCTTTGCAGCCGCCTGTCGGGGCGGGTTATCCTCATGCGTCCTTCGGACCATGAGAGGCGCCCCCATGCTGTATGCCGTGCTTTGCTACAACAACGAGGAGATGGTCTGCGGCTGGACGAAGGAACAGGACGAGGCCGTGATGGCAGCGCTGACCAAGGCCCATGACACGTGGGAAAAGGCCGGCAAGCTGAAACCCTCGATCCGCCTCCTGCCCACCTCGGCCGCCACCACGCTTCACAAGCAGCAGGACCTTGTGCTTGACGGCCCCTATGCCGAGACCAAGGAAGCCTTGCTCGGCTTCTACATCATCGACGTCGTGAATCTGGAGGAAGGCCTCGCCTTTGCGCGTGACCTCGCCCAGGCCAATCCGGGCGGCGCGTACGAGCTGCGCCCGATCCAGCTCTATCTCCCCGGAGCGCCCATCGATGGCGCCTATGCGACGGATCGTGAGTACGCAGGCGACAAGGCACCAGCTCCGAAAGTGGACGCCAAGTGATCGACCAGGCCTGGATCGAGGCGGCGTTGACGTCGTCCCGGCCCCAGGCCGTGGCGGCCCTGTTGCGCTATTTCCGCGACCTCGATGCAGCGGAGGAGGCGTATCAGGAGGCCTGCCTGCGCGCGCTGAAGAACTGGAGCGCCAACGGCCCGCCGCGCGATCCCACCGCCTGGCTGATCATGGTCGGCCGAAACGCCGCGCTCGACCAGAAGCGCAAGACATCACGCCTGACCGCGATGCCCGATGAATCGCAGGTCTCCGATCTCGAGGATGTCGAAACGCCGATGGCCGAACGGCTGGACGACAGCCAGTATCGCGACGACGTGCTGCGCCTGATGTTCATCTGCTGCCATCCGGACCTGCCGGCGACCCAGCAGATCCCGCTGGCGCTGCGCATCGTCTCGGGCCTCTCGGTGAAACAGATCGCGCGCGCGTTTCTGGTTGGCGAAGCGGCGATGGAGCAACGCATCACGCGCGCCAAGGCCAAGGTCGCCGGCGCGGGCGTGCCGTTCGAAACGCCGGGCCAGGTCGAGCGCGCCGAACGCCTCGCATCGGTGATGCAGATGACTTACCTCGTGTTCAACGAAGGTTATTCAGCTGGCCCGAAGGACGAAGCCCGCGCCGATCTCGCCGACGAAGCCATCCGCCTCGGCCGCCTGCTATTGCGCATGTTCCAGGCCGAGCCGGAAGTCATGGGACTTCTGGCGCTGATGCTGCTGCAGCACTCACGCCAGCCCGCCCGCTTCGACGTCAATGGCGATGCCGTGCTGATGGAAGATCAGGACCGACGCCTGTGGCGGCTGAAACTGATCCAGGAAGGTCTCGCTCTGATCGACAAGGCGATGCGCCACCGGCGCACGGGTCCCTATCTGGTGCAAGCCGCCATCGCCGCGCTCCATGCACGCGCGCCGCGCTTCGAGGACACTGACTGGTCCGGCATTGACGCGCTCTACGCCACGCTCGAATGCCTGCAGCCGTCTCCGGTGGTGACGCTCAACCGCGCTGTCGCCGTATCGAAGACACAAGGCCCGCAGGCCGCGCTCGACATGATCGATCCGCTGGCCGAACGCCTCGCCAATTACTTCCACTTCCACGGCGCCAAGGGCGGCCTGCTGCTGCAGCTCGGCCGCAAGCGTGAGGCGCGCGAATGCTTTGATCGCGCCATCGCGCTCTCGGGAACGGCGGCGGAAGCCGCCCACATCCGTATGCACATCGACCGGCTGATCGCCGAGAGCGAAAAGCGCGCGTAACGGCCCTGATTGTCATTCCGGACACGCGCAGCGTGATCCGGAACCCAGGGGCGACGTGCACAGGTGCGTGTCGCTCCTAGGTTCCAGCTCTTCGCGCTGACGCGCTACGTCTGGAATGACAGTGCAAGCCTGACCGGCAAGATTTCTCCCGAACCCAACATTCAAAAACTTCCGGGCTGGTGTAGGAACAGCCTGAAGCCACGCGTCCTAGGGACATAAAGGCGGCGAACGAACCGCACAGAGACAAGAGGGAAGCAGCCATGGCCACGAGCATCTTCATCAATCTCCCGGTGCGCGACCTCGAGAAGTCGATGGCGTTCTTCGCCGCGCTTGGCTGGTCGCACAATCCGCAGTTCACGGACGAGACGGCTGCAAGCATCGTCGTGTCCGACACGATCTACCTGATGCTGCTGACCCACGACAAATACCGCCAGTTCACCGATAAGCCGCTCGCCGATCCGCACAAGACCTCGCAGGTCATCGTCGCCTTCAGCGCCGACACGCCGGAGGATGTGAACCGCCTCGCCGATGCCGCGCTGAAAGCCGGCGCCAAGGAACCGAAGCCGCCGCAGGATCACGGCTTCATGCAGCTGCGCACATTCGAAGACCCCGATGGTCATCACTGGGAAGTCTTCTGGATGAACCCGGCCAACGTCCAGTAATCCGGCACACACGACACACCCGAACATAGATACACAGCGAGATACGCCATGACCGACGCCGCCCACGAACTCGTCCTCGACCTCATCCTCGATGCGCCGAAGGAGAAGCTCTATCGCTGCTGGACCGAGCCGCAGCTTGTCATCCAGTGGTTCGCGCCCGCGCCGTGGACGACGCCGTCCGCGAAGATGGATGTGCGCCCCGGCGGCGCCAGCCTGATCGTGATGCGCTCGCCCGAGGGACAGGAGTTTCCGAATGCAGGCCAGTATCTCGAAGTGATCCCGAACCAGAAGCTGGTGTTCAGCGATGCGTTCGTTGGCGGTTGGGTTCCGAAGGAAGGCGCGCCCTTCTTCACCGGTGTGCTGACATTCGAGGACGCCGGTCCGGGCAAGACGAAATACACCGCCCGTGCCCGCCACTGGTCCGCTGAGGCCAAGACCCAGCACGAACAGATGGGCTTCCTGCAAGGCTGGGAAATCTGCGCGCGGCAGATGGAAGCGCTCGCCCAGACGCTCTGAGAAGTGGCGCTCTAGCGCAAGCGCAGGAATGGGAGCGCGCCATGGCCAGGATAAGCGTGAGCCTGATGGCCCTCGTCCTTCTGGCGATGGCGCAGGCAAGCTGCAGTCGTGAACGGGAACTGTTCGCCGACATCGCGGTGCGCGACAGCAGCTCTCAGATCGGCGGGATCGCGTTGAGCGCCATCTGCGCGCGCAGCTCGGTTGAGGAGACCGCATCGAGCGGCGCGGATATGTAGACCCAGGCCGGTGGCTTGCGCCGGCCCAGCGTCTGCGCCGCCGCTTGCGGAATGCGCTGCTGGCCGAACTGTTGCGCAAAGCGCGAGAGGCCGGCTTTTGGGCTCGCGCCGGGCCGGGCGATGACGGCGATGGGCGCCAGCCGTGCAATCTGCTTCCACTCCCGCCAGCGATGGAAGTCGCGCAGGTTGTCGCCGCCGATGATCCAGACGAAGCGAGCCTGCGGCGCAAGCTTCTTCAGGCGGCGCAGCGTGTGGATGGTGTAACGCGTGCCCAGCACGCTCTCGATGTCGGACACGATGGTGCGCGGCCCGCCCAGCCGCCGGCGCGCGGCGGACAGCCGATCGACCAGCGCGGTCTGCGTCTTCTTCAGCGGATTGCCCGGCGAGACCATCACCCACACACGATCAAGTCCCAGCACACGGCGCGCCGTCTCGATCACATGCGCATGCCCCGAATGCGGCGGATCGAACGAGCCGCCCATCAGGCCGATGACCAGCTCCCCCGGCGGCGAGGGCAGTCGCGGATGAGCGGGCAGGCGGCGGGTCATGCGCTAAAGCGGTAGCTGCGCGTCTCTGGGCGCGGAGGCGTAGACATAGCGCCCCGAGCCCGCGACATCGACCCGGCGGAAGTCGAACCGGCGATAGCCGTGGTTCTCGCCCACCACGCCCGCAATTGCGGTCTTGGTGGCTTCATCCGCGCCCTGCAGCGCGGCAGAGAGTCTGTCGCCCGCTTCGGCGGCAACGAGTTCGGCATCGCTCGGCTTGTATTCCTGCTCATTGGCGCCGAGCAGCACCTGGCCCGCCTCGAACCCGCCGGGAGCGGCGGCGGCGCGGCTGCGCCATTCGATGAAGGCCCCGGCCAGCGCGGCCGCGTCGCCCACGGGCGGCAGGCCGGACAGTTCGCCCGATACGCCGGCGCGATAGTCGGTGACGGTAGCCGGGCCCGAGGGCGAATCGGCAGAGGGCGCGGCCGGCGTCACGCCGGCTTCTGGAGTGTCGGCGTTGAGATCCGCCAGCGCTTCCGGCGGCAAGTCAGGTGGCGGGGTTTTCGGTGGGGCGGCGGCGACGGTGATCGTGCCCTTGGCGTTCTTGTTGGACGCCAGCGCGACCTCCTTCGAACAGGCGGAGGCCGCGATGAGGGCGACAAGGACAACAGGGGCGATAGCCAGGGCGCGCGTCATGGTCCTCTTCCCCGGCAGCCGGGTTACTGGAGGCCGGCCACCAGGCTGGGAAGCTGGTCCGGCGAGGACACCAATGACCATTTTCCGCCCGCCGCGACAACCGTTGCCTCCCATTCCGCGAGGAGGTCGAAGTACTTTTTCGGGTCGCCGGGGTCGGACTTGATGACGTTTGCGGCGATGACGTGGATCCCCTTGAGATCGAGCTCGAACTGGGACGTGTCACAGGCCTTCGAATAATCGCCCACCATGTCCGAGAACAGCACGATGAACCGTTCCGGTTCCGGTCGGTTCTTCAGCTCGGCCGAGGCCTGGGCGAGGGCGCCGCGAATGTCCGTATACTTCGCGGGCTTCACCTGCTCGGCGTAGGCCTTGAGCTCCTCGAACAGCTCGCGCTGGGCCTGGCTGGCCAGGCTCGGCGTGGTGGGTAGCTGGCGTTGCAGGATGATCTCCTTTTCGGAGAACGAACAGGCGCTGATCTGGCTTGCGCCCACCCAGTCGCCCGGCAGAAGCTTGGCGACCGTCATGTTGGCAATCTTCGTGGCGTCGGGAACGGACTTCACATAGGTGCCCGACACGTCGAACACGAAGAACACCGAGCGGTTGGTGGACGTCACCAGCCCGCAGGCGGAAAGCGCCGTCAGGGAGAGGGCGCAGGCCGCAATCGCCAGTCTGCCGATCATGAGGCTTTCTCGAGCTTCTGTTCGGGCTGGCGCTGCTTGTCGCGATTAGGGGCTTTCTCCGGAGCGGGATCGCTAAGCACGAAGGCGTCGTCCTCGTCGCTCGCGGGCGCCTTCCTACCCTTCTGTCGCGGTTCCTTCTGTCGCTGCGTCGGCGGTTCGTCAGCGCCGGCGCCGCGCGCCTGCACCTTTCGCTGGATGTACAGCGGCAGGAAGATGATGAAGTCGTAGACCGCCAGCAGGAACACGCCGACATTCTTGAACACCGCCGAGATCGTCTTGCAGACGAAAGCGAGGAAGATCAGCGCGAAGCTCGCGAAGATCGACAGGATGAACACCGAGTTGCGGATTATCGTCTCAAGCGGCAGGGCGGCTGCGGCGAGCAGCCACGGGATAACGCCAGCAAGGATTAGCTGCGCGAAGGTGGATAGTTCAAGGCCGAAAACGTTGGCGCGTTGCGGCGCGGTCGAGGCCGGGGCTTCGGCTGCGGACGCCGCCCCTTCCGGGGCAGGCGCGGTGCGTGCGATCAGGTCCGGCCCGATGATCTGGGCGGCCAGCCTGTCCGTCTCGCGCTGCTGCTCGATGATCTGCTCGCGCACGATGGAGAGCGTCATCTCCATCACGGAGAATAACGACAGGAAGCAGAACGACACGACCAGCATCACGCGCCGGCCCGCTGCCGACATGGAGTGGAAGGCGGGGATCAGGCGCGTGAAGCCTGCCGCATCCATCAGGATCACGCCGGTCACGAATTCAAGGAAGATAACGATGATCGCGGCGAAGGTCGGCAGGCCGACGCCGCCGATGCGCGCGCCTTCGCCCACGATCTCGGCCATCGGCCGCTCGATCAGGAAGAAATTCAGCGCCACACCGGACAGCGCGATGGCGGTGATCAGCACGGCGATCAGCCACGGCACCACGATGGAGGCGCGCGAGGCGATCTTCCTGCGGTCTTCCGAGCGGACGATCTCCTCGAACTCGGTGAAGGCCTTGTTCACGTCGGACGCGTTCTTGTTGAACTCGTGCTCGATCTTGACCAGCTTCTCGGCGACTTCCTTCAGCCGCGGCGATTCATTGCGGATGGTGATGAGGGCGGGACGCAGCGGGGCCAGGCGCTCGTTCATGGTGCGCGCAGTGTTCTGCGCAATGGTCTTTTCAACCTTGGTCAAACCGCGCGCGGACTCCATCGACGGCAGGGCCGCGCGGAAGGCGCGCTCGGCGGCGTCTTCAAGGTTGATGTCGGAAATGGCGTTGGCGCTGGTCGCCAGCTCGTGCGTGGCCTTGTCCAGCTTCTTCAGGATCGGACCCGTCTCGCGGGCCAGTTGTTCGGTGCGCTTGCCCATCTTTTCTTCGAGGTGGAGCATGCGATCCTGCAGCTCGTCGGCGCGGAAAGAGGCGATCTTCTCGTTGGTGACGGCGCGCGCATTGCGGCCGTGCTCCAGGAAAGCTGTGCCCCAGCGCATGAACATGTAGCCGAGGAAGAAGAACGTCTGGCGCACGATGCGATGCATCGGCTCGCGCCCGATCCACATGACGATGATCAGCGCGACGACGGCTAGCGCAAGTGGCCACCCATACGGGATGCCAAGAAAAGAGCCGCCATCTGTGGCGGCTGCTGACGACGGCGAACCCGTCGCTTGGTCAAGCGTTTGTTCCACAGCAATCCCTTCTGCTGCGCCCAAAACCCCACGGCCGTCACCCTTACCCATAACGCCCGCGTGATGGGGCGGTTCTGTGGCAGGGACGTTACATTCCTGAAATGAAGTCTTCCGGCGAAGAGGGGAAAGACAGTTGAACTGTCTTTCGGTGTGGCATGAACCCTGGCCCGAGCCTACGGTCGCGTCTGACCCGTTCCGCGCACGACATATTTGAAGATGGTCAGCTGATCGGCGCCCACAGGCCCGCGCGCATGCACCCGCCCTGTTGCGATGCCGATCTCGCCGCCGAAGCCGAACTCGCCGCCGTCGGCAAACTGTGTCGAGGCATTGTGCATCACGATGGCGCTGTCGACTTCGTGGAGGAAGCGCTCCGCCGCCGCCGCATCCTCGGTGACGATGCTCTCGGTGTGCTGTGAGCCATAGCGCGCAATGTGCGCCATCGCGCCCTCGATACCATCGACAACTGCGATGGACAGGATCGGCGCCAGATACTCCGTCGTCCAGTCTTCCACCGTCGCGGCCGTCATCGGATGGATTGCGCGCGCGCGCTCATCCCCGCGCAGTTCGCACCCGGCGGCTTCCAGCGCCTTTGCGAGGCGCGGCAGAAGGGCCGATGCAATGCTGGCGTCGATCAGCATCGTCTCCGTCGATCCGCACACGCCCACGCGGCGCAGCTTGGCGTTGACGATGATCGCTTCGGCCTTCGCCGGATCGGCCTTTTCGTGGATGTAGGTGTGGCACAGCCCTTCAAGATGCCCGATCACCGGCACCCGCGCCTCGTCCTGCACGCGCGCGACGAGCGACTTGCCGCCCCGCGGCACCACCACATCCAGTTTCCCTTGCAGCCCGGTGAGGATGAACCCCACCGCCGCACGATCCGGCGTCTGCACCAGCTGGATCGCATCTTCCGGCAACCCGGCGTCTTTCAATCCCGCTCGCATCGCGTCGGCAATCACGCGCGAGGAGTTGAGGCTTTCCGATCCACCGCGCAGGATCACGGCGTTGGCCGCGCGCAGGCAAAGCGCGCCCGCATCCGCCGTCACATTGGGCCGGCTCTCATAGATGATGCCGATCACGCCGATCGGTCCGCGCACGCGCGACATCTCCAGCCCGTTCGGCCTTTGCCATGTCGCCAGCACAGTCCCCACCGGATCGGGCAGGTCGGCCACATCGGCCACGCCCTGCGCCATCGCCTCGATACGCCCCGGGGTAAGCTCAAGCCTGTCCAGCATTGCGCCGCTGATGCCCTTCACGCGCGCAGCATCCATGTCGATCGCGTTGGCGGTGAGAATGGCCGGCGCCGTCGCGCGGATCCGCGTGGCCATCGCCTTCAACGCAGCCGTGCGCGCCTGCGGCCCTGCCTTGGCGACGGCGGCGGAGGCGGCGCGGGCGGCATCGCCCATGGCCAGCATCGCCCCGGCGAGGGCGGCGCTGTGGGCGGCGAGAGGCAACTGGATCGTCATGCGCGGTGCTCTAGCAGGGACAGCTCACAAATTCCAGTTGCGCCATGGCCTCGGATCGTCCCGCAGCAGGCCATAGATCAGGCTGTCGCGGATGCCGATATGCATCTCCCATTCGCCGCGCAGCCGCCCCTCCAGCGTGAAGCCCAGCCGCTCGAACACGCGGATCGAGGCGGCGTTTTCGGGGTCGATGTCCGCCATGATGCGGCGTGCGCCGAGCCGGGTGAACGCCTCGTCCAGTGCGATGGCCAGCGCCCGCGCCGCCAGGTTCCGGCCCCGCGCGGCGGGCGCGATCATGCAGGCCGCCTCCCAGACATTGTTGCGGCCATGCGAATAGACCGCCACGCGGCCAAGAGCGGGGCCATCCGCCGTGTCGGCGATCACACAGTTGATGCCGCTGCCATCGCCGTGGAATTCGCGCATCAGGGCGATCGTCTCCGCCACGGTGGCGGCGGCAGGCCGCGTCATGAAGCGGCAGCTCTCCTCATCGCCGAATATGGCGTGCAGGGCGGGGCCGTCTTTCTCGGGGTCGATCGGGCGGAGGATGAAATCGGCGGGCATGGCCACGCCTCTATCAGCGCGCGCGGCGCTTGGGATAGTGCCGTTCGCCAAAGGCCTTGAGGGCGACCAGCACAGGCTGGAAATCACGGCCCTTGGCTGTCAGCACATATTCATGACGTGGCGGCTTCTCCGAATAGAGCCGCCGCTCCAGCAAGCCCGCCTCGACCAGCGTTTCCAGCCGCCGTGTCAGCATGTTGGGCGCAATACCGAGGTTTTCCTGGAACTGGTCGAACCGGGTCGAGCCGAAACCCGCGTCCCGCAGGATCAGCATGCTCCACGGGTCACCCACCCGGTCCAGGGTCCGGGCGACGGGGCAGCGGTCTTCAGCAAAACTCTTCCTTCGCATGAGAACCTATATGTTCGTATGACTTGCATAATGCAAGTCACAGCCCGATTTTCCCTTCATCAGAATTCAAAGGCAGGGGAAACCAGCCATGACCTCCACCGTCACCACCTCAACTGTCATCAAAGACACTGTCCTCATCACCGGCGCGTCCACAGGCATCGGCGCCGTCTATGCCGAACGCTTCGCCAAGCGCGGCCACAACCTCGTGCTCGTCGCGCGCGACTTCCAGCGCCTCGAAAACCTCGCCAATCGCCTGTGGGAAGCCTACGGCGTCAACGTCATCATCGAGGCGGCCGACCTCACCAACCGTTCCGAACTCGAACGTATCGAACAGCTGATCGCCAGCGATCCGCATATCGGCGTGCTGGTGAACAATGCGGGTGTCGCGGTGGCGAAACCGCTGATCGGCTCCACCCCGGATGATTTCCAGAAAGTGGTCGATCTCAACGTTACGGCCGCCACGCGCCTCGGCATCGCCGCGCTCAATGCGTTTGCGAAGCGCGGCGGCGGCGCGATCATCAACCTCGCCTCCGTGCTTGGCATCGCGCATGAGATCGGCGGCGGCGTCTATGGCGGCTCCAAGGCCTTTGTCGTGAACTTCAGCCGCGCGCTGCATCAGGAAGGCGCCGCCCATAATGTCCGCGTCCAGGCCGTTCTCCCCGGCGCGACCCGTACCGAGATGTGGGACCGTTCGGGCCGCGGCATCGAGAATGTCGACCCGGCCATCCTGATGGATGTGCATGATCTGGTCGATGCCGCGCTTGCGGGCTTCGATGCCGGCGAGGTCGTCACCATCCCGTCGCTCCCCGACGTGGCCGACTGGCAGGCGTTCGAGGCCGCTCGCCTGAAGCTGCTGCCCAATCTCAGCCGCAACACGCCTGCACCGCGCTATCGCGTGAAGCTGGCTGAGCAGGCTGCCTGATAACAGAACGTCTCTATCGCTGCCCCGTTCACCCGGTAGAGTGCCCACGCGGGTGACTGCCGAGTGACGGGGTTTCGAGGTTCATATGGACACGCTGAGAGATAATCAGGCCGCCGGCCAGTACGAGCTGGATATCGATGGCGAGACCGTCTTCGCCCGCTATCGCCGGCAGGATGGCGTGCTGACGATCCAGTGGGTCGAGGCGCCGCCCGCCTTGCGTGGATCAGGCGCTGCGGGGCGGCTGATGAAGCTGCTCGGCGCCGAGGCCAAGTCACAGGGCTGGCGTGTCGTTCCTGTGTGTGGCTATGCCGCCGCCTGGCTGCGCCGCAGCCCGGAGTATCGTGACCTCGTCATCTGACCCGAGAGGCCTCCGCCTGCCTGTCCGTCTGTTTGGCCGCCTTGCCTGAATCCGGCTTTTGCGGTCTTCATGGTCCCATACGCGCCGGCTCTGGCGAGGGGCGCGGCGGGGACAGGGCATGAAACGGCGTCTGCTTTCTGTGATCGCTGCGGCGGCCCTGGCTGCCGGCGCGGCAAGTCTCGCCGCCGGTCAGACGCCGTCCAGAGCCGACATCACCGCCTGTATCGACGTCAGCAAGCCGGACGCCAGCCAGCGCGCGCAATGCGGCAAGGTGCTTGGCGGCCTGCAGGCGACCGACCCGGATTATGGCGCGCTCGCCATCTCGCTGATGCAGGCCCATGCCGATGCTGGCCTGCGCGCCGATGCGTTGCGCTATGGCGACATGCTGGCTGCCAGCAAGACAGGCCCCGATGCGCTGATCACGACATGCGTCGTGCGCGTCATCGTGAAGTGGGACCTGCAGACCGGCCTCAAGGCGTGCGGCGATGTCGGCATGAAGAACGCCGCTGCGCTCGAGGCGCACGGCCAGATCAATCTCCTCGCCGGAAAATGGGAAGAGGCCTGGAAGGATTTCGACGCGGCCTACAAGCTGGATGGCGCAGGGCAGGCGCTCTATCTGCGTGGTCTCGCGGCCGCCGCACAGGGCCGCATGGGCGATGGCCTGAAGGACATGGCCGATGGCGAAGCCAAGGCGCCGGGGTCGGCCCAGAGTTATGAGCGTGACGGTTACACGCTGACTGCGGTTTCCGCCGGCAAGCCGCTGGCCTCTGCCGAAGCGTTCGCCGTTGCCACGCCCGCAGCGCCGCAGGCAAAGCCGCAGCAACCCGGTATTGTTGTTGCAAAGCCCGCTCCAGTTGCGCCGCAGGTCAAGCCGCAACAACCCGGCATTGTCGCCGCCACGCCCAGCCCGGCCGCGCCCGTCGCTGCCGCTTCCGCGCTGCGCTTCGATCCCGATGCCCCGATGGGCGCGCTCAAGGCGCTCACCGCCAACCAGATTGCCGCCTGCGAAGACGACGTCCGCGCCCTGCAGGACGATTCCAGGGCCTGGCAGGCCACAGCCGATGAAGCCACGATGAAGCTCGGCATGATGCAGCGCACGATCTATGCCGGCCGCTGTGCCGGGCATCCCAACGCGCTCGATCTCATCGCCAGCGCCGAACGCATGATCACCGACGCCGCCCCCCGCGCCGCCACCGCCACCACCACCGCCGCCCAGACCACCCCCGTCGCCACCGATTGCCTCGATCCGATCCCGGTCGGCGATCCGCGCAACCTCACGGCCAGCTCGGTGTTCCGTAATTCCTGCGCCTATCCGGTGACGGTCACCTACTGCAACATCACGCCGGTGACCGGCTCGTGGGCGACAAGCTTTGCATGCGAGGCCCGGACCAGCATCGCGCTGATGACGATCCCTGCCAGCTCATCCGCGCCTGCCGTGTTCGGGCGCGAGATCAACCACTTCGCCTGCAAGAAGCCGGCAATGCCTGTTGCAACGTACACACCGGGCGGCGGTCTTCAGGGCTATTGCAAGTAGGGCCTCCGCCCACCAGCACCCTCAACCCACCAGCACCATGTCGTCGACATGGATCAGCGCCGGCCGTCCGCGATAGCCGAGGATCGCCTCGAACGCGTCAGACTGCCGGCCCAGCAGCCGCGCCGTGTCTTCCGATGAATAGGCCGAGACACCGCGCGCAACCAGCGCGCCATCGGGGTCGATCACATCCACCGCATCGCCGCGCTCGAACCGTCCGGCAACGGCTGTCACGCCCGCAGCAAGCAGCGACTTGCCAGACCGCAGCGCCCGCGCCGCGCCCGCATCCACACGCACAGAGCCTGTCGGCCGCAGGGCGCCCGCCAGCCATTGCTTGCGCGCCGTCTCGGGCGTCACGTCCGCGATGAACCATGTGCCTTTCGCACCCGCCGCCACTGCGCTGATCGGCCCAGCCTCGCTGGCATGCGTGCCCAGCGTGATCAGCGTCGAGCACCCCGCCGTCATGGCGATGCGCGCCGCATCCAGCTTGGTCGCCATGCCGCCCGAGCCGACGCCGGCCGCAGCATTCGCGCCGCCCGCCATCGCCACGATCTCCGGCGTCAGCTTGCGAACCTCGCCAATGTGCTTGGCCTCCGGGTTGGAGCGCGGATCGGCGTCGTACAGCCCATCAATGTCCGACAGCAGCACCAGCACGTCCGCGCCCAGCATCTGCGCCACGCGCGCGGCCAGCCGGTCGTTGTCGCCATAGCGGATCTCTTCGGTCGCCACGGTGTCGTTCTCGTTGACGATGGTGACGGCCCCGCGCTCCAGCAGCGTTTCCATGGTCGCGCGCGCATTGAGCCAGCGTCGGCGCTGTTCGGTGTCGTAGAAAGTCAGCAGCGCCTGCGCCACGGGCGCATCATGCTTGCCCAGCGCATCGTCCCACGCACGCATCAGCTTCGGCTGCCCCGCCGCCGCCGCCGCCTGCTTCTCTTCCAGCCGCAGCTTGCCGGCCTTCAGCCCCAACGCCCGCCGTCCCAGCGCCACTGCGCCCGACGATACGATGACGATGGATTTCCCCTCCGCCCGCAGCTTCGCCGCATCCGCCGCAATCGCCGCAAACCGCGCCGCATGCGGCAACCCCGTCTCCTGATCGATCAGGAGCGACGAGCCCACCTTGATGACGACGCGCCGCGCGGAGGAGAGGGGGGATGCAGTTACCACGTGAGAACATCCGTAGAAGTGGATTGGCCGGACCACGTACGACCAATTGCAACAAACCGGCATGCCTGAAGCGGTTGCCTTGAATAGCCAACCACTTTCAGCGCAGGGCCCAGATTTGCAAGCAGGCAGGAGTCAAACGGATCGCCTTCGGTTTCGAGGCACACGAATGGCAGCATCGCACCAGCGAGGTCGACGCCGACATAGCTGAATCTGCTGTAGTCTGAAACGCGGCGATCGTATGCGATCAGGGGAAGGTTCTCGGTCCATCCATTCGACGAGCGGATGGCCTGGTGGACGAAGCCTTCGACGATGCCGCCCGCAACCAGGTCCCAAGCATCGTAGTTGTGCGGCTCGCGCCACGCGACGCCAAGTTCGTCGGCAACAACACTGGCTGCGCGCATCGCCTTCTGAGCGCCAGCCATGAGAGTGTCGATGCTTGCGACCTGTGCGGTGACGCTCACGGCGTCCAGCCTTCCTCTTTCTCCTCGGGCGTCTTCTCGGCCTCGATCTGCGCCTCGCGCTGTTCGCGGCGGTCTTCGGAAATGATCTCGAACAGCTTCTGCACGGTCTCGGGCACGCCCTTCTGCGTCGCGCCCGAAATGCGCAGCGGCGTGGACTTGCACGCCTTCTTCAGCTGCTTGGCCTTCTCGGTGATCTCTTCCTTGGTCAGCGCGTCGATCTTGTTGAGCGCCACGATCTCCGGCTTGTCGGCAAGGCCGCCGCCGTATTTCTCCAGTTCAGTGCGGATGATGCGATAGGCCTCGCCTACGTCCTCCTGCGTGCCATCGACGAGGTGCAGCAGCACCGAACACCGCTCGACGTGACCAAGGAAGCGCGTGCCCACGCCCGCGCCTTCAGCCGCGCCTTCGATCAGTCCCGGAATGTCGGCGAGCACGAAGCTCGATCCGATGCCGAGCGATACGACGCCAAGGTTCGGCACCAGCGTGGTGAACGGATAGTCCGCCACTTTCGGTTTCGCCGCGCTCACCGCGCCGAGGAAGGTCGACTTGCCCGCGTTCGGCATGCCCAGCAGGCCCGCATCCGCGATCAGTTTCAGGCGCAGCCAGATCCAGCGCTCTTCGCCCTCATGGCCGGGGTTGAAGCGACGCGGCGCCTGGTTGGTCGAGGACTTGAACTTGGTGTTGCCCCAGCCGCCCGATCCGCCCTTGGCGAGCAGCACCTGGTCGCCCAGCTTGTCGAGGTCGGCAATCAGCGTTTCCTGGTCTTCCTCGAACACCTGCGTGCCTACCGGCACTTTCAGCACCAGCGTCGGCGAGTCCGGGCCGGTGCGGTTGGCGCCCATGCCGTGCGTGCCGCGCTGCGCCTTGTAGTGCTGCAGGTAGCGGTAATCGATCAGCGTGTTGAGGCCATCGACCGCCTCGACGATCACGTCGCCGCCACGACCGCCATCGCCGCCGTCCGGCCCGCCGAACGGGATGAACTTCTCACGCCGGAACGACACGCACCCGTCGCCCCCGGCGCCGGATTTCACATAGACCTTGCACTGATCGAGGAACTTCATCGTGGCTGCCTAATGGCGCGCATGCGCGCCCTGGTGATGATCCAAACTAGCTCCCGCCGGGCCGTCCGGCCACACATAACGCGTCGCGGGGGAGACCCCCTGCCGCGCCAGCCCGAACAGCTCGACAGATCCGGTGGCGACAAAGCCCAGCTTCCGCAGCACATGCCCCGAGGCCGGGTTGTCCTGGTAATGGCCGGCGACGAACGCCTTGGCGCCCAGCTCCGCCAGCGCCCAGCCCATCACGGCCTGTGCCGCCTCGGAGGCATAGCCCAGCCCCCAGTACGGGACGCCATACCAGTAGCCGAGCTCGTAGACGTGCTCGTCCGGGTCGCCCGAACGCGAGACGCCGCACGATCCGATCAGGCCATCGCGCGGAGCGGTGACGGCGAACGAGAATTCCTTCCCGTCCGCGCCGCTCTGGTTGATCCAGCCGATGAAATCGTAGGCGTTGGCCATGGTGTAGGGGTGAGGCACGCGTCCGCACATCTTCGCGACGTCATAGTCGCCGGCGAGATAGGCGATGCGGCGGGCGTCGGTGTCCTCGAATGGGCGCAGGCTCAGCCTGGGCGTTGTGATGGTCAGCATGTCCGTCCCCATAGGCTGTCCTTGCAGCCGCCGATCCGGGGAGGAGACATGAAGAAGGGGAGGCGATCCGCCTCCCCTGATCATGTTTCAGGTTCGGACCGCTGCCCTGTCGGGTGGCGATCCGGCTGCAAAACGGGATCGCTTATTCCGGCTTCGCCGACGGGACGATCGAGATGAACATCCGGCCTTTCGCGCCTTCACGGAACTGTACCGTGCCGGTTTCGGTGGCGAAGATCGTGTGATCGCGGCCGAGGCCGACATTCTTGCCCGGGTGGAACTGCGTGCCACGCTGACGGACGATGATGTTGCCGGCCAGAACCTGCTCGCCGCCGAAACGCTTCACGCCGAGGCGCTTGGAGTTCGAGTCGCGGCCGTTACGCGTAGAGCCGCCTGCTTTTTTGTGGGCCAAGGTGGCCTCCTTATCGCTGCAGCCGGAGCCGCAAGTTCAAAACAGAATTACTTGGCCAGAATGTCCGTGATGCGCACGACCGTCTGGTGCTGGCGGTGGCCAAGCTTGCGGCGGTAGGTGTTGCGCGGCTTCTTCTTCACCGTGATCACCTTGGCGGCGCGGTTGTGCTCAACCACTTCGGCCACGACCTTGGCGCCTTTGATCATCGGCGCGCCGATGTTGATCTTGTCGCCGTCGCCGATCATCAGCACTTCAGCGAATTCGAGCTTCGCGCCCACATCGCCGGCCAGCTTCTCGACCGTGATTTCCTGGCCGCCAGCGACCCGGTACTGTTTTCCGCCTGTCTTGATGACTGCGAACATCGGAATTCTCGTTTGTTTTCAGGGGGTCTTGCGACCAAATAGCTTACCACCCACAGGAGGCTGCGGGCAGGGAGCGGGCATATAGACGTGAGGCCCCCCCGCTGTCAAACGCCGATCACGGGAATCTCCCATGAATCTGCGCGGCATTTACCACGCCCCACCCGTTGTCCCAGCCCCAGACTTTGACACCGGTTACCAAACCCGTAGGCTCGCGGCACCGCCGGGCCCACGCCCGGCCTGCGCGAGCCAGCCATGACCCCGACCCGGCGCACCCTCCTTATAAGCAGCGCCGCCCTTCTCACCGGCTGCGCCACCCAGCCGGCTTCCGCCGCCCCAACTCCACCACCGCAAACCACCCTCACAACCGGCCGCATCCGCGGCCGCTGGACCAGCGCGCGCACCGGACAACCGGTCCGCGAATTCCTCGGCATCCCCTATGGCGCCGACACCGCCCCCCGCCGCTTCCTCCCGCCGCTCCCCGCGGAGACATGGACCGGCATCCGCGACGCCACCGCCTTCGGCCCCGCCGCGCCGCAGGGATCAGGTGATCCAGCGCAAAGCGAAGACTGCCTCGTCCTAAACGTCTGGGCGCCCGAGCACCGCGCCAACGCCAGGCGCCCCGTCCTCGTCTACATCCATGGCGGCGGCTACACCTCCGGCTCCGGTGCGAGCCCGCTCACTCACGGCGCCAACCTTGCCGCGCGGGGCGACGCCGTCGTCATCACGCTCAACCACCGCCTCAACCTGTTCGGCCATCTCCATCTCGCCGCCCTTGCTGGCAGCGACTACGCCGCCTCCGGCAATGCCGGCCTCGCCGACCTCGTGCTCGCGCTACAGTGGGTGCGCGACAACGCGGCGACGTTCGGCGGCGACCCCGGCTGCGTCACGCTGTTCGGTCAGTCCGGCGGCGGCGCAAAGATCGCCTGCCTGATGGCGATGCCAACCGCGCGCGGTCTCTTCCACCGCGTCTGGACAATGAGTGGCCAGCAAGTCACCGCGCAAGGCCCACGCAGCGCCACAGCCCGCGCCCGCGCCGTGATGGATCATCTCGGCGCCAGCCTCGACCAGCTCCGCACGCTGCCCACCGAAAAACTCCTCACCGCGCTCGCCGCGAAAGATCCCACCATCGCCGGATCGCGCGTCTATTGCGGTCCTGTCCTCGACGAGGTCACGCTCCCCACGCATCCCTTCTGGCCCGAAGCGCCTGCACTCTCACGCGACATCCCGATGGTGATGGGCAACACGCGCGAGGAAACCGGCTCGCTCATTGTCATGAACGATCCCACGATCTTCGACCTCACCTGGGAAACACTCCCCGCCAGACTCGAGCGCGACATGGTCAGCGATGTCGATGTCCACGCCGCCATCGCCCTCTACCGCAAACTCTACCCGCAGCTCCCACCCGCGCAGGTCTTCCTCCGCGCCACCAGCGCCGGCCGTTCCTGGCGCGCGCAGGTAATCGAAGCCGAAGCGCGGGCAAGGCAGGGCGCACCAACCTTTGTCTACCAACTCGACTATCCCTCGCGCCGCGACAGCGGCCGATACGGCGCCTACCACATGCTCGACATCCCGCTGGTCTTCACCAACACACACGAACCAAGCGCCGACACGGGTGATGACGCTGTGGCCCGCGCCATGTCCGCCACCATGAGCGACGCACTCCTCCGCTTCGCCCGCACCGGCGATCCCAATGGCGGCGCACTCACACCATGGCCGCACTACGATCTCGAAAAACGCCAGACGATGATGTTCGATGCGCAAACGCACGTAGAGCCAGACCCCCGCGGCGAAGAGCGCCGCTTCTTCGGCCGCGCGCCATACATCCAGCCGGGGACGTACTGACCGTCTGTGAGCCCGCGCTCGTCCTTCGACGGACGCGCTTTGCGCTGCTCAGAGCCTGGCTGGAAATGAGGTGAGTGGTTCTGGGTGCTTTGTGATTCC
>JAOATF010000204.1 GCA_030158285.1 Hyphomonadaceae bacterium
GCAAGTCCACCCTGCTGCGCATCATCCGCGAAGAGATTTCCAAGACGCAGAGCGGTGGCGGTGATGGCTCGGTGCGCATCAATCGCGGCGCTAAGATGGGCTTCGTGCTGCAGGAGGTTCCGGCCAACGACACGACCCTGCTGGACGTGGTGCTGGAAGCAGACATCGAGCGCGCCAGCCTGATGCGCGAATCCGACACCTGCGAAGACCCGGATCGCATCGGCGAGATCCACGAACGTCTGGCCGATATCGACGCGTGGTCGGGCGAGTCGCGGGCGGCGGAGATCCTGATCGGTCTCGGCTTCACGCAGAACGACCTCAGCCGCGCGTGCAAGGAATTCTCGGGCGGCTGGCGCATGCGCGCGGCGCTGGGCGGCGTGCTGTTTGCGCAGCCGGACCTGCTGCTGCTGGACGAACCGACCAACTATCTCGACCTTGAAGGCGCGGCCTGGCTGGAGACCTATCTCCGCAAGTATCCGCACACCATCATCATCGTCAGCCACGATCGCGACCTGCTCAACCGGTCGGTCACGCACATCCTCGCGGTGGAGAACACCAAGCTGGTGCTGCAGGCGGGTGGCTATGACACCTACCTGCAACGCCGCGCGGAACGCACGCAGCACCTTGCGGCTCAGAAAGAGAAGCAGGACGTGCAGCGCGCACACATGCAGTCCTTCATCGACCGTTTCAAAGCCAAGGCTTCCAAGGCAGCGCAGGCGCAGAGCCGCATGAAGATGCTGGAGAAGATGACGGTGATTACCGTGCCGCTGGCCGAGCGCACGGTCCCGTTCAAGTTCTACGAGGTCGAGGAACTGGCGTCCCCCATTCTCGAACTCGACAAGGTCGATATGGGCTATGCCGCCGGCAAGCCTGTGCTGGACCGTGTCAGCCTGCGTCTCGACTTCGACGATCGCATCGCCATCGTCGGCGCCAACGGGCAGGGCAAGACGACTCTCGTTAAGTCGATCGCGCAGAAACTGCCGCTGCTGCAGGGCCTGCGCCGCGCCTCGAAGAACCTGCGCATCGGCTATTTCAGCCAGGACCAGCTCGACGAACTGCGCGCGGGCGAGAACGTGCTCGATCACGTGAAGGACCTGCTGCCCAACGGCTCGCAGGCGGCCGTGCGTGCGCTGGCCGCGCAGTTCGGCTTCGGCCACGAGAAGTGCGAGACCAAGGTCGACAAACTGTCAGGCGGCGAGAAGGTGCGTCTGCTGATGGGTCTCACCACCTACAAGAAGCCGCACATCCTCATCCTCGACGAACCGACCTCCCACTTGGACATCGATAGCCGGGAGGCGCTGATCTATGCGCTGAACGAATTCAACGGCGCCGTGCTGGTCATCACCCACGACACTTATCTGGCGGAAGCCACCGCCGACCGCCTGTGGCTAGTGAAGGACGGCAAGGCCAAGCCCTATGACGGCGACCTCGCCGACTACAAGGCGCTGGTGCTGGCGGCCGACCGTCCGGATTCAGACAAGCAGCACGCCATTGCGCGCGCCGAGATCGCTGCGGCTGCCGCCGCGAAAGAAGAGAAAGAGGCGCCTAAGGGCGAGAAGCCCAAGCCCGCCGCCAAGATGTCCTTCAAGCAGAAGCACCGCATCGAGACGGCCGAGAAAGACGTCGAGAAAGCGCGCGCTGCTCTGGAGTTGCTGGACCGCGATCTCGGCGATCCGGACACGTTCACGCACAAGGCCGACGCCGAAGCGAAGCTGAAGGCGCGCGCGAAGCTGCAGTCACAGCTGGACGCCGCCGAAGCGGAATGGCTTGAAGCGCTGGAAGCGGTCGAAAGCTAAGTCGGGACGGCCGGGCAGGGGCCCGGCGGTCCGGAACGGCTAGACCTGCCCGCCGCCGCCACCGCCGCCGCCTCCACCACCCTTGCCTTGCGTGCGGCGCATCATCTGGTTGTGGGCGCCGCCCATGCTGCCCTTACCGCCCCGCACGGCGTTGGGGTCGAAGCCGCCTTTCTGCCCGGGGGCGGGCGCGCCGCCTTTGGCGCCGGCCTGCTTCTGCTCAAGCAGCTTCTTCATGAGGTCGCTCTGGCTCTTCGGCTTGTCAGCCTTGGCGGCGGCCTTCTTCGCGGGCTTTTTCGGGTCGGCCATCTGCGCGCTCCTTATCGGGGCGTGTAGACCGCCCTTTGCTTCAGTGTCGGCCGCTCGATCTCCAGACGGGAGGGGGAGACCCCTTCAGCCTTCATCCGCGACTCGATCCAGAGAAGGATATGCTCAAAAGTCGGCTTCTCAAGGCCCGGAACTTCGTTGAGCACGGTGTGGTCAAGGCCTTCCAGCGCGCGCTTGAGCAGGCTTTCCAGCGCGCCAAGGTCCATCACCCAGCCGTCCTTGTCCGGCGCCTGTGAGGCGACGCTGGCGGTCACCACGAAGCTATGGCCGTGCACCCGCCGGTAATGGGCGGCGCCGGCGTCGGCCTCGATATAGTGGCTGGCCTCAAAGCTGGCCGTTGCGGAGATCTCGAACATAGGTCTGGCTCTAGAGTTCCAGCGTCCACCACGGAAAACCGGAAACCGCCGGGCCCATCCGCGCCATGCGGCAGGCAACCTCGGCGACGCCGGGGTATACGTCGGGCTTGTTGGTCTGCACAACCGCCCCCAGCACGCCGGGCTGACGCAGGCAAAGGTCCAGGATTTCCCCGCAGAGCGTCTCCTGCAGGTTGAAATGACGGGCATTTACCAAGGCCAGCACGCCTTCCCGGACAAAATCGTAATCCTGCACGCCCGCGATCGTGTCGCCGGCGGGGGGCGGTTTGAGCATCAGGGTGACCGAAACCAGCAGGGCCTGGCGGGCGGCCTGCTCGAAGCCATGGATGCCGATCGAGGCCGAGGTTTCGATGCGGCTGATGCGGACGAGGTAGAAATCGGGGAAGGTCATTACCGGTCCGACGCTGACGCTGTAGCGCACGGTCCTGCAGAGACAGCGGCCTGCGACGGGGGGACATTGAACGGGGTTTCGGTCATGCGCTCGGTCAAGATCCTTTACTTGCGATCTGTTTCACGCGCCGGTTTGACGCCCAGCGCAGATAGAGCCCGAACAATACGCCGCCAACCGCGCACATCAACGCTGCGAGAAAGTATGCCATTGGCGTCTGGGAGGTCATGTCAGTTTGGGTAAGACTGGGCATGACTAGAACGAAAAACAGAAACATCACCGCGCCCCAAACGCCGCCAATGGCCAGCGCTGCGCGCAGCGACATTCCTTGAACCTTTGGTGGAAGTACCGGCGTATTCCGGATGATCGCCAGCTGCATGCGATGAAGCCTCTTTTCGAAGATAAGCTTGAGCGGAAACCAGAGCGGCGCGGTTGGTATCAACAAGGCCAGACTGAAAACGTTCAGCAAGGTGGGTATCTTCGCCTCGCATGAGGGACAGACCAATCCGAACCAGTTGCCCATGAGCGCCTTACGCCACAGCAGCGATTTGTGGATCGCACCACAACTCTTGCACTCAACATAAACCCGGTCGAACCAAGGAGCATCGGACAACTGGTCCACCAGGTCTCGCGCAGGAATGCGTTGGCCCAGTATCAGTTCATTGAAGGCAAGGCCCGGATTCAGAATCCAGTGCAGCTTCGCGCCGCGCGGCAGTTCGATGACCTCGTAGCGGTCAAGATACATCACGAGTTCCCCGAAGCCCCACGAGAAACTAGCCCGCGTCAATAATCCCGGCAACAGCTGTCGCCTATGGCCGCGTCTCGAACATCACATCGCGCGCGGAGGCTTCGAGGCGCTGGCCGTTGTCGAGATGGATGACCTGCGCGGTGAGGGCCGTGTTGTCGAGCAGGAAGCTGGCGGCCGACATCAGGTTGGCGAGATCAATGGGCCGGCCCATCGGGTTGCGGCTGGCGACCTCTTCGAACTCGGCCTGCGTCTGGTCAAAGCTCGGCAGCAGCAGGCCGGGGGCGACGGCGTTGACGCGGACTGCTGGCGCAAACGCGCGGGCCATCATGTCGGTGGCGGCAAGGAGCCCGGCCTTGCTCAGCGTGTAGCTGAAGAAGTCCGGGTTCATGTTCCAGAGCTTCTGGTCGAGCAGGTTGATGATGCAGTTGTCGCGCGCCGGATCGGCCTGCGCGGCGAAGCGTTCGGAGAGCAGGGCGGGCGCGCGCAGGTTCACCGCCATGGCGAGATCGAAAGCGGAGACCTTCATCGCTTCGGGCGTGTCGTAGTCGAATATGGAAGCCGAATTGATCAGGCCGCTGAGCGGACCGCCGGCGATCTGGCTGGCCTGGTCGACCAGCGCACAGACGGCCGTGTGATCGGAAAGATCGGCGCTGATGGTCCAGACATCGGGGTTGGCGCGGCGCAGCTGATCGCGCAGCGCGTCAGCCTCGGCGGCGTTGCTGTTGGCGTGGATCACCACGGCATGACCGGCGGCCGACAGGTGCTCGACAAGCCGGCGGCCGACGCGTTTGGCGCCGCCCGTGACGAGGATGCGTTTGCGGGTCGCGGTCATGAACCGTCTTGGCGCTGGGGCGCAGACAAGGTCAAGCGATTTGGAGCGGCAATCTGGGGCGTTGGGGGAAAAGCGAGGTGGGGAGCTGTTCAATGGGGCGATGATGCGAGCGGGTGGGGGAACCCGCGCTGGGGGTCAGGCGCATCATCGACCGGGGGCATGGACGTTCCCCACCTCTGCGCCCCTCCCGAGAGGCTGGAGAAGGGCGCAATCGCTGTTCTACCGGCCTCAGAAGGGCTGGCCGCCGCCTCCACCGCCGGGGCCACGGCCACCGCCACCCGGCGGGCGTGTGCGACCTCCACCCTGGCCTTGCGGTGCGCCCTGCTGTCCGCCCATCTGCAAGCGCGGGGCATCCATCAGCATTTCGGCACGGGTGATGAAGCCGTCCTGGTTGCGGTCCATCCGGTCGAATTCGTGGCGCAGGGCGACGGCGAATTCGTGCTGGGTGACCGTGTAGTTGATGTCGTTGTCCATCGTGCGCAGGTCGGGTTGGGCCTCCTTGTCGCCGAGGACGAGGGCGCACCAGTCGGCCATCTCGAAGCCGGTCAGCACGCCGCTCTGGTCTGCGTCGGCGCGGGCGAATTCGCGCGGGATGGCGCTGTCGAGCTCGTCCTTGCTGACGATGAAATCGTCGTCGGTGTCGAGGCTGGTGAAGAGCAGCGCGATGGGGCGGGTGATCTTCGATTCCTGCAACGCGCCGCCGCGCGCATCACCCGGAGGTCCACCGCCGGGAGGGCCGGGCGGACCGGAGGCGCAACCCGCCGCAAGTCCTGCCAGCAGGAAAGCGCCAGCGTGCATGCGTTTCATCGTGATCTCCGACCTTGTCCGGAGCGGAGAGTGCTGTCGGCGATTTCGCCAGCGTGTGCCGGAGCTGTCGCGAAGTGTCGCCCGGATGGGGCGATATCAGGGCGGGCTAGTTCATCCCGATTTCGACTTCGAGGCGTTTGCCCTTGCGCCAGTCCCACGGCATCACGAATTCACCGGCCCACATGCCGGCCTTCGCGTTGCGCGCGGCGACTTCTGCTTCGACGAACTCGGTGGAGTAGGACCGGTAGGCGACGGCGTAGCCATTGCGGACCAGCCAGTCCTGCACGCTCTCATCGCGCACGAAGCACTTGCCGAGATTGCGCTGGTAGCGGTCCTTGCCCTCGATGTTGCAGGAGACTGGGTTGCGGTTGATCCACTGGTCGAGCGCGTTGGCGGAGATCGTGCCGCAGCGGACGAGCTTCTGATCCTTGTCGAGGCATTTCTGGCCGGACTCGGGCGCATCGACGCCGACGAGGCGGATGCGCTGCTTGCCGATGTCGAGCGTGTCAGCGTCGATGACGGAGGCCGTGCCGGCGAGGACGTCGCCAGCGGATGCGCTGGCTGACGGGCCGGCGGGAGCGGGGCTGGCTTCAGGTGCTGACGGGCTGGAAGGGTTGGATGGCGCAGTGGGGGCGGAGGCAACAACCGAGCCCTCAGTCGGGAAGGGGATGCCTACATCGTCGCCCCAGACATACCAGGCGGTGGCGGCAACAGCCATGATGGCGCTGACGATGATCGAGGTGGAGCCCGAACGCCCGCGCGAACGCCGGGGATAGGAGCGGTTTTGCTTGCGTTTTGCCATGCGGCGGAGGGTGGGGGCCGCTGGTTACCGAATGGTTGATTCTGTCGCCCGTTCCGGGGGCGGTTTGGGGTTGCGCAGGGGCCCCTTGGGGTGTCATTTGCGCCCGCATTCAGGAGCCAGATCGATGACCGGTGTTGCAGTGGTCGGCGCCCAGTGGGGCGACGAGGGCAAGGGCAAGATCGTGGACTGGCTCTCCAGCCGGGCTGACGTGATCGTGCGGTTCCAGGGCGGCCACAATGCGGGCCACACGCTGGTGATCGACGGAAAGGTGTTCAAGCTGAACCTGCTGCCTTCGGGCGTCGTGCGAGGCGGCAAGCTCTCCATCATCGGCAATGGCGTGGTGGTGGACCCGTGGCACCTGCTCAACGAGATCGAGAGTATCGGCAAGTCGGGCGTGCATCTCGGCCCGGACGACCTGATCCTCGCGGACAACGCCGTGCTGATCCTGCCGTGGCACAAGGATATCGACGCGGCGCGCGAGGAAGCGGCTGCCGGCGCACAGATCGGCACCACGCGGCGCGGCATCGGCCCCGCTTACGAGGACAAGGTTGGCCGTCGCGCCATCCGCGTGGCGGACCTTGCCGATCCGGCGGCGCTGGACCTGAAACTCGATCGCCTGCTGGCCCACCACAAACCGCTGCGCCTCGGCCTCAACCTGCCGGAGCCGGATGCGGCGCAACTCAAGAAAGACCTGCTGGCGATCGCGCCGCAGATCCTCGCCTACGCGCAACCGGCGTGGGAGCGACTGGACCAGGCGGTGAAGCTCGGCCGGCGCATCCTGTTCGAAGGCGCGCAGGGCGTGATGCTCGATGTCGACCACGGCACCTATCCGTTCGTCACGTCGTCGAACGTTGTCTCGGGCCAGGCGGCTGCCGGTTCGGGCACCGGTCCGGGCTCGATCAACTATGTGCTCGGTCTCGCGAAGGCGTACACGACGCGCGTCGGCGGCGGCCCGTTCCCGACCGAGCAGGACAACGAGATCGGCCAGCGCCTCGGCACGGTTGGCCACGAGTTCGGCACCAACACCGGCCGCGCGCGGCGTTGCGGCTGGTTCGACAGCGTGATGGTGCGTCAGGCGTGCGCCGTCTCGGGCGTCAACGGCCTCGCGCTCACCAAGCTCGACGTGCTGGACGGTTTCGACGAGATCAAGATCTGCACGCACTACAAGCTGGGCGACCGCATCATCAGCCACTTCCCGTCCGGCATGACGGAGCAGGCGAATGTCGAGCCGGTCTACGAGACCGTCAAAGGCTGGAA
>JAOATF010000205.1 GCA_030158285.1 Hyphomonadaceae bacterium
CACGTCCTTCACGATGCCGGCGATGAAGCCGTACCAGATCTCGGCCAGCGACTGCGCGCGGCCCGGGACCGTGGTCATTTTCGAAGTGGCGAAAGCCAGGAAGCCGATCACCAGCAGCACGCCGATCACCATCCACATGGCGGACGTCGTGAAGGAGATGTCGAGGTCCCCGATCTTCAGATCGAAGAGCTTCGAGATCTGGAACTGGTGCATCGGGTCGGTGGAGACCATCATGCGCTGTCGCCTTCACCCTTGTTGACCGCGCCCGTATCGAGCGGCTGGTTGGCCTTCATCGCGGTCGCAACGACATTCCGGACGCCGGCCACGAACCCGAGCAGGAGACAGCCGATGACGCCCCAAGGTGACACCTTGAACAGCGCATCGATCCCCAGACCCAGGATCACCCCCACGATGACGGCGGCCGCGAAGTCCGACGCCATGCGGAAACCCAGACCCATTCCCTTGCCCGTCCCCATGTATTTGGGACGTTCCCGCGCATCGATTTCCGCCTGGGCCTTGGCGATCCGCTTGTTCAGATCGTCCTGGCTCATCGGAAAGGTCCGCAACAGGTGGAAGAAAAGTCCGGCCCTGCGTGCGACAAAGCCCCGAAAACCAAAGAGAAGCCGTGGTTTCGTCGCGCGCGAAGCTATATGGGCGCGCCCGAGTCCAGTCAAGCAAATGTCACGCGTATTTTAGTCGGTAACACCTTGAATTACGGTGATTATTCCGGCGGCCATTAGGTCGCAGCGTGAGACTCGCCTAGGCAGGGGTCGCCGGACGGGTGTCGCCGTTGTGGAGAAGCTTGCCGATTTCGCGGGCCAGTTCGACCTGGGAGTAGGGCTTGCCGAGCCGGGGGAGCTCGATCGTCGCGCCCTTGGGCATCTCGGCATAGCCGGTCGCCAGCAGGATCGGCAGGCCCGGCATCATCCGCCTGGCCTCGATCGCCAGCTGGGCCCCGTTCATGCCGGGCATGGCGAAATCGGTGATCATGAGGTCGACGCCGCTGTTCGACTGGAGCGCCTCAAGCGCGCTCTGGCCGGAATTGGCTTCAATCACCTCGTGGCCGAGATCCTCGAGCATTCCGGCGGTGCTCATCGCGATCAGGACATCGTCGTCCACCAGCAGGATGCGCGCGCGCGAAGCCTGTGGGGGTGCGTCGGAAGCTGGCATGGCGGGTTCGCTTTCTTCGGCGGGCAGGGAGGTGACAGACAGATAGAGGTCGGCGCGCGTGCCGCGCCCGGGTGTGCTGGTGAGGCGGAGCGCGCCGTCCAACTGGACGGCGAGCCCGTGGATCATCGACAGACCAAGCCCGTTACAAAGAGCGTCGTGACCTCACCGGTCTTGAAAGGGACCAAAGACATAGCAGAGTTCCCCCCTCACTTTGCAGGTATTCAACGCCTATGGAACGCCAAGGTTCCATCGCCGGGAGCCTGCCTTTTCCCGCGCCTTTTTCAGGCGGCGGCGAGGCGCTCGGCGGCCTGCAGGTCCACCGACACGAGCCGGGAGACGCCGCGCTCCTGCATGGTGACGCCGAACAGACGATCCATGCGGGACATCGTCACCGCATTGTGGGTGATGATGATGAAGCGGGTTTCGGTGCGCGTGCGCATCTCTTCCAGCAGGCGGCAGAAGCGATCGACGTTGGCGTCGTCGAGCGGGGCGTCCACCTCGTCGAGCACGCAGATGGGAGCAGGGCGGGAGAGGAACACCGCGAAGATGAGCGCGGTGGCCGTGAGCGCCTGTTCGCCGCCCGACATCAGGGAGAGCTGGCCGAGACGCTTGCCCGGCGGCGAGGCGTAGATTTCGAGGCCGGCATCGAGCGGATCGTCGCTCTCGGTGAGGCGGAGCTCGGCATGACCGCCCCCGAACAGGGCGATGAACAGCGAACCGAAGTGCGAGTTGACCAGCTGGAACGCATCGACGAGCCGCTGGCGGCCATCCATGTTCAGCGCGTCGATGCCTTCGCGCAGCTTTGCGATGGCGGCGGCGAGATCGTCGCGCTCCTCGATCTGGAAGCCCATGCGCTTGGAGATTTCGGAGAGCTGGTCGTCAGCCTCCATGTTGACTGCGCCGAGCTGGTCGCGTTCGCGGCGCAGTTGGGCGAGGCGCGTGTCGAGGACGTGAGCATCGGCGGGGCCTTCCTCGGCCGCGGGCGCGTCGTCATCGCCGTGTTCGGCGCGGGCAGCCTTTGCGGCGGCGAGGATGGCGGTGACGCGGCCTTCGAGTTCGTCGAGTTCCTGGTCAAAGGCGGCGCGGACCTGTTCGGCGATTTCCGCTTCGCGGCGGATTGCGGCTTCGAGGCGGGATTCGCTGCGGACCAGTGTTTCACGCGCCTGTCCCGCGCTGTCGCGCGCGGCGCGGGCGGCGATCTCGGCTTCGCGGAGCGAGGCCTCGGCTTCGGCCAGCGTGTCGGCGGCGGCGCGGCGGGCGGCTTCGGCGTCTTCCAGCGAGGCGGCCAGGGCGTCGAGCTTGTGCTGGATTGTTGCGGGCTGGTCTTTCGCCTGGTCGAAAGCGGCGCGGGCTTCCTGCAGTTCGCGGCCGATGGCGTCGAGCCGTTGTGCGGCTTCGCTGGCGCGGGCCTGCCATTCGTCGCGGTCGTGGGTGAGCGAGGCGCGCTGGGCGGTGGCGCGCTCGGCTTCGCGGATGAAAGCGTCGAGTGCGGCGGCGGCGGCGCGTTCAGACTCGCGGGCGGCGCGGATCTGGTCGTTGAGCTTGGCGAGCGCGGCGCGGTCGAGATCGGTGGGGGCGGCGGCCATCGCTTCGCGCGCGGCGGAAAGGGCCTTGGCGGCGAGATCGCGTTCGGCGCCGAGACGCTGTGCGGTCTCTTTCAGGGCGGCGCTGCGCAGTGACAGGCGCTCGACATCCTGCTCCGCGCGGATGGCGGCTTCGTGGGCCTGGCCTGCGGCGCGTGTAAGGTCGGGCACATTGCGGCGGGCAGACATCAGCGAGACTTCGGCGCCGGTGAGCTGCTGCGAGGCCTTGGCGCGTTCTTCCGAGGCGGCGTCACGTGCGATGCGAGCGGCGGCGATCTCGGGCTCGAGCGCCTTGCGGCGCGCGCGCTGTTCGAGTTTTTCGGCGGAGGTCAGCGGGGCTTCAGCCGTGCGCACGAAACCATCCCAGCGCCAGAGGTCGCCTTCGCGGCTGACGAGGCTCTGGCCGGTCTTGAGCTGCGTCACGAGCGCATCGCCAGCGTCACGTTCGACAAGGCCGCACTGCGACAGGCGCGGCATCAGCTCGACGGGTGCTTTCACCAGATCGCTGAGCGGCGTGGCGCCAGCGGGCAGGCTGGCGCTGGCGTCGCCATGGCGGGCGGACCAGTGCACGGGCGATTGCGTGTCGGTCGAGGCGTCGAGATCATCGTCAAGCGCGGCGGCGAGGGCGCGTTCGAGGCCCGGCGCATGCACGCCATCCATCACCGGTGGCGCGGCGGTAGGGGCGATCTGGCGCAGCAGGCGGTCGAGGCCTTTCAGTTCGGCTTCCAGCTCGCCGACTTTTCGTTCCGCAGCAAGAAGCGGCGGCGTGAGGCGGGCTTCAAGGGCGCGAGCTTCATCGACTGCACGAAGCGCTGTGGTCAGCGCGGATTGCGCGGCCTGAGCCTTGGCCTCGGCGTCCTTGTGGCGCGTGCGTGCATCCTGCAGCGCCGTTTCCAGCTTTGCCGGATCGCCGATGGCGCCGAGTTCGGTCTGCGTCTTCTGAAGATCGCTGGCGAGGCGCGTGTGACGCTCTTCTTCGCGGCGCACGGCGGCTTGCGCGGCGGCGGCTTCGGCCTCGGCGCGGGCGAGGGCGGTGCGGCGTTGGTCGGCTTCCTGTTCGAACGTCTGCAGGCCGGCCATAGCGGCATCGACGGCGGCGGCAAGCTCAGACTGCCGCGCAGCCTGCGCCTTGGGATCGTTGGGAGGCAGGGCGGCTAGAGCTTCCGAGGCGCGGGTTGCGCGGGCAGCGGCGTCGTCGCGTTGCACGGTTTCGCGGGTCAGGGCCTCGAGCAGGCGCGTGATGTCGCGGTCGAGACGGGCGACGAGATCACGGGCGGCATCGCGTTCGCTTTCGAGGCGGGCGATCTGGACCTTGATGACGCCGAGCTTGCCGGCGGCTTCCGCCTCGGCAGCGCGCAGCGGGTCAATTGCGGCGCGGGCTTCAAGTTCGCCGGTGGTTGTGCGGGCGACGCCGGAGACCGTTTTCTGTTCGACTGCTTTTGCAGCTTCAAGCGCGGCGCGTGCTTCGATCGTCTCTGTCACTGCGCCACGCCAGCGGGCGGCGCCGAGGCGGGCTTCGAGGGCGGTGATTTCTTCGGATAGAGCGCGATACTTGCGGGCCCTGCTGGCCTGGCGCTTCAGCGCGTTCGCCTGACGCTCCACCTCGGCCATGATGTCGGCCAGCTTGGCGAGGTTTTCGTCAGCGGCTTTCAACTTCAGCTCGGCTTCGTGACGGCGGGCGGCGAGGCCACCAATGCCGGCGGCTTCTTCCAGGATGCGGCGGCGGTTCTGCGGCTTGGCGCCGATCAGCTCGCTGATCTGGCCCTGGCGGACGAGCGCGGGTGAGTTGGCGCCGGTGGAAGCATCCGCGAAGAGCAGCTGCACGTCCTTCGCGCGAACCGTGCGGCCGTTGATCTTGTAGGACGAGCCCGCGCCGCGACGGAGCATGCGGCGGATTTCAATCGTGTCGCCGTCGTTGAACTCGGCGGGGGCAGAGCGATCGGTGTTGTCGAGGAGAAGCGTGACCTCCGCCATCTCGCGGGCGGGGCGGGCTTCGGTGCCGGAGAAGATCAGGTCATCCATCTCGCCGCCGCGCATGGCGCGGGCGGAGGTGGCGCCCATGGCCCAGCGCAGGGCTTCGAGCAGGTTGGATTTGCCGCAGCCATTCGGGCCGACAATGCCCGTCAGGCCCTCTTCGATCGGCACATCCACCGGATCGACGAAGGACTTGAAGCCCGCGATCTTGAGGCCGATCAGGTGCAAGCCGGTTCCCGTATTTTGCCCTGAAAATGCGGGCTTTCGGACCCTCTAGGGTTGTGGGGGCCGGGGGTCAATGGCTGTCGCCGGAGGGGCGATGGATCGGCGCCGGGTTGATGCGGCGTGTGACTTCGCCACATAGGCTATGCGCTACCGGGACGGAGAATTTGCCATGAAACGCGTGCTGCTGGCGGCGGGGCTGTTGCTGGCCGGATGTCAGGCGGCGCCGGGGCCAACCGCAGCGGCGTCCTGCAGCCTGCCGGCGGCGACCGTGCTGGAGCAGAGCGGCGATCCGCATGGCGCCAATGGGCGGTTGCTGCAGGTGTGGGAGATTGCGGATGATCCGGCCTTGTGGGGCGAGGGGACGCCGGTCTCCGAGGGCTATCGCGATTTCCTGAGCAAGGTGGTGGCGACGGGCATCGAGACTGATCCGGTCAAGCTGCTGCAGGCGAGCCCCGCGACAGGCAACCTGAAGATCAACAATGATCTTGTGGTCTCTCGCGCGGCGGAGTGGATCAGGCCGGCGGGCTGTTTCGAGAAGTATCTTGTCGGCTATCAGCATGCGCGGATCGATACGTTTGTGGCGCCGACCGAGTTCATGGCGATGGTGCTGCGGTCTGCGGATGGCGCGCGGCTGCGGATATATTTTTACACGATCAACCAGGATGGCATCGGCCGCGTCAGCCCGGTGAGCGAGCCGGCGCTGGCGGATGTGAAACAGGGCTGGCGCGTGGTGCTGGGCATGCACACGCACGCGTTTCATCCGGGCCAGCCCATGCTGGATGGCATCCTCGCGCCGAGCATTGCAGACGCGGATTTCAATGCAAACTTTTCCGAGTCAGGCGGGATGCAGTCGGCGTGGATCACCAACGGGATTCACACTGTGCGGATTCCCGCAGAAGCGTTCGGGTTGTTCCGCAGGGAGTAGGGCTGCCTACTGCGGAGGAGCTGCCGGTTCAGCAGCGCCCGTCGCTTTCACCAGCTCCGCGTCGATTGCGGCGGCCAGACCCTCATAGCTTTCCACTTCCAGCTTTTCGCCGTGGATGGTGAAGCTTGGCGTGCCCGTGATACTGGCGGGGAGGTCAGTGAGCGCGTCGCGGGTGGCTTTCTGGACGGCCTTGTCGTCAATGCAGGTGCCGGCCTGATCGGGCGTGAGGTCGAACTTGGCGCCGATGGCGTAGAGTTCCTGCTGCAGCTTGCGCGGCTGGCTGGAGGCGTCGATCAGCGTGTCCTGCGCGTCGAACAGCGCGTCGATCGCGTCGAAGAATTTCGGTTCGCCCGCGCAGCGCGCGATGGCAGCGCCGGCGAGCGAGGTTGCGGTCGGCGCGGTCGGCAGGACGACCCACACCATCTTCACCTTGCCCGTGTCGATGTAGGCTTCCTTGAGCTTCGGAAATACCTCGTCGTGGAAGGCCTTGCAGTGGCCGCACGTGGTCGAGGCGTATTCCTTCAACTCCACCGGCGCATTCGGATCGCCCAGCACCGGCTGGCCGAGGAAGGGCGAGATCGGGACAACTGCATACGGTTGCAGTTTCTCCGCATCTTCACAGGCCGTGGCGAGCAGCGCGGCAGCGATCGTGGCCGAAGCGACAAGGAAGCGTTTCATCGGGTTGCCGACTACTGGGCCGGCGGCGTGGCGGGAGCAGCCGGAGCCGGCGTCGCAGGAGCTGCCGGCGCGGTCACGGGCGGAACGCCGTTGGCGCCAGGCACCGGCTGTCCGGCGAGCTTCGCCTCGATGGCGGCAGAAATGTTCTCCCAGTTCGGGATGACACCCTTGAGGTGTTCGTCGCTCGAAATCTCGGCGTCGCTGCTGATGAAGATACCCGGCGTGCCGGTGACGCCAGCGTCCGAGGCCACCTTGCGGGAGTCCTTGATCGACTGGTTCAGCGCAGGCTGGTGGTCGATGCAGGTCTGCATTTCGTCGATCGAGATACCGTGCGCCTGTGCTACCTTGGCGAGGATGGGCAGGGCGCTGCCGGTGCGGGCGCTGTCGAGCAGGTCGGCCTGCGCGCCGAAGATGCCGTCGATCATCTCGTGATAGGTCGCAGCGCCCTTGCAGCGCGCAACCGAGGCGAGCAGCACGCCGAAACCATCGACCGCCTTGCCCGTCGCCGGATCACCTTCGAGCGGATAGTCGCGGTAGATGTACCGCACCTTGCCGGTATCGATGTATTCGGTCTTGAGGCGCGGGTAGACCTGTTTCGCGAAGTCGCGGCAGACGTGGCAGGTGAGCGCTGCGTATTCGATCAGCGTGACCGGGGCGTTCTCCGCGCCTTGCGGCACGTCGCCGATCACCGGGGTCACCGGCACGGGTTTGAAGTCGGACTTGGACTTGCCCGCTTCGCCAGTGCAGGCGGCCAGCAGGCCGGCGGCCAGAAGCGCGCCAGCGAGGCGCAGCGGTCGGGAGGCGAGAGCGGTCATCATGGGATGTGATCCTCGGGATTTGCGCTGGTTTTGGCCAAACTGGGCGGGCGGGTCAACGGCGAACGCTGCTGAGACGGCCTCAGCGCTTGCGCATTCCCGTGAGGATGGCCTCGCCAAGCTCGCCCAGGGCGGATTTGAGCGCGGGTGTACGGACGGGCGACAGGGATTTCACGAGCGCCGCACGCTGTTCGGGCGTGAGCGGGCGGGGGATGACCAGGGCCAGCTGTTTCTGGGGGGCGGTCTGGATGATCTTGATTTCGCGGATCTTGGAGCCGGAGGCGAGGTTCACCCGCTCGAGGATATGCTCCTTCGAGTGGCTGATGATCGGGGCGGCGGCCGAGGGCGCGCTGAGGTGAAGCACGTTTCCGCCGCGGCCACGGGAGACGCGGACGGGCTGGGTGATGGCGGCCAGCTTCAGGCCGACGATTTCCGGCCAGCGGGATTTCAGGGTTTCCGGTGCGGGGCCGGCTTCTTTCAGGATCGGGCGCAGCGCCTTTTGCAGGGCAACGCCCATCGGCTTGGCAGGGCGAAACACGGGAATGGCGTGCGTGGCCGCGAGGCGCCGTTCCGCCTCCCGTTCCTTTTCGCGCTCGTCCCAATCCATGCTCATGCGCCTTCTTGCCACCGAACCGGTTTCGTCGGAATGGCCGGTGTCAGGACCCGTGCAGGATATATGGCCGCTCACAGCCTGAAAACGATGCTCACCGCTGTGGATCGCTGGTATCGGCGGCAAGGGCGGACTTTGCCGTGGCGGATCGGCCCGAAGCATCGAGACAAAGGCGCAAAGCCGGACCCGTACCTGGTCTGGCTCTCCGAGGTCATGCTCCAGCAGACGACGATTCCGCATGCGACGCCGTACTTTGAGGCTTTCCGCGCGCGCTGGCCGACGGTGAAGGATCTGGCGCAGGCGAGTTGGGAGGATGTCTCTGCGGCGTGGGCGGGGCTGGGCTATTACAGCCGCGCGCGGAACCTGCATGCCTGTGCAAAAGCGGTGGCGGAGCTGGGGGCTTTTCCACAGGACGCGGCAGGGCTGCGGGAGCTGCCGGGGATCGGGCCTTACACGTCGGCGGCGATTGCCTCGATCGCGTTCGATGAGCGGGTGGCGCCGGTGGACGGCAACATCGAGCGGGTTGTCTCGCGGCTCTACGCCATCGGATCGGATGGGACCGAGGCCGGGTGGCGGGCGGCGAAGCAGGTGATCTCCACACGGGCGCAGGAGATGACGGATGCGCTGCCGGCGGAGGGACGCGCGGGTGATCTGGCGCAGGGGCTGATGGATCTGGGCGCGACGGTCTGCACGCCGCGAAGCCCCAACTGCGCGCTGTGCCCGGTATGGGATTTCTGCGAGGCGCGGAAGCTGGGCGAGCAGCTGCGCTTTCCGGTGAAGGCGGAGAAGAAGGCCGTGCCGGTGCGGTTCGGATCGGCCTTCGTGCTGACACGCGGCGATCAGGTGATGCTGGTGCGCCGTCCGCCGAGCGGGCTGCTGGGCGGGATGATGATGCCGCCGACAAGTGCGTGGACCGACGTGCAGGCGGATGATGTGCTGGCGGAAGCGCCGGGTGAGTTTGCGTGGGAGCGTGTGGGCGAAGTGCGGCACGTATTCACGCACTTTGCGCTGAGGCTCGATGTGTGGACGGCTGAGGCGAGTTCAAGAAGCAAGGTGGAAGGCGAGTGGCTGTCACACGAAGACGCGCTCGCAGCGACGCCGACCGTGGGACGCAAGGCGCTGGCGCTTGTGCTGAAGGCTACGGCGAAGCGGCGATAGTTGTCCGGTGCAACACGCGGTCGTGGCCAGCATAGCCGCCCGTCGCCGCATGCAGCACTGATCGATTGTCCCACATCAACAGCATGTCGGGTTGCCATTTGTGGCGGTACTGGAACGCCTCGCGGGACTGCCACTGGTAGAGTTGCAGGAGGAGGGGGGTGGATTCTTCTTCCGGCATGCCTTCGATGCCGATGATGTAGCCGAAGCAGGAGAACAGTCCTTCGCGGCCGGTTTCGGGGTGTTTGCGGATCAGGGGGTGGAGCTGCGTCTTGCGGGCGTCGGCAGATGGACGAATGTCCATGGAGCGGCCGGTGTCGCGGGCGCCATACTGGCCATCGGGGGCGTAGGCTTTGACGGCGGAGTGGATCGCCATCTTGCCTTCGAGCTTCGCGCGCATCTCGCCGGGCATGGCGTAGAGGGCTGCGTGCTGGTTCGCGAACAGCGTGTCGCCGCCGACAGGCGGAATGGTGATGCCATAGAGGCATGTACCGGCGGGCGGGCGCGCCTGGAAGCTCCAGTCGCTGTGCCAGTTCTCGGCGAACAATGCCGCGGTCTCGTCCGCCTTGCGCTGGACCGCGATGATATGGGAACGGCCGGGGATCGGCGCAATGAAGGGATCGTCGCCGAAGCCGCCGAACGCGATGGTGAAGCGTTCGAGATCATCGTCGCTCATCTTCTGATCCGGGAAGGCGAGCACGTGATGCTTGAGCCACGCCGCGCGGATGTCAGCGACGTCTTGCGGCGCGAGGGGCTTTGACAGGTCGATGCCTGTCACGCTTGCGCCGCAGGCCTGGCCCGATGGTTCGACGTGGATCATGGATCGCCTCCCGTCAGAGGCGCTGATCCTAGCAGACGCGCATCAGCCCGTAAGGGCGGTGGCGTAGCGTGAACGCAGGACTTTCTTGTCGATCTTGCCGGTGGCCGTGAGGGGGACGGAGGCGAAGATCACCTTGTCCGGCTTCCACCATTTGACGATGCGCGGTTCGAGGAAGGCTTGCACATCGGCTTCGGTCAGCTGCTGGCCCTCGTGCGGTTCGATCACCAGGAGCGGGCGCTCCTCCCATTTGGGATGGGGGACACCGACCACGGCGGCGATCTTCACGCCAGGGCAGGCAACCGCGATGTTCTCGAGGTCGATTGAGGAGATCCACTCGCCGCCGGACTTGATGACGTCCTTCTTGCGGTCGGTGATGCGCATGAAGCCGGCGGCGTCGATGGTGGCGATGTCGCCGGTGTCGAACCAGCCGTCCGCGCTGGCGGCGTCGGCGTCCTTGCGGAAATAGCGGCGGATGGTCCACGGGCCTCGCACGAGAAGGGCGCCGGAATTCTCGCCGTCCCACGGCAGGTCCTTGCCATCCTCGTCGACGATCTTGAGCTCGATGCCGAACTGCATGCGGCCCTGACGCGTCCAGATGGCTTCGTCCATCGCGTCTTCGCCGGCTTCGGCGAGTTCGGGTGTGGGCGTGGCGATGACGCCGAGGGGGCAGGTTTCGGTCATGCCCCAGATCTGCAGGACGCGGACGCCGTATTTCTTCTTGAACGTCTCGGCCATGGCGCGTGGCACGGCCGAGCCGCCGATGACGACGCGCTTGAGCTTGCCCGGCGTCTCGCCGGTTTTCTCGATGTGGGAGAGGTACATTGTCCAGATCGTCGGCACGCCGCCGGAGAAGGTGACGCCTTCGTTGACGATCAGCTCCTGGATGCTGGCGCCGTCTGTCTTGTCACACGGGAAGACGATCTTGCAGCCATTGATCGGGCCAGCGAACGGCAGCCCCCAGCCGGTGGCGTGATAGAGGTTGGCGTAGGGCAGCAACACGTCGAACGCATCGAAGCCGAACGCGCTGGCGAGGCCGGAGGCCATCGCGTGGAGGACCACGGCGCGGTGTGAATAAAGCACGCCCTTGGGATCGCCCGTGGTGCCCGACGTGTAGCAGAGGAAGGCGCCGAGGTTTTCATCCAGCGTGGGCCAGGCGATGTCGGCGCTCTCTTTCGCGAGGAGCGTTTCGTAGCTCAGGGCGTTGACGGCGCCGGGGACGGTGCGCTGTTCGTCGGAGAGCATGATGAAGGTCTTCACCGTGGTGAGCTGCGGCGCGAGGCGCTCGACCACGGGGAGGAAGTTCTTGTCGAACAGCAGCACGGTGCTTTCGGCGTGGTTGATCGTGTAGACGATCTGCTCGTCGAACAGGCGCGGGTTGGCCGTGTGCAGGACAGCGCCGAGGGCGGGGACGGCATAGAACAATTCGAAATGGCGATGGGTGTTCCAGGCGAGGCTGGAGACGCGATCGCCATGACCGATGCCGAGGCGCTTCAGGGCGTTGGCGGCTTGCGCAGCGCGGCGGGCGCTGTCGGCGTAGGTGTAGCGGAAGGTGGGCTCTTCCACGAGCCGCGAGACGATCTCGCGCCGGGCATGGGCGGTGGACGCGAATTTGAGAATGTCGATGATCTGCAGCGGCGGCGTCTGCATCAGCCCGGCGGTCATGCGTGCTCCCGTGTTGTGGGGGAGGTTTAGAGCGATGGGGGTGCTGGGGGAAGGGAGCCGCGGATGAAAGGAGCACGGCCCTGATTAAGGCGGCGATTGCCGCTTCCATCAGGGCCGATCCCGGAGGCGATTTGATCAGGCGCTCGGAGGGAGACGCGGATCAGGTCATCGCCGCCTTCACGGCTGCGGCCGTGATGGGGATGTGGCGCAGGCGGGCGCCGCAAGCGTTGAAGATCGCGTTGCCAATGGCGGGGCCGACGACGGTGGTGGCCGGTTCGCCAAGGCCGACAGGCGCTTCGCTGCTTTCGACGAAGGTTATGTCGAGTTCGGGAACATCTGCAATGCGCAGCGGCGAGTAGCTGTTGAGGTTTGTCGCCTTCACATTGCCGTTCTCGAATTCCGTACCCTCGTGCAGGCAGAGCGAGAGGCCCCAGAGGGCTGCACCCTGCACCTGTGACAGCGCGCCGTCGGGATCGACGATGGTGCCAGCATCCGTGACGATGGTGAGTTTTTCCACCTTCACCTGTCCCGTGGCCTTGTCGACGTTCACGCGGGCGACGCAGGCGGTCCAGGTCGGCATGTCGCGTTCCTGTCCGAAGGAGGTGGCGAGGCCGAGGCCCGTGCCTTCCGGAAGCGTCTGGCCCCAGCCGGCTTTCTCGGCGGCGAGCTTCACCACGTTGGCCTGACGCGAGGCGCCGCCGACGGAGTTTGGCGCTGTGCCGGCGTTTGCGCCTTCGGCTTTCAGCAGGTTGATGCGGAACTGCACCGGGTCTGCTTTCACCTTGTGGGCGGCTTCATCCATGAAGCTTTCGAGGGCCCAGTTGGTGAAGCCCGGTCCGACCGAGCGCAGCCAGCCGGGACGGAAGGTGGCGCTGGCGAGATCGTTGGAGACCGCGCGGACTTTATGCGCGCCGACGCTGTACCAGTGGTTGGCGCCGTTGATGGCGAAGGGATCGAACGGCACATCCTTCTCGCCTTTCGGCATGAAGAAGGGCGCCATCACTTCGGTGGGCCAGCCACAAGCAACGTGTTGCTCCATGGCGATGGGGTTATTGTCCTTGTCGAAGCCCATCTTCAGCTTCTGCACGGAGGGCGAGCGGACGCTGTCGAACTTCACGTCGCTCTCGCGGTCCATGACCAGCTTGACCGGCTTGCCGATGGCTTTGGCAGCGAGGGCTGCGCCGACGGCATAGTCGCCATTGAGGCGCCGGCCGAAGCCGCCACCGAGCGCGTAGGTCTTCATCACCACATCCGTCTCGGGCACTTCGAGCGCGGCGGCGAGCCACGGCAGCACAAGGCTCTGCCACTGGTTGCCGGTGTGGATCTCCCACTTGCCATCCTTCTGCAGCGCGAGCGCGTTGAGAGGCTCCATCTGGAAGTGGAGGGCGGTGGCGGTGGTGTATTCCGCTTCGAGGGTAGACTTCGCTTTCTTGAGCGCGGCGGCGGTGTCGGTGTTGCCGGTGGGAAGTACGGAGCCCTTGCTGGCGTTGCCGATCAGCTTGCGGGCGTGGTCCTGAATGTCCTTCTCGGAAACATTCGTGGTCGGGGTCGGTTGGTATTCGAGGACGACAGCGGCGGCGGCTTTCTTCGCGGCCCACCAGCTATCGGCGAGGACGACGGCCCAGCCCGGAACGGTGTTGGAGGGGTCTTTCAGGACGACAGTCTGGATGTAGCCTTTGATCTCCTTGGCCGGCGCATCCATCACATAGTTGACCTGGCCGCCATTCCGCGTCGGCGGGATGATGGGATAGCCGTAGACCATGCCCTCGACCTTGGCGTCGATGCCGTAGACGGTCGCGCCGGTTGTCTTGGCGACGATGTCGAGCGAGGTGACGGGCTTGCCAAGCAGTTTGCGTTCGGCGACGGGCTTGAGCGCGATCTTGGCGAGGTCTTCAGGCGCGAAGGTTTTCGCAAGGCCGCCTTTGCGGACGATGTCCTTGTAGGAAATCTTCTTGCCGCCGGAGATGACTTCGCCGTTGGCGGCCGAGCAGGTGGCGACATCGACGCCGAGCGCGGTCGCGCCGGCTTCGATCATCGCTGTGCGGCCGGCAGCGCCCGCCTGGCTGTAGAGCGGGTAGGTCTGCCAGACGGACCATGAGCCGCCGGTGACCATGAGGCCCCATTTCGGATCCGAGTCGACGTGGTTGATGCGGACATTTTCCCACGGCGCTTCGAGCTCTTCGGCGACGATGCGGGCAAGCGCGGTGCCGACGTGTTGGCCCATCTCGGCGCGGATGATGTTCACCGTGACGATGCCGTTATTGTCGATGGCGAACCACTGCGTCGGCTCATAGGCGGGCGCGGTGGAGGCGGTTTCGGTTTCGCAGGCGGTGAGGAAGGAGAAGGCGACGCCGGTGGCGCCGGCGGCGACGAGGAAGCCGCGGCGGGAGAGGGCGGCGACGGGTTCTGATTTGTTGAGGCGTGTCATGTGATCAGCCCCCCTTCATGGCGTTGGCGGCCATTGCACTGGCAGCTTGGCGCACGGCGGCGCGGATGCGGGTGTAGGTCATGCAGCGGCAGAGATTGCCGGACATCTGAGCGTCGATATCGGCGTCGGAGATGTTGGCGTTGTCTTTGAGGGCGGCGGCGGCCTGCATGATCTGGCCGGACTGGCAGTAGCCGCATTGCGGGACCTGCAATTCCTGCCAGGCTTTCTGGACGGGATGCTGGCCCTTGGGGTCGAGGCCTTCGATGGTGGTGATCTCCTGTCCTTCGACGGCGCTGACCGGCGTCACGCAGGAGCGCGCCGCCTTGCCGCCGATGTGGACGGTGCAGGCGCCGCACATGCCGATGCCGCATCCGAACTTGGTGCCGGTAAGGCCCGCCTCGTCGCGGATGACCCAGAGCAGGGGCGTATCGGCGTCCGCCGTCACCTCCGTCTTCTTGCCGTTGAGTGTGAAGCTCGTCATGCGCAGAACCCTCCATGCGCCGCAGCCAATGTTTTGCGGCCATGTTTGCCTGTTGGAACAAGGTGTCCAGCGGGGTGGCGCGCGGTTTGTCCTTGGAAAACCAGAGGTTTCTGCAAATTACGCAATACCGAGAAGGTGATGCGCAGGCCGTTATTCTTTGCTACGAATAGCGGTATTTTTTCAGACGCAACAAATGCAGCAGCGCGGCATGGATTTGCTGCGCTGCTTTGCGAATGATTTGCGGAAAAGCGCAGTCAGCGATGGCGAAACCGCGTAGCCATGAGCGCGGGCAGGAGGGGCTGATGCTGGATCATGTGGGACTGAAGGTGACGGACCTCCGGCGCTCGCGGGCGTTCTTCGACAAGGCGCTGAAGCCGCTGGGCATAAGCGTGCTGTATGAGGGGCCGGCGACGGAAACCAGCACGGCGTTCATCGGCTATGGCGAGGGTTTCAAGCCGTACTTCTGGCTGAACGAACAGCCGCGCGCGACGGAGGTCGTGCATGTGGCGTTCGCGGCGGACAGCCGGGCGAAGGTTGATGCGTTCTATGCGGCCGCGCTGGCGGCGGGCGGCAGGGATTTTGGTCCGCCGGGACCGCGGCCGCATTATCACTCCCACTATTATGGCGCGTTCGTGCTCGATCCGGATGGCCACAATATCGAGGCGGTGTGCCACGCGCCGGAATGAGCCGGAGCGGAATGCGATCTCCGAAAATCGGCGCAGGGCTCGGGCGATCTGCGGCTTACTGCGCGGATGGATTGCACAGGTGAACTGAACCAGCTCGACTGGAGCGCGATCGCGCGGGATCTGGATGCGGGAGGCGTGGCGGTGACGCCGCCGCTGCTGGATGCGGAGACCTGCGCAGCGTTTCAGGCGATGTATGATGAAGCGGCGCTGTTCCGCTCGACGGTCGTGATGGCGCGGCACGGGTTTGGGCGGGGTGAGTATCGCTATTTTGCTGATCCGCTGCCGGAGATCGTGAAGGCGTTGCGGGCGGGGCTTTATGCGCGGCTGGCGCCGGTTGCGAACCGGTGGGAGGAGATGCTGGGGCGGGGGGCGCGGTTTCCGGATTCCCATGAAGAGTATCTGCGCGCGTGCCATGCGGCGGGGCAGGTGCGGCCGACGCCGTTGCTGCTGAAGTATGACGCGGGGGATTACAACTGCCTGCATCAGGACCTGTATGGCGACCTGGTGTTTCCGCTGCAGGCGGCGTTCCTGCTGTCGAAGCCGGGCGAGGATTTCAGCGGCGGCGAGTTCGTGCTGACGGAGCAGCGGCCGCGCATGCAGTCGCGGGTGGAGGTGGCGGCGCTGGGCCAGGGGCAGGCTGTGATCTTTGCGGTGAACGAGCGACCGGTGCGGGGCACGAAGGGCGTCTATCGCGTGAAGATGCGCCATGGCGTCAGCCGCATCCGCTCAGGGCAGCGCTTCACGCTGGGCGTCATCCTGCACAATGCGGCCTGAAGAATTGGGCCAAATGACAGAACGCCGCCGCCTGTCGAGACAGGCAGCGGCGCTCCACGTGTTCGAATGAGATATCCGGTTAGTGCGGAGCAGCCGGGGCCGGAGCCGTCGGCGCGGGAGCGGCAGGCGCACCCGGAGCCGGCGTTGCGCCGGGGGCAGCGGGAGCTGCGCCATCGGCGGGCGGGACGGCAGCGCCATCAGCCGGCGGCGCGGCGCCATCGGCGGGAGCAGCAGCTTGCGGCGGCAGCGGAGCGGGAAGCGGAACGCTTTCCGAGCCCAGCGTGCGCAGGTAGGCGATGAGGTTCATGCGGTCCTGCAGACCGGTGATGCGGCTGTTGATGCCGGCGAAGTTCATGGCCGTGGCAGGCGCGTAGCCCTTCGGACGCTCGATGAAATGATCGAGGTGTTCGAAGTCCCACACCGAACCGTCGGCGCCTTTTTCCGTCAGCGAGCCGGCGCCAGTCGAATACTTGAACACGCCATGCGAAGCGATCTTGCGCCCCAGCACGCCGTAGAGGTTCGGGCCCTGAAGGTCAGCGCCGCCCTGATCGAAGTTGTGGCACTGGACGCACTTCTTGTGCTGTTCCTCGCCCTTGGCGATGTCGGCGGCGGCGAGCAGCAGGCCGTAGTCGCGCGGGCCCTCGACGACAGCGGGGCCGGCAGCGCCAGCTTCTTCCACTTCGACGTAGTAGCCGGGGAATTCGTGTTCCGAGTGATGGAACATCGCATGGGAGGCTTCGTTCAGGCCGATCAGCGCGAGGCCCGTGCCGAGGACGCAAAACGCGATCTTGTTAAAGCCCAGATCACTCATGGGTTGGCCCTGCTCCCGGTCCCTCAAACGCATGGAAAGGGCTCGATTCGAGCCCATGCGCGCGAGGCTTTCTTGCATTTTGAGGCAGGGGCGGCAACCACAGAAATCCCGGCGAAATGACGCACAGCCGCAGGGGCGGGGTCTCATCTAACCCCCTATTTCCGTTGCCATGTTCCGATAGGGCGAGGCATAGAGGCGCTCATGAGCAAGATCGCGTTTCAGGGGGAGTTGGGCGCCAACTCCCATATCGCCTGCCGGGACACCTTCTCGGACATGGAACCGCTGCCGTGCCCGACCTTCGAGGACGTGTTCCAGGCGGCGGCCACGGGCGAGGCGCAGCTGGCCATGATCCCTGTGGAGAACTCGATCGCGGGCCGGGTTGCGGATATCCACCACCTGCTGCCGACCTCTCCGCTGCACATCATCGGCGAGCACTTCATGCCGATCCGGTTCCAGCTGATGGGCCTGCCGGGCGCGAAGCTGGAGAACATCAAGGGCGCGCACAGCCACATCATGGGGCTGGGCCAGTGCCGGAATTTCCTGCGCGCGCGGGGGATTTCCGCGAAGACCAGCTCGGACACCGCCGGCGCGGCGCGCGAAGTGCGCGACCTTGGCGATCCGACCCAGGCGGCGATTGCGCCAAGGCTGGCGGCGGAGGTCTATGGCCTCGATATCCTCGCCGAGAACATCGAGGATGCGGCCCATAATACAACGCGTTTCGTGATCATGAGCCGCGAGGCGCAGATCCCGGAACGGACGTCGGATACGCAGTGGGTGACGGCGTTTGTCTTCCGCGTCCGCAACGTGCCGTCGGCGCTCTACAAGGCGATGGGCGGGTTCGCGACCAATGGCGTGAACATGACCAAGCTGGAGAGCTACCAGATCGGCGGTTCATTCTCGGCGACGCAGTTCTATGCCGAGGTCGAGGGCCATCCGGACGACGCCCCGCTGCAGCGGGCGCTCGAGGAACTCGGGTTCTTCTCGACCCAGGTCCGGCATCTGGGGGTGTTCGCGGCGCACCCGTATCGCGGCAAGGCGGCCGGGCTGGCGTAAGTGCGCTGAAGCCGACCAACTGCACATGGGCGGGGAACCGCCCTCGCTTCGTCACATTTGAACTATGGCTTTTGCCTTCCCACATCGCGGGAACAGGGCGCTTAAAGTCGTTCCCGCTTGGTGGCGCTGCGGAATTTCGCTGAACAAGTATTCATCTGTATTTGGGAGCGATTCCAAAGCATTCGCCATGATTTTGCCGTGCCATGACACGGTTTTGGCGTAATACAGCGAAGGCTGTTGCCGCTAAGACACCTAATGGATGTTAATCCGCATCTGGCGGTGAACTGTTTTGCCCTGATCCCATTTAGGCTCCATACCCAGTGCTGCTGGGTGGATACTACAACGCGGCGGGGCTTCCCGAGTGGGGGCCGCGGCGCGGTTCGATAAAAACCTGAGCGGGTATGACTGTCGGGATCACGCAATCCCCTCGGAACCCTGCTCCAGATGCAACTGGAGTCTTCCCCATGAAACTGAAACTTGCCCTGGCCGCCGCATCCATGCTGATCGCGCCGGCCTTCATGACCGCCAATGCGCAACAATCCTCGGGCGTCTACGTCTCGGGCGGTTACACGCAATTCAACGGTGACGGCGGAGCTGATCTTGGCGCCGTGACCGGCCGCGTTGGCGTGAACCTCTCGCCGAACTTCGCCATCGAAGGCGAAGGCTCGATCGGCGTGAAAGACGATAGCGGCACCGAGCTCGACAGCGAGCTGGGCGTGTTTGTCGTCGGCAAACTGCCGATCAGCCCGGCGTTCGACCTGTTCGCCCGCGTTGGCGCTGCCCGCATCGAAACCTCGCCGGGCGGTTCTGAAGACGGCGTTGCCTACGGCGCCGGCGCACAGTGGAACCTGAACTCGGTCGATGGCATCCGCGGCGACTGGACCCGTCACGACTATGACGCTGGCGATGTGGACGCGTTCTCGCTGTCCTACGTCCGCAGCTTCTAACCTGCCTCTCCCGGATCGGGAGGCGGTCTGATACGAGATGCCCCCGCGAGCGATCGCGGGGGCATTTTGTTTTCCGGCCAGCATGGCAGGCCGGGCGGAGAATGGGCTGTGACGGAAATCACCATCCAGTTCGTCGGGCCGGACGATGCGGCGCTGATGGATGCGGCGTTCGCGCTCTACAGCAGCGCGATCGAGAAGACGGAGCAGAGGCCGGAGGCGGAGTTTCGCGCGCTGGCGGCTCGCGAGGACTATCGCTTTCTCGCCGCCGTGATGGAGGGAAAACTGATCGGCGTCGCGGTGTCGTGGATGCCAGCGGGCGCGGGGTTCTGGCTGTTCGAATATGCGGCGGTCGATGGCGAGATGCGCGGGCGCGGCGTTGGCGCGAACCTGTTCTTTGCCTCGCGCATGGTGGCGGGGCAGGAGCGCGCGGCGCTGATCGAGGTGGACGCTGACCTTGGCGCGCCGGAGCAGGCGCAGCGGCTGAATTTCTATCGCAGGCTGGGGTGCCGGAAGGTGGGTGGGCTGGATTACCAGCTGCCGCTGGAGGCGTTCGGCAAGCCGCCGCCGATGTGGCTGCTGGTGATGGCGCAGCAGGAGACGATGGGTGTCTCTGTGTTCGCGCTCGAGGACTGGCTGCGGCGGATCTATGCGGAGGTCTATGGCAAAGGTCTGGATGATCCGCGCCTGGCGCAGATGATCGACCCCTTGCCGGATGTGGTTGAGCTGAAAGCGATCTAGCCCCGGTCCAGCCATGCCTTGATGACGTGGTGGGCGATGGCGAAGCGGGGCGGGGCGTAGGCTTCGGGGTGCGTGCCGGCCATCATCGCGGCGGTTTCTTCGCGCGTGAACCAGCGTGCGGTTTCCAGCTCCGACGTGTCGACGGTGATCTCCTCGCCATCGGCTTCGAGGATGAGGCCGACCATCAGCGAGGACGGGAAGGGCCAGGGCTGGCAGAAGAGGTAGTCGGCCTGGCCGCTGCAGCGAACGCCGGATTCTTCGAGCACTTCGCGGGCGGCAGCCTGTTCCAGCGTTTCGCCCGGCTCGACGAAACCGGCGAGGCAGGACCAGAAGCCCTTGGGCCAGGCGGCCTGACGGCCGAGCAGGCATTTGTCGCCACGCACGGCGAGCATGATGGCGACGGGGTCTGTGCGCGGGAAATGCTCGCGGCCGCAATCAACGCATTTGCGCTTCCAGCCTGCTTCCTCGATCGAGGTCTGCTCACCGCAGTTGGCGCAGAAGCCGTGCGCGTGATGCCATTCGAACAGGGCGCGCGCCGTGGCGGCGGCGCCGCCTTCGAAAGGAGAGAGACCGCCGGCGGCCGCGCGGAAATCCTGGAACACGCCGAGGCCGGCGATGGGGGAGGCATCAAGGCTGAAGCTGGCGGGCAGGTCGAGCGCGAAGATGGGCGAGCCCTTGTCGTTCTCGCCGAGGAAAAGGCGGGTCGCCTTCGGGCTGAGCATGCCGGCCTGTGCGCCGAGCCAGAGGAGGGGACGCATCGGTCCGGGCGCGGCGCCGATCCGCGCGGGCGGGGCGGCGGGTGCGGAGCCTTCGACCAGCGGAGAGCCTTCGCGCATCAGCAGGATCTGCACCTTGTCCGACGCGAAGGCGGCGTCGAGCCAGGCGGCGTCACGGCGATGATGGGCGGCGCGGTCGAGCCCCACGGGCACGAGCGGGATGGCGGCGGCAGCTTTTGAGAGCGGCACTAGAGCTTCCTGATGTTGTCCTCGAAGCTGCGTATCGCATAATCGCCCATCACCACGCCATAGAGACCGAGCGTGATGAGATTCAGGATGCGGTATGTCTTGCCGGTGACATAGCGGCTGGGAAGGCCATCGGGGTCCTGCCGGCCGATATAGGCCTCGGGATTGGTGGGGGCGTTCTGCGGCGGTATTCCCGGGGCGGGCTTGCCGGCGACGTGGGCGAGGAGGCTGGCCAGTTCGTCGGCATGCAGGCGGGGCTCGGGATAGGCCTGCACCCAGTTGCGGTCGGCAAGGTCGAACAGCAGCGCGCCGCGCGGGGCGGCGTGTTCGAGCATCACGGGGACGACCGGCTTGCCGAGTTCGTCGGCGAGGGCGAGTTCGTCAGCGACCTGGCGCGAGCGGTTGCATTCCTCGGAGAAGAACAGCGACATGATGGTGGCTTCGCGCAAGGCGGCTTCGCCCTCATCCGACAGGCCATCCTCGGCGGTGATGCTGGCGTCATACCAGACCGTCAGGCCGCGCTCCTCGAGGCGGCGGGCGATGGCGGCGACCATTTCGCGGTCGGCGCGGCCGTAGCTGATGAAAACGTCGCAGCTCATGCTTCCGCGCTCCGTAGCGGTCGCTAGTTAACGATTTTGGCCGCCCTGCACAGCGAATTTTCCGCGTCAGGCGAGTTCCCCGTACGATTCAGCGACATCCAGAACATTGCGGCCCGGCGGCCGGCTTCCTATAAGATAAGCGCAGGTTGGTTGCGGACGAGCGGTTCGCCAACCCGGTCAGGTCCGGAAGGAAGCAGCCGTAACGAGTTTAGCTTGGGTCGCGACCAGCCTGCACCTCAGTCCATCGCAGCATTCCACAGCAGAATCCGCAGGTTCCGGCGGGCGAGTTGGCGATTCCGGCTGGGCTGGTCCATATAGGCTCCATGGTCGGCAAGAAGCCTCCGAAACCGCCCGAAGACGGGCCTGATGATGGTGTTGCGGAAGAGCGCGACACGATGACGGCGTCCATGTTCGGGGACGACGTGCCGCTGGGCCCTGCCGTCTATCAGGTGCTGGCGCGGAAATACCGGCCGACGCGGTTCGAGGACCTGGTCGGGCAGGAGGCGATGGTCCGGACGCTGACCAACGCGTTCAAGACCGGCCGTATCGCCCATGCCTTCATGCTGACCGGCGTGCGCGGGGTGGGGAAGACCACCACCGCGCGCCTGCTGGCGCGGGCGCTGAATTACGAGACGAAGGATGTTCACCAGCCGTCGATGCAGCTAGACCCGCCGGGCGTCCATTGCGCGTCGATCATGGCGGGGACGCATCCGGATGTGCTGGAGCTGGATGCGGCGTCCAACACCGGCATCGACAACATGCGCGACCTCTTGAGCGGGTCGCGCTATGCGCCGGTGAGTGCGCGCTACAAGGTCTATGTCATCGACGAAGTTCACATGCTGTCGACGGCGGCGTTCAACGCGCTGCTGAAGACGCTGGAAGAGCCGCCGCCGCATGTGAAGTTCATCTTCGCGACGACGGAGATCCGGAAAGTGCCGGTGACGGTGCTGTCGCGGTGCCAGCGCTTCAACCTGCAGCGGTTCTCGACCGAGCAGCTGGCGGAGCATCTGGCGAACATTGCGACCAAGGAAGGCGCGAAGGTTTCGGCCGAGGCGCTGGCGCTGATCGCGCGGGCGGCCGAGGGATCGGCACGCGATGGCCTGTCCATTCTCGATCAGGCGATCGTGCAGGGCGAGGGTGGGGAAGTTTCCGCCGAACAGCTGCGCGACATGCTGGGGCTGGCGGATCGTTCGCGCGTGCTGGACCTGATGGATCGCATCATCGCGGCGGACCACAAGACGGCGCTCAACGAGGCGAGCGCTATGCTGGATCAGGGCGCCGATGCGCCGGTGCTGATCAAGGACCTGATGGATGTCGTGGTCGAGATCAGCCGGGCGCAGGCGCTGAAGGACGCGTACGTCTTCTCCGGTCCGGCGGATTGGGCGAAGCGGACGCGGGCGATGGCCGAGCAGCTGTCGCCGGCGCAGTCGGCGCGGATGTGGCGGCTTTTGTTGCAGGGTTTCGAAGATTGCGCGCGAGCGCCCGATCCGCCGTCTGCGGCACAGATGGTGGTGCTGCGGCTGACGGCGTCGGCGGCGTTGCCGTCGCCGGAAGATGCGGCGCGGATGCTTGCGGGCGGGGCCGCTGTGCCCGGCCCAAAGTCCCCTCCTGAACCGGTGCGCGCGCCTGTGCGCGTCGAGATGACATCTCCCTCATCCGTCGCTGTCGCCACGCGTGTTGCGCCGGAAGAAGACCATGCCGATGTGGTGAAGCTGTCCTCGCTGCGCGAGATCGTGGCGGAGCTGGATGCGCGGCGCGAGATTGCGCTGAAGTACGAGATCGAGCGTTTCGTGCGGCCGGCGGAAATCGACTTCGGGCATTTCCGCTACACGGCGGCGCCGAACGCGCCGAACAATCTTTCGCAGCGGATCAAGGACTGGCTGGAAGAGACAACCGGCGTCGAGTGGGAAGTGCTGCAGGCGAACGATGGCGGGCCGGAGAGCGTCAAGGAGCATCGCACGCGCAAGGGCGTGGAGAAGTTGCGCGCGGCGGAGGCGCATCCGGTGATCGCGGAGGCGCTGCGTGTGTTCCCGGGCGCGAAGGTGCTGCGCGTGGATGAGGGTGAGGCGGCGGAAGAGACCGACGACTTCCCGGCTGCTGCCGCCGCGCCGAACGTGATCCATGTTGATTTCGGCCATCGCGAGCGGGCCGAAGAAGATATTCCCGATCCTGAAGAACGTGAGGACGACGACGAATGAAAGACCTCTCGGAGATCATGCGGCAGGCGCAGCAGATGCAGCAGCGCCTGCAGGAAGCGCAGGAGCGCATGGACCAGATCACCGCTGATGGCGTGGCTGGCGGCGGCATGGTGAAGGTGACGCTGAAGGGCAAGGGCGAACTACACGCCCTCGCGATTGATCCGTCGCTGATGACGCCGGGCGACCGGGAAATGGTCGAGGACCTCGTCAAGGCGGCGCATGCGGATGCGCGCCGCAAGCTGGATGATGCGATGGCCGAAGCGATGAAGCAGGCCACGGGCGGGCTGGGCGGCATGCTGCCCGGCTTCAAGCTGCCGTTCTGAGGATACCGAGATGAAACCGTTGGAGTGGGCCAAGCACGTGGCCGTGTTCGTCGCGGCCGTGTTCCTGATCTGGCTGGGTGGCGTGCTGCCCGTGGTGTGGCCGCGCTACAGCGCGGGCGTCGATCCGTTCGCGGGCATGCCGGCGCCGACGCTTTCCGGATTGCTGGCGGCGTGGCCGATCTACATTGCGCTGGCGATCGTGCAGGCGCTGACGTTCCACTATGTGAAGCGGTTCGCGACGCCGATCTTCCTCGGCGGGGTGTTTCTCGCCGCGCTGGTGTTCGCGATGCGGTATGCGCAGGTCGCGCCGCTCGCCTAGCTGCCCGGCTTGCGGTTTTTCAGGCGCTCGACGGCGGCGGAGCCTTCGACTTTCGGCATGCGGGTCGGGCTGACGTGTGGGGCGGCCGGGGGCGCTTTCTTCTTGGGCGCCGGATTGATGCGGCGGTAGATGCGCCACGCCAGCAGGACGCCGAGCGCGGCTGCGCCCGTGTAGAACACGATGGGGCCCAGCACCGGATCGAGCACGAGCGCGAACACCCAGTTCAGCCCGCCCGGTATGAAGGCGAGCGTCAGGATGATCACCGGGACCAGGAAACCAAGGATCGCGAAAGCGATTTCGTGGGGCTTGAAGTTCATGGGGACAAGGTAGGGCGGGTTTGCGGTTAGTGGAAGCGCGACTCTCTCAACCGTGTTCGCATTACTTTGCCGCCGGCGCCGCCAGCAGGTGTTTCTCGAGGAATTCGGCTTCCTTGCGGGAATAGAACAGGCGGTTCTTCAACTTGCGCCAGCCATGGCCCTCGTCGGGGATGCGGATGAAGTCGGCTTCGATGCCGTTCTTGCGCAGGGTCTTCACCATCACCTCGGTCTCGGAGATGTCGATGCGCGGGTCCATCATGCCGTGGGAATAGAGCATCGGGATCTTGATCTTGTCCGCCGTGTTGACCGGCGAATTCTCGGAATAGAACTTCTTCCATTCCGGGTCGGCGATGTCGCCGAATTCGATCTTGTCGGAGGCCTTGAGGCCGGGCGAGGCGACCTCCAGCGCGCTGACCCAGTTGCCGACGCCGAACAGCGAGATGCCGGCCTTGAAGGCGTCGGGATAGGCGCCGGCCACGGCGTTGACCATGTAGCCGCCATAGGAGCCGCCCGAGACGGCGGCGCGATCCGCATCGACGCGGCCGTCCTGTTTCAGGAAGGCGAGCATGTCGACAAGGTCGCGCACGCTGTCGAGGCGCTTTTTCTGGTCGTCAAGCGTGGAGTAGGTGCGGCCAAAGCCCCGCGAGCCGCGCACGTTGGGCTGGAACACGGCGATGCCGCGATCGACATAGTACTGCGCCTTGCTGGCGAAGGCGGATGACGACTGGCCGCTGGGGCCGCCATGGACGTCGAACAGGACAGGCGGCTTGCTGGCGCCTTTGTAGGAGGATGCATCGGGCAGGTAGAGCAGGCCCTGCAGCTCCACACCGTCGCGCGCTTTCATGCGGAGCGAGACAGGTTTCACGAGGCGCTTGGCATCCAGCCCGGCGAGGCTGCCGGTGAAGGCGGCGTTGACCTTGCCTGTGGCGAGATCGAGCACCAGCACGTCACCCGGCGTGTTCCAGCCATTGACGTTGATCGACATCTTCGTGCTGGCGAGGCTGCAGTTGAGGCCGAGGACGCCGTCGGCCAGTGCAGGCGCGGGCAGCATCTTCTTCGTGGCGAGGTCCTGGATCGCGATCCTGTCGAAGCCGTCTTCATTGGTGGTCCACGCCAGCCATTTGCCCTTCGGTCCGCACAGCGCGACGTTGCGGATGCTGTAGGGCGCCTCGTGGAGGATAGTGGTCGTGTTGGCGGCGATGTCGTGGAAGGCGAGGGCGGCGAACTCGCGGCCTTCGTCGGTGGCGAAGTAGAAGCCCTTGCCGTCCGGCGCCCAGGCGAAACCGCCATCGGCGTGGTTGGCGCGTTCGGCGGGCGCAGCGATGGTGGTGAGCTTGCGCGACCGGATGTCGAGCATCATCAGCTTGTCGGATTCTTCGCCCACGCCCTCGGTGACGATGGCGGTCGCGCCATCGGGGGAAATGGACTGCACTTCCGTATCGAGATGGCCTTCGACCAGCAGTTTCGGCGGGCCTTCGGGCGAGGCCATGTAGATGTCGAAATCCGTTCCGTTGCGGTCGGGCGAGGAGAATAGCAGCGACTGCCCATCAGGCATGAAGTCGCCGAACTGGCGGAAGGCGCCTTCTTTGGCGGCGAGCAGTTCCTGTTCGACCACGCCATCGGCGGTGATGAGGTTGAAGCTTTCCTGCTCGTTGCCGTTGTTGTCGGCGCCGTAGAGGATGGCTTTGGAGTCCGGCGCCCAGCGGAAGAAGGTGATGCCGTTGCCGAACGTGAGCTGGCGCGGCTGGCCGCCTTCGACGGGCACGACCCAGAGCTGGGGCGCGCCGGTCACGCGCCAGTTGAGCGCGATCAGCTTGCCATCGGGCGAGATGACGCCGGCCGCGCCGCCGGCGAGGATGTAGCGGGCGATGTCTGCGGGATCGTCGCCCGCGCGGCCGACCGTGACCGGCTCGTCCTTGGGCTCGATCGCCGCGATGCTCATGTCGGCGCCCTTGGCCCCGCCATAGCCGGGGCCGGCGGCCTTGGCATCGGCGGCGGGAGCGGGGGCTTCGCCGCCGCAGGCCGAGAGCAGGGAAACAGACGCGAGCAGAAGCGCGGCAAACCGCATATTGGCCCCTCCGGATAATGCCCGGCACGCTAGTCATTCCCCATCTGAACGCCAGAGGTTTCAGGCGGGAGAGTCTTTGGCTAGAAGGGCCGCCATGACGCTTCGCCTTGCCTTCATGGGTTCGCCCGATTTCGCCGTTCCGACGCTGGAAGCCATCGTTTCGGCGGGCCACGACGTGGCGAGCGTGTATTCGCAGCCGCCGCGTCCGGCGGGGCGGGGCAAGGAGCTGCGGCGGACGGCGGTGCATGAGGTTGCCGAGCGGTACGGCATCGAGGTGCGTACGCCGCTCAACTTCAAGGCACAGGCGGATCGCGAGGCGTTCGCGGCGCTGAAGCTCGATGTGGCGGTGGTGGTGGCCTACGGCCTGCTGCTGCCCAAGGCGATCCTCGATGCGCCGCGTTTGGGGTGTTTCAATATCCACGGCTCCATCCTGCCGCGCTGGCGCGGGGCGGCGCCGATCCACCGCGCGGTGATGGCGGGTGATGCGATCACCGGCGTGCAGGTGATGAAGATGGATGTGGGGCTGGATACCGGCCCGGTGATGCTGACGGCGACGACGCCGATCAGCGAGGATGACACCACGGGCGATGTGCATGACCGGCTCTGCCAGCTTGGCGCGACGCTGATGATCGAGGGGCTGGCTGCGCTGGAGGCGGGGCCGGTTCAGCTGGTGGAGCAGACGGAAGACGGCGTCACGATTGCGTCCAAGGTTTCGCCTGGCGAGGCGAAGGTCGACTGGTCGCTGCCGGCGGCGGATGTCGCCTCGCGTATTCGCGGCATGTCGCCGTTTCCGGGCGCGTGGTTCGAGGCGGACGGGCAGCGGATCAAGGTGCTGCATGCGAAGGCTGTCGCGGGCGAGGGTGCACCGGGGCTGGTGCTGGATGATGAGCTGCGGGTGGCTTGCGGGTCAGGCGCGGTGCAACTGCTGCGCTTGCAGCGGGCGGGCAAGGGGCAGATGACTGCCGTGGATTTTCAGCGCGGGGCAGGATTGCCGCGCGGCGCGAAACTGTCGTGAGGGATAACTGATGGACACCCCGATCATCCGTGTCGCGCGACAGGCCGACAAGCCGGCGATCCAGGAGCTGACCACGCGCGCCTTCGGCCAGGAGGACGAGGCGCGGATCATCCGGCAGCTGGAGCAGGATGGCGATGCGCTGCTGCAGGTGGTAGCGGAGATGGACGGCCGCATCGTCGGCCATGTGATGTTCTACCTGCTGGGGGTGCGCGGGCGGCTCAGCGCGGCGGGGCTGGGGCCGATGAGCGTCGATCCGTGGGTACAGAAGCACGGTGTCGGCAAGCAGCTGGTGAATACGGGTCTCACGATGATGCGCGAGGGCGGCGTGCCCATCGTGTTCGTGCTGGGGCATGACTGGTTCTATCCGAAATTCGGCTTCACGGTAGACACCACCGAGCCGTTCCAGTCGGCCTACAAGGGCCCGCACTTCTTTGCCGTGCGGTTGCGGCCGGGGCCGCCCATGTCGGGCGAGCTGCTGTTCCCGCGCGCATTCGGGGCGTGAGGTGCCACGCTACAAGCTGACCATCGAGTTCGACGGCTCGGGCTATTCCGGGTGGCAGCGGCAGGACAATGCGCCATCCGTGCAGCAGACGCTGGAGGATGCCGCGCTGGCGCTGGACGGCAACCCAGTGCAGGTGATCGGCGCGGGGCGTACCGATGCGGGCGTGCACGCGCTTGGCCAGGTAGCGCACGTCGATCTCGCCAAGCCGCATCCCGCGCACAAGGTACGCGACGCGCTGAACGCCCACTTGCGGCCGCATCCGATATCAGTGCTGAAGGCAGAAGTGGCGGCGGATGATTTCCACGCGCGGTTCGACGCCACATCGCGGAGCTACATCTACCGGATCGTCAACCGCAAGCCGGACCTGACGCTCGACAAGGGCCGGGCGTGGAAGATGCCATCGCCGCTGGATGCTGATGCGATGCATGAAGCGGCGCAGGCGCTGGTGGGGCGGCATGACTTCACCACCTTCCGCGACAGCAATTGCCAGGCGGATACGCCGGTGAAGACGCTGAAGATGATCAGCGTGACGCGGCGCGGCGGGGAAGTGGTGGTGGAGACCACGGCGCGATCCTTCCTGCATCGGCAGGTGCGGTCGATGGTAGGGTCGCTGGTGGAAGTGGGACGCGGCAAGGAGCAGGTGGGCTGGATCGCCGACATTCTCAAGGCGGCGGATCGCACGGCGTGCGGGCCGGTGTCGCCGCCGGATGGGCTCTATCTAACCAGCGTGAGTTATGATCCCCTGACGGACTAGCGCCCGAAGAGGTGCATGTCCGAGGGGACGCCGATGGCAGGGTATCTGCGGCTGTGGAAGCCGATCGTCATTGCCGCGCTGATCGTGGGCGTGGCCGATCTCTTTTATGCCTTCATCCACATCGGCAGCTATTTCAAGCTGGATGCGATGCAGATCCTGCAGTCGATCGCGCGGGGTCTCATTGGGCCTGCGGCGGCGGAGGGCGGATGGAGCACGGCGGTGCTCGGCCTCGTTCTGGAGTTCGTGCTGACGCTGATCATGGCGAAGGTCTACATTCTCGCGGCGTATCACATGAACGACCTGCGCCGGTTCTGGTGGATCATGGGACCGGCCTACGGGATCGTGGTGATGGTGGTGATGTACACCGTCGTGCTGCCGCTATCGGCGGCGCATGGCAGCGGGGCATTGCCGGACTGGCCGCGCGGGCCGGATGGGAAGATCACGGATCACCAGATGCTGTACGCCACGATCCTGGTGCACATGTTCATCGTGGGGCTGGTGATCTCGGCGTGCGCGCGTTTCCTGTGGCCGAAGGAACAGGTGGCGGCGCCCCAGTAGGCGCGGCCTCAGTAATCTTTTTTCCAGCGCACGGCGATCTTGGTGTCGCCATTGCCGTCAGCAGCGGAAATGATGGAGAGGCCGTTTGTCGGCTCCCATTCCACTTCCGCGCCGACGCCGCCTGTGCCGCCCGCGCCGACCTGCACGTAGACATCCTCGGCGATGTACTTGCCGGCGGAGACAGTGGCGAGGCCGCCCTCGGCGCCGAAGCTGACGCGATCGAGGCCGGTGGCCTGGCGGACGAGGCCGACCGGATCGAAGCCCGCCTGGCCGCCTGCGAGCTGCGCAAGGCCGGCGGCAAGCTGGGCGGCTTCGAAGCCGGAGAGTTCGGTGACGGAGCGGCCGAACAGCACGCGCGCGAGCACTTCATCCTGCGGCAGGGCAGGCGTCGATTCGAGGACGAATTTCGGCTCCACCGGCGTGCCCGAGACGCGGACGCTGGCGGTGATGTCGGCTGTCGTGCGGTTGGCGGCGATGTCGATGCGGGCCATGCGGATGGGGCCATCGAGCGTGATCGTGCCGGTGTCGAACTGGAAGCGGCGTCCGGCGAGATCGAGATCGCCACGTTCCAGCGTGGCGGTGCCGAAGAGCGAGGGATCCGACAACGACCCTGTGACGCGCACATCGGCGCCCCATTCGGTGTCGAGGCCCCGGCCGAACACCATGATGCGGCGCGGCGCGGAGACTTTGACGTTGAGCTGCACCGGGCGCAGCCAAGGCGGCTTTTCGGCGATGGCGTCTTCCTCGCCCGTCTGGTTCGGGAAGTTCACGCGGCGCAGGCCGGGGATGGTGGGGATCGAGGAGGAGGCGGGTTGTTCGACGGAGATGCGCGCCTGCTGCACGGTGAAGTTGCCGGTGATGGCGGTGGCGTCGTCGCCGAGTGTGACTGCGCCATTGCCCGAGACGACAGCGAGGCGATCGTCGCGGCCGAGCACGCGCAGGTTGCTGGCGTTGAAGGTGACGCCGCCCTGCATGACGCCGTTGTTCCACGTGACCTGACCTTCGCCGGCGAGCGAGCCGCCATGGCCGTCAATGGCCTTGACGTTGGTGATGCGGGCGGAGTTCTGGTCGAACGCGCCGTGGGCGGAGATATCGCGGAGGGCGAGACCGGTTTCGCCATGTTCGTAGGCGCCTTCGGCGACATCGAGGCTGCCCTCGAGCACGGGGCGGGCCAACGTGCCCGTGGCGCGCACGTTGGCGTCGATCTCGCCGCGCAGCGACTGGTCTTCCGGGCCGAACAGGGCCCAGAGCTGTTCGGCGCGGCCTTGAAGATCGACCGTTGCGGTCATCGGTGCGTCTTCGTCGGCGAGGATGGCGAAGCCTTCGCCCTCGCGCACGGCGAGGCTGGAATTGGCGTCGAGGTTGAAGCCCTGGCCGTTGCCGGCGATCTTCGAGACGAGGCGGCCGTTGGCGAGATCAGCAGTGAGCGTGAGCGTGACCGGATCGGCGGTGACGCCGACCGGGTTGGCGCCTTCGACGGTGAGGCGGAGGTCGCCGGTGGCAGGGCCGATGCCGTTGTTGAAGTTCGCGACGCCGGTGACGCGGCCGTTCAGCGGCGTGATGCGGGCGAGGCGCGAGAGGCCGCGCAGGTTGACGTCCTGCAGCTGCACCTTGCCGGTGGCGGCGCTGTTGGCGGTCGCGAGATCGACATCGATCGTGCCGCGCAGGGCCGCGAAGGTGGCGTCAAGCGACCAGCCGGCCTCGCTCTGGCGCCAGATGACCGGGCGCGAGGTGCGGATCGGCAGCTGGTCAACCGTGCCGGTGAGCGTAGCATCACCTGTCCAGGCGCCGTTCGCGCGGGCGCCAGTGGCGGCGAGGGTGAGGTCGATGGGCGCGCCGGCCGAGCCGCGTGCGCGGGCGCCGAGCGTGACCTTGCCGCTGGCGGCTTTCGCGTCGAATGACAGGAGTTCAAGGCGTACGCCGCCGCCGCGAATATCCGTGAGGCGGCCGGTGACGTCCGCCACGAGATCATCGCCCACCTTGATGTTGCCGCTGGCGTTGAGCGCGCCGCGGTCGAGGCCGGCAATGCCAGCCAGCGGTCC
>JAOATF010000206.1 GCA_030158285.1 Hyphomonadaceae bacterium
CACACGCTGGAGACGCACATCTATCGCCTGCGCCAGAAGATCGAGCCCGATCCCGCGAATGCGCGCCTGCTGCTGACGGAGAGCGGCGGGTATCGGCTGCAGGCGTGAAGGGCGACTTCAACCCGTCGGGCAGGTCATCCGCTCGCCGGCGGGCAGGGCATTCATGCCGGTGACGCGCCAGCCGTCTTCGAACTTGCGGAGGCGGTAGAGGCTGGTGCGGTCTTTCGGCGGCAGGAAGCCGCCATCCACGGTGAGGCGAGTGAAGCGCAGCTCGACCTGTCCGGTGTCGGGGCCGAGCACGCAGCCGGTGATGCCGTGAATGTCGGATTTGTCGTAGCCCTGCGCCTTCAGGCGATCGAACTCGGCCTGAAGGCCTTCGGTGGTGCGCCACGGATGATTGCCGTCGAGGCGGTAGAAATGATCGACGATGGCGGCGGCATCGTGCGCGTTCCAGGCTACGAGATAGTCCGACATGAAACGCTCCATGTCCTCGCGATCATCCGCGAGAGCGGGAGCAGCAAGGCAGGCGATAGCGGCCGTGAGCGCGCCGAGCTGCAACAGTCTCATGGCCGTTATCCCCCGTGTGCGCCTTACGCGCAGCCTTCGACATACTGGATGCTCGGGCCGCCCGCGTGGATGGCGCCGACCTTACCTGTGCCATCGATCTCGTAGACGATACCGCGCGCGGCTTCGTCCTGCACGTACGGCTCCTTTCGCGGGCCGCCATCCCACACCGTGATGTATTCGGCAGGCTTGTCCTGGTATTTGTGCGGGGAGGCGACGGCGGCGGCGCCATAGGCGGTCTTCACGGTTTCGGCGGTGTCGCCGAGGCCGAGGCCCTTGTCGGTCTTCAGCTTCGACATGTCGGCGAGCGTGATGCGGGTGAGCTTGCCCGCTTCCAGCATGACCCAGAGATTCTCGGGCGCGTTCTTCGGCTGGTATTCCTCGCAGTCGCCCGGGATGCCGGCAGCGTCGGGATCGCGCTTGTCGCCGACGGCGGCAACGACTTCGTCCTTGGTCATGCCGATCTTCAGAGCGCCCCAGCCTTGTGACGTCAGCGTTTCGGACGATACCGCAGGCGGCGGCGTTGCAGGTGTTTCTGCGGCGGGTGTCTCCGCAACGGGCACGCTCGGCGCAGGCGTTTCGCTTCCGCTGCAAGCGGCGAGGGCGATCATGGAAGCGGCGAAAAGGGCGATGCTTTTCACGATGAGGATCCTCCTGTGAAGACACTACATAGCCCGGCGCGCCCGCGCTGCCACCGTCGCACGGCTGCTTGCGTGTGGAATCTGCCGACTGCCGCTGCGGTAAATCATGACACCATTGTAAGCGCAGGACCGGCACCCTAGCGTGACGCTTTCGGGGGAGATCATCATGCATGTCATCGGCGCGGGTCTTGGACGGACGGGCACGTATTCGCTGAAGGCCGCCCTCAACCAACTCGGGTTGGGTCCATGCCACCACATGGAAGCTGTAAGACAGGACATGTCCCGGCAGGTTCCGCTGTGGGATGCAGCCGTCGCGGGCCATCCCGACTGGGCGGCAATCTTCCAGGGCTATGGCAGCGCGGTCGACTGGCCGACCGCGTCCTTCTTCCGCGAGCTCGCAGGCGTCTATCCGCGGGCGAAGTTTGTGCTCAGCGTGCGTAGTCCTGAAAGCTGGGCGGAGAGTTTCGGCGACACGATCTACAAGGTGCTCGGCGGACGAGACAACGCGCCGCCCGCGATGCATGCGTGGCTCGAAATGGTCGTGCAGGTGCTTCAGAAAGCCGGCATTCCCGGCGGTCTTGATCGCGAGGGACTGATCAAGGCGTTCAACGCACACAACGCAGCGGTGAAGGCGGCGATTCCGGCGGAACGCCTGCTGGTCTTTGAAGCGAAGCAGGGCTGGGCGCCGCTGTGCGCCTTTCTCGGCAAGCCTGTTCCCGAGGGTGATTTCCCGCGCACCAATGATCGCGAGGAATTCTTCAAGCTGGTGTCAGGCCAAACCTAGAGCGCCGGCATGACCGTGATGGTCACCGGGACATGGTCGGAGGGCTTTTCGCCGCCGCGTTCGTCAGTGTGGATCCTGTAGCTGCCGATATCGACCAGCGGCGTCGCGCGCTTGTCGGCCCACCAGTGATCGAGACGGCGGCCGCGGTTGGAGGCCCGCCAGTCGGCGGCGCGATAGCTCCACCAGGTGTAGAGCTTCTCATCGGGCTTGTGCTTGGCGCGCGCGATGTCGGTGAGCTTGCCCTCGGCGAGGATGCGCTTGAGGCCATCGGTCTCGACCGGCGTGTGGCTCACCACGTTGAGCAGCTGGCGGTGCGACCAGACATCGTTTTCTTCGGGTGCGATGTTGATGTCGCCGGCGACCAGCAAGGGAAGGGCGGAGCGCTTGGCGGCGCGTGTCGCGTAGAAGTCGCGCATGCGTTCGACGAAATCGAGCTTGTGGGCGAACTTCTCGTTCAGCGCCGGATCGGGAATGTCGGCGCCGGCGGGGACGTAGAGGTTCTGTACTTCGAAGCCGGCGATCTCGGCGGACGCGCTGCGCGCATGGCCATGGCGACAGAAGCCGGGCGTCTCGAGTGTCCGGATCGGCAGTTTCGAGACGATGGCGACGCCGTGCATGCCCTTCTGGCCGGAGAGGTGGATGTGCTTGTAGCCGGCAGCCTCGAACGCCTTCCGGGGGAACTGGTCATCGAGGCACTTGATCTCCTGCAGGCACAGGACCTCGGGCTTCTCCCGCTTCAGGAAGGCAATGACGCGATCGATACGAAGGCGAACTGAATTGATGTTCCAGGTCGCCAGGGAGAGGCGGTTCATGTCTTGGCGGTGCTGCGGTTGAGCTTGGGGGATTGCGGTCGAGCCAAACAATCGGGTGCGCCGCCGCCCAGATCAAGGAAAAGCGCCCTGTGTATTGGCAGAAAAGCGGCTCCAGACGCGGATGCGCCCGGCCGCGGGGACAGCCAGGCGCACCTTGCGCCCCGGGGGCGCTGATGGGCCGGGGGATAGCTCCGGCATTCGAGCTGCTCAGAGCGCCTCAGGGGGGAAGCTCAGGCGCGAGCCAACTCGATCCATGTGGCAATTAAGCCACCAAGCAGGTGATTTGTCACCCGATCCTTGGTTAAAAATTTGCGTGTTACCTCCCCGCGACGGCGTTGACCGTCGCGAGGAAGCTGATCCGCAAGGCCGGGGCTTGGCCGGGAAGGGGCCGGTTAGCGGCGCTCGTCGCCCTTGTCGCTCGGGTCCTTCACGACGAAGAGCGAGCCCTTGAGGCTGACATTCTTCTTGATGCCGCTCAGCTGCACCTTGGTTTCGGCGCCCGTGCCGTCGATCTGGCGCCAGCCCATCAGTTCGAAATCCGACTGGCGGAATTGCAGCACCATCTTGCCTTCAGCTTCGCCGGTCTTGTCGACCAGCGTCACGTAGTAAAAGCCGTTCACGGTCTGCACGTCGGTGACGCTGCCGTCTTTCTTCAGGTCGATGTTCGAGCGCAGGAAGAGGTGCAGCGGCGTCGAGGACAGCGGCACGGCGTCATACGCCTTGCGCTTGGGCTCCTCGATGGAAACCGTTGTGCCATCGGAGACAATGAACATCGGCTCGGGCGAGGTGTACTCGAAGCGGACCTTGCCCGGACGGCTGATGTAGAAGGCGCCGTTGGCGGGCGCGCCGGACGGGTCGATCTGGGTGAAACTGCCCTGGACCGTCTTGGTGTCGGTCATCGCCTTGGCGACGCGATCGATGATGCCGTTGCGATCCAGCGCGCCGGGGGCCTGCACTTTCACGATCTGCGCATCGCCGGGCTTGGCGACAGCAGGCTTCCCGACGACAGGCTTCGGGGCCACGACCAGCGGGGCAGGGGTCGGTGTGACGGCCACCGGCGCCACGGTCACGGGGACCGGGATGACAGGTTCAACTGCGACCGGGGCGGGCGCAGCCAGCGCTTGCGCGGACACCGAAAGGGCCAGGGGGAAGAGGGTGCTGAGGATGCTCATGGCGGCCAACCTCGTCTTCAGCCCCGGCGAAAACAAGACCGGCCCAAGGTTTTTTCGCCCTGTTTTCATGAACATCGGTTCAGTCCTACGTTACGCGGCCCAAGCTGCTGGGGGTCAGGGAAGACCAACGCGATGGGGCCGAAACAGTTTCACGACGTGGTGATGGGGTTTCCGCATACGGAATTGTCCACCAGCTATGGCCAGCCGGCCTACAAGGCGTTCGAGAAATTCCTGACGCGCCTGCGACACGAGGATGACAGGGTGGTGCTGGGGCAGGTCAGCCTGGATGAGCGGGAGATGCTGTGCGAGGCGGACCCGGAGACCTTCCACTTCACCGATCATTACCGGAATTACCCCTACGTGCTTGCACGGCTGAAGCGGCTCGATGCGAAGACGCTGCGGTCGTATGTCGAAAGGCAGTGGCGCCATAATGCTCCCAAGAAGTGGCTCAAGGCTTGGGACGAGGGGTTGCCGCTGCCGGCGATAGCGAACAGGCCAGCGCGGACGCGCACACGGAAGACTGGGGCAAGGAAGACACGATGAAATCGCTACTGATACTGCTGCTCCTGGGCGCCTTGGCTTTCGGGGGGTATCTCACCCGGCCGGACGAGAAGGCGCATGAGGCGAATGCCGAAAAGCAGCTGTCCTCGACGCGCGGCGGTTTCGACATCGGCGACCTGATCAACGACAAGGTGTTCGGCGCGAAGGCCAAGGACAGTCGCAAGTTCGAGGACCTGTTCGTGGCGACCAAGTACTCGATCAAGGCCGACGACAGCATCCTCATGGAGTGCTGGGGCCTCTATGGTCAGTTCCTGTGCTCGCAGCCCGAGAAAAAGTAGGCCATAGTCGGTCATCGGGCCGGGGCCGGAAGCGGGAAGAGCGATGCGCGGATTTCTGGTTCTCCTAGTCATTCTCGGATTGATTGCGGCGGGCGCCTACGTCACGCGGCCCAACCAGGGCTTTCATCGCGGCCTCGCATCGAAACTGATGGAGCAAGGCACGGTGGCGCGGCCGGACAATCTGCCCGGCAATTATGCCTTCGACGATTTCATCGTCGCGACGCGCTCGACCATGACGACGGGTGATGCTGCCACGGGCGACAGGCTGCTGCTGCAATGCTGGGGCGTCTTCACGCGCTTTCTCTGCACGGGCCCTGCGCCGCAGGTTGCAGCGCCAGCAGTGGGCTAGGGACGATGAAGCCGGGGGCGGTCAGGCGATATTTCACGGTGGTGGGCGTCATACTTGTGGCGCTGATCGGCCTTGGCGTCTGGCTGAAGCCGCCGTTGGAGAAGATGCGCGAGGGCGTCGAGCAGGGCCTCGCCGAATATGCGCGGCATCATCTTGAGGCCGGCAAGACGATGCCGGCGGTGACACACACGGACTCGCGCGACTGGCTGGTCGCCGTCTCGCACGTCGCCCACGTCGGCGATCTCACCTTCTATTGCTATGGCGGGTTCAAGGTGACCGTCTGTAACCTGCCGGAAGCGTAAGTGACCCCCAAAACGACAGAAGGCCGGTCGCAGGGACCGGCCTTCCTCTTTCCTGATGACGGCGCGGCTCCACGCGCGCGCCTCCAGGGTAGGTGTCGTGAAAAGGTCTAGCTGACCTTGAGGTTCACGGCAGACATCTTGCCCGAGCGCTTGTCAGCTTGCTCTTCGAACGAGATCTTCTGACCGTCCGAGAGGCTGCGGAGGCCGGCCGCTTCGACTGCGCTGATGTGAACGAACACATCTTTCGAGCCGTTGTCCGGTTGGATGAAGCCATAGCCCTTGGTGGAATTGAACCACTTCACGGTGCCAGTCGCCATTTGTTTAGTTCCTTGTAACAATTCAAAAACGTCCGCGCGCGCGGAACGCCGTGGATATCATCAAGCGTGGGTGGATGTCGTCAGCGCGCGCCGGGAGCCTTGAGGGCGGGGCAGAGGCCAAGTCGTCGGCCGAAACTCGATTGGGGGGCGTATAGCCCATTTTCCCACAGATAGCAAAAGCGTTCGGCATTTTCCCGGCCGCTCCGGGCGTTGCTTGATTAATGCGTCCGCGAGGCGCATTCCAGAAGGGTCGTTCTTTCAAAGCGCTGGCAGTTGCCGCGCGGGAGAGCCGCCCGGAGGCCCCCAATGGCGATCGAAGACCAGATTCCCCAGATGACCGACAAGGAGCTGGAGAACCTCCACGCCAATGCGGAGCGCATCTCCAAGACCCCGGCTTCGAAGAAGCAGGCCGACGCCGAACGCCTGCTGCCCATCATCACCGAGGCGCTGGCCGAGCGCCGCAAGACACGCGTGACCGAGGCTGCCGAGAAGAAGGTCGCCCGCCAGAAGGACCTGGCCGACGCGCGCGCGAAGAAGGCAGCCAGCCGGAAGAAGGCCGCTGCCGAGGCCGCAGAAGAATAGCGGCCTGCTGCCCCTAGGCGGCTTCCTCGTCGTTTGAACCACCGCTGCCGCCGCGACCTGTGTCGCGCGACAGGATCTGGCGTTTGCCGGCGTGGTCGGCGGCGGAAATGATGCCTTCGCGTTCCATGCGCTCGATCATGCTGGCCGCACGGTTGTAGCCGATACGCAGCACGCGCTGGACGTAGGAGGTGGTCGGGCGCTTGTCGCGCACGACGGCGGCCACGGCTTCGCGGAACATGTCTTCTTCCGGATCGCCCGAGCTTGTGCCGAAGGCGGCGTCGGCGACGGAGGCTTCTTCTTCCACCTCGTCGGTGATGCCTTCCACGTATTGCGGCACGCCCTGGTCCTTGAGCCAGTTCACGACGGCTTCCACTTCCTCGTCCTTCACGAACGGGCCGTGGACGCGGGTGATCTTGCCGCCCGACTGCATCCAGAGAAGGTCGCCCATGCCGAGCAGCTGTTCGGCGCCCTGCTCACCGAGGATGGTGCGCGAGTCGATCTTGGTGGTGACCATGTAGGAGATACGGGTCGGGAAGTTCGCCTTGATCGTGCCGGTGATGACGTCGACCGAGGGACGCTGGGTGGCGGTGATGAGGTGGATGCCCGCGGCGCGCGCCATCTGGGCGATACGCTGCACGGCGCCTTCGATGTCCTTGCCCGCGACCAGCATGAGGTCGGCCATTTCATCGATCACCACAACAATATGCGGCATGGGCTCGGGCTTCATGGCCTCGTTCTCGAAGATCGGCTCGCCGGTCTCCTTGTTCCAGCCGGTCTGTATCTGGCGGGTGAGATGCTCGCCCTTCGCAGCCGCATCCTCGGCCTTCTGGTTGAAGCCCGCGATGTTGCGCACGCCCATCTTGGACATGATCTCGTAGCGGCTCTCCATCTCGCGCACGACCCA
>JAOATF010000207.1 GCA_030158285.1 Hyphomonadaceae bacterium
AAACACGCGGAAAAAATTGTAGAGCCTTGGTGGTGTTGGGAAGTTTCTGAAAACCCGAAACGCCAATTCCCGGGAATTGCGGGGGTGAGTCTGCCGCTGCGCGGCAGCTACCGAGCCAGCTTAAGCGCTGTGCGCTTCGGCGTGGCAAGCAGGCGCCCGGCGGTCCGCTTACGCTGGCAGCGTGCTCGTACCGCCGTTGAGTGCGCGTTGCATCACGAGGGTGTCGCACCAGTGGTTGAATTTGAAGCCGGAGCCGGTGATGCGGCCGCATTCGGCGAAGCCCATGGCGCTGTGGAGTCTGGCCGACCGCAGGTTCACGGCGGCATCGCCGATGACGGCGATCATCTGGCGGAAGCCGAGCGCTTCGCAGCGGGCGAGGAGTTCGCCGAGCAACAGCGTGCCGATGCCCCGGCCCTGTGCGTCGGGGGCGATGTAGATCGAGTCTTCCACGATGAAGCGGTAGGCGGGGCGCGTGCGGAAATGGCTGGCATAGGCGTAACCGAAGACGCGGCCTTCATCCTGCGCGACAATGTAGGGGAACTTGTCTTGCGTGATGGCGGTGAAGCGGCGGGTGATCTCTGCGAGATCGGGAGCTTCGTACTCGTAGCTCGCTGTGCCGGTAAGGACGGCGTGGGCGTAGATGTCGGTGATCTCTGCGAGATCGGCGGCGCGGGCGGGGCGGAGGGTGAGCATGGGGCGATCCCGGATGTGAGCTACCCTTGTATCAATTTTCCAAACGCAATCACATGCGCTGGCCGTTGGCGTCGATTAGCAACGCGCCGTCTTCCTTGTAGAACGGGCCATTGGGCCAGCGCTCGAGGAGGTCGAGGACCGCGGCGCTGTCGGGGCGACAGAGTTTGACGCCCCTGGGAGTGGCGACGAAGGGGCGATTCACGAGGATGGGATGCTGGATCATCGCGGCAAGGAGCTGGTCATCGCCGACAGCGGGATCGAGCAGGCCCAGCTCAGCGGCGGGCGATTTGGTGTCACGCAACGCTTGGCGGACTGTCACGCCAGCGGCGGCGAACAGGGCCAGCAATTGTGGGCGGGTCCACCCTTCGCGGAGGTAGTCGATGATGATGGGCGTGTAGCCAGCGGACTCGATGATGCGCAGCACGTTGCGGGACGTGCCGCAGTCCGGGTTGTGATGGATGACGACAGGGGAAAAACTCATGGCGTTTTCTTTCCGAATAGCCAGCCGCCGGCAAGCCAGGCGATGAGGGCGCCGCCGAACTGGGCCGCGATGAAGCCCGGGGCATCGGCAGGACGAATACCTGCGAAGGTATCGCTGAGCGCGCGGGCGATGGTGATGGCCGGGTTGGCGAAGGAGGTTGAGGACGTCCACCAATAGCCAGCCGTGATCACCAGCGCGACGACGGCCGGGACATCGTTGGGTCGATGACGGATGGCGCCAAGGATGGCGAAGACAAGGGCAAAGGTGGCGGCAGCCTCGCCAACGAGACGGCCAGCGCCTGCGCGGTTGGCGGTCGCCTCCTGAACGAGGGGGAGATCGAACATTACGTGGGCGAGGATTGCGCCGAGGATGCAGCCGCCAACCTGCAGCGGAATGTACAGCGCGGCGGCGGCCGGGCGTACGTCGCCGCGCAGGAGCATCACCAGTGTGACGGCAGGATTGAAATGAGCGCCAGAGACGGGGCCGAGCGTAGAGACCAGCACGTAGAGGATCGCAGCTGTCGCCAGCGTGTTGCCAAGCAGGGCCACGCCATCATTTCCGCCTGATAGCTGGACGGCGAGAATGCCGGAGCCGATCACGGTGGCCGAAAGCAGGCAGGCGCCAAGAAGTTCGGCGAACAGGCGGCGGGGAAGATCGGACGTCATCTGCGAGTTGCCTGCTAGCCTGCGGCGCCTTCACTACGCAGCGCTAATGACACTTTTGTATCAAGTGGGCCATCGTTCTGTCTTAGGCCTCAACCCGCGACGAGGACCATAACGGCCTTGCCGAGTGCGCCGAAGAGCAGGACGGCGGCGGCGATGAGCTGGATGTAGAAGCCCATCGCGCGCTTGGCCGGATCAGCAGCATAGCCGATGGCGTAGAGGATGCGGCCGATGATCCACACCGCGCCGATGGCGGCGACGACGATGCCGGTCTGGTCCTGCGGTTGCCAGAAGATGTGGCAGAGCCAGAGCGAAGGCAGGAAGATGGGCAGCCATTCGAGCGTGTTGGCGTGCGCACGCACGGCGCGCTCGAGTGCGGGATGGCCGGTCATGGCGGGGGCATCGATGCCCGAGACACGGCGGGCGGCGCCGACGCGGATGCCCATCCAGAAGTATACTAGCAGCGCGACCAGCGTGACGATGGCGACGTAGGCGTGGGTTTGCATGGTGGAGGCCCCAGTCCCGATGGTGCGTGTTCGCGGCTTTGCCGCGATTGCCGGGCGGGGGCCCGGCGGTCCGGAGAGATCAGGTCGCGCGTTCGACCATCAGCTTCTTGATTTCCGCGATGGCCTTTGCCGGGTTGAGACCCTTCGGGCAGACCTGCGCGCAGTTCATGATGGTGTGGCATCGATAGAGCTTGAACGGATCCTCGAGGTCGTCGAGGCGCTCGCCGGTGGCTTCATCGCGGCTGTCGATGATCCAGCGATAGGCCTGCAGCAGGGCGGCCGGGCCGAGGAACTTGTCGCCATTCCACCAGTAGCTGGGGCAGGCGGTGGAGCACGAGGCGCACATGATGCACTCGTAGAGACCGTCGAGCTTGTTGCGATCCGCCTCGGTCTGCTTCCATTCCTTCTGCGGCTCGGGCGTTTCGGTTTTGAGATACGGCTGCACGTAGGCGTGCTGCGCGTAGAAGTTCGTGAGGTCAGGCACGAGGTCTTTCACGACCGCCTGGTGCGGCAGCGGCGAGATGGTGATGTCGCCAGAGAATTCGTCCCAGCCCTTGGTGCAGGCAATCGTGTTGCCGCCGCCGATGTTCATGGCGCACGAGCCGCACACGCCTTCGCGGCAGGAGCGGCGGAAGGTGAGCGTGGGGTCGATCTCGTTCTTGATGTAGATGAGCACGTCGAGGACCATCGGCCCGACCTTGCTCATGTCGATCTGGTAGTAGTCCCAGCGCGGGTTGCCGCCGGTTTCCGGGTCGTAGCGGTAGATCTTGAAGGTGCGCAGTTTCTTGGCCGCGGCGGGCTTCGGCCAGCGCTTGCCGGGCTTGATCTTCGAATTGCGCGGAAGTGTGAGTTCGACCATTGCGCGTGAGTCCCCGGCGGCCTTGAAGGTGGCCGCAATCTAGCGGGGGTTGCGGCAAGCACAAGCGCCGGAAAGTCGCGGTAGATCAGGGAATTGCGACCGGTTTTCAGGTCCGGCGGAGGACCGGGCGGGCGAGGTCCTTCAAGCGCGCCAGAAGCGGGCGGCCAAGGCCGTGGGCGCGGCGGGCGACGGAGGGACGGTCGAAGTGCAGCATCTCGGTGACGCCGGCATGCTCGAGGCCTGCGGCGAGGCGTTCGGCGCCGTGCATGGCGCCAGCGTCCAGCTCCTCGCGGCAGATCGGGACGGGGGCCCAGAAGGTGACCGAATCACCCTCGGCAATGCGGAGGCGGTGGAAGCCGTCGTTCGGCAGGCGGGGGGCCATGAAGGCGAAGCCGACCTGGTTGGCGCCTTCGAACACCGGCTTGGGGCTTTTCGAAAACTGGACGGTCTGGCCCGGAGCGACGCGGATGTTCTGGATGTGAACCAGCTTCGCGAACTGGCGCACCGTGTTGGCGGCAAGGTTCAGCAGTTTGAGATCGGCCTGCGGATCGCCGCGCTGGGGAACGGCAAGGACGAATTCCATGCGGCCGCCGCCGAGGGCGGCATCGCCGGGTTTCTTCTTCAGGCTGGAGCCGAAGGTGCAGACATAGGCGAAGCGGCGCTCGCCCTCGGGCGGGATCACCATCACGTCAACGGGAGGGCCGGGTTCCTTCGTGCGACCGGCCCAGCCGGCTTCGTCGGAGAAGGCAATGTGGGGCTCGTCCAGCTTGCGCGTGAGATGCAGCTGGATGTCCTCGCGCAGCTTGTCGCCCGGGAGGTCCTGTTTCTCGGTCTGGCGTCCCCAGATATCAGGCATGACAACCACATGGTCGTTCAGCGCGCGGGCGTCAACCGCGCCGGGCTTTTTCGACGCAGTTCCGAGGGTAGGCGCCTGCCTCTGAACCGTTCGTGAATTTGCACGGTAACAGACGTTCACATGCCGTGATCAGATGCCCGTTCAGGCGATCGCTTCCTCGAACATCAATGCGCGGACGAAACGGGCTGGCGGGGAACCGTGGGACAGCGCGGTATCGTGATATGTCTTGAGATTGAAATCGGCGCCCCATGTCGTCTCGGCGTGTTTGCGCAGGGCGTGGTGTTCGCCCCAGCCGACGAAGTAGGTGGAGAGCTGGCCGGAGGAGAGGCGTGCGCGGGTCCACTTGCCGGCGGCTTCGCGTTCTTCCTGGAACGCTTCGCCGGTCATGAACTTCATGGCGGCAGCTTCGTCCCAGTTCTCGACATGCACGCCCTGGTCGAGAATGGCGTTGGTGATGGAGCGCAGGCGCATCTTGAGATTGGTGAGGCGGCGCAGCGGACTGTCGGCGCCAAAACCCTGCTCGATCATCAGGTCTTCCGCATAGCAGGCCCAGCCTTCGACGAACGTGCCGGAAGAGAGCACGGCGCGGGTGACGCTCTTGTTCTTGTTGGAGTGCCAGAGCTGCAAGTAGTGGCCGGGCATCGCTTCGTGGATCGAGAGCTCATACAGCATGTGCATGTTGTATTCGGAGAGGAAGCTGTCGACGCGCGGCTTCGGCCAGTCTGCCGGGATGGGGGAGATCGCATAGAACGTGTCGAGATTGCGATCGAGCGGGCCCGGGCTGTCGCAGTAGGCAACGGCGACGCCCTGCTGGAATTTCGGCATCTCGATGATCTTCACGGCCGCATCCGGCATCGAGATGATGTCCTTCTGGCGGCAGAAGGCGGTGGCTTCTTCCAGCGTGCGCGTGGCCTCGGCGATGACGCGTTTGGGATCGGGGCGATCCTTGGCGGCAATGGCCATGCCGGCCTTGATGGTGGCGAGCTTGTCGGCGCCGGGCTTGGCGTTCACCAGCTTTGCGCAGATTTCGAACATTTCGTCGCGGACAGACTCTGCATCGGCGCGGGCTTTTGCGAGGAGATCAGCGCGCGGCGTTTCAGCGTTGATCGAATAACGCAGCTGCTTGTCGTAGAGCGGACCATAGCGGAAATCACCCTTGGCGTTCGGCACGAGCGCTTCGTCGATCCATTTCTGGTGTTCGGCGATCGCGGCCTTGGCGGCGTCGGCGGCCCTAGTGAGGCGTGCGGCATCGTCGGGGCCGAGGCCGCTTGCCTGCGCGAGGATCAGGTCATCGATGAGCGAGACCGTGCCGCCATTCTGGCCTGAGTACGTCTGCGCGTGGATGGGCGGCACGCGCTCGGCGACGAGCTGCTTGCGTGTTTCGGCGAGCATGGCGGGGAATTGTTCGAGGCGTCCGGCGGCGCTGAGCAGGCGTTCGGGCAGGGGGGCGAACTCGCGTGCCATCAGGCCGTAGAGCGCGCCGCCGGCTGTGCCCGCATAGCTGAGCGGGTCCCAGGCCCAGTCCTGCAGCTCCTCGGCGCGGAAGGTTTCGGCTTCCAGCGATTCCACCAGCATGGCGGCGTCGACCTGGTTCTCGCGCGAGAGCGTGGTGCGATCGATGGCGGCGAGTTGTTCCTGCGTGGCTTTCACCTGCGCCATGCGCGCCGTGCGGGCCGCGCCCGAGACGTCGGGAAGCACAGCGTCGAAGCGGTGATCCCCCAGCTGCGTGGCGTAGACCGGTGAGGAGGAGGCGAGTTGATCGAGCCAGGTTTTCGAGAGGGCGTCGAACTCTGCATTGGCATCCGGCGCGGGCGGCTTTTGTGCTTCGCCGCAGGCGGCCAGCGCCATGAGGGCGCCGCCGGACATGAGCGCGCCGCGTCGCGTGAGCTTGGTCATGGATTCCGGTCCTCTTCCTTTGTGAAGGGAGGTGAAGCCGGGCGATGGCGCGGGTCAAGCGCTTCCCGGGCCCTGGATCCGGTAAATCGGAGAGACCGCATTAAGCAGGTTTCAGCGTTCATATGGCAGGCTTCGTTCAACCGGAATGGCTGATCAGGGGCGCCATGTTCTACCCGTCCAAGCTGCTTGCGCCCTTTGCGCCGCGCGTCGGCCGGATGTCGCAGACCACCTACATTCTCAGCTTCGTCGTGCCGTTCGCCGCCGTGATCGGGCTGACCTGGCTGGTTCTCTTCGGTGCGCCGGGACTGCTGGGGACGCCGGGATACTATGTCGTGGCGCTCGGTTGGACGATCCTGATGGCCACCGGAGACGCCTGCAACATCCGGCGCTGGAATGACCTCGGCAGTTCGGCGGCGCTGTACAGGTTGTTGCGACCGGGACTGGTGCTGCTGCCCTTGCTGGCGTTTGCGCTGCAATTCCTGATTCCCGCACATCTTGCGATGGCTGGCGACATGAGTTCGCTGGCGTTCATGATCGGCATGGAATTTGGCGGTGTGTCGTTGCAGCCCGTGCCGCTTGCGCTGCTGGTCATTACCTTGCTCGCGGTGACGGGCAATGTGGTTTACCTCGCGATCATGCCCGGGCAGCACGGGCCAAACGCCTATGGCCCTGACCCGCACGGTGATCCGCTGGTTTCCGTCAGCGCGACGACCTCCAGCGCGCCACGCGATGGTGAGGATGATCCGGTGAAGCGGGCGCTGGCGGATTATCACGCGCGCCAGCGCACGCCAGCGCAGCCTGTTGCCAGCAGCGCGCGCCCCGCGGGCGGCGCGACGTTCGGGAAGAAGCGCTAAGCCTTCGAACTGGGGCGTTCCGTGACGCGCGCGTGCCACGCGCGGACATGGGCGAGCGTGTCCGGGACCTTGAGGCCGATCCAGTCGGCGAAGTCGACATTGGTCAGCAGGCAGATGTCGGCGATGGTGTAGTCGGTTCCGGCGACGAACGGTTGTCCGGCAAGAATGCCATCGAGCCAGCCGAGCGCCTTCTCGTAATGGCCGCGGTTGGACTCGCCGAACTCCTTGTATTGCGGAACGACGACGCGCGCCGTGAACGGATGCGCATGGCGCCAGAACATGCCGGTGGGCGTGCCGACCTGGAATTCGACGCGGCGGGTCATCATGTCGATGCGCGCGGTCTCCAGCGGCGTGCGGCCGAAAAGCGGCGTCTCCGGATAGAGGCTTTCGAGATAGCGGCAGATGGCGACCGTCTCCGAGAGATAGGAGCCGTCATC
>JAOATF010000208.1:0-16002 GCA_030158285.1 Hyphomonadaceae bacterium
CTTCCAGGACGCACAGTTGATCGCCTTCGTGCAGGAAGCGCTCGAGAACAACCGCTCCCTGCGCGCCGCCATTGAGTCGGTCCGCCAGTCCGAAGCCTCGCTGCAACAGACGCGGTCGGGGCTCTGGCCGTCGCTCTCGGGAACGCTTGGCGTAAATGCCACCGATTCCAGCGGCATCACTGGCGATCTCAACGCCAGCCCGCCCATCTTCCCGCGCGCTGCGTCAAGCTTTTCTGACGAACGCTACTCCTTCCGTCTCACGGGCGCCTACAATGTGGACCTGATGGGCGACCTGTCAGCCTCCATCCAGGCGTCGCTCGCCGGCCTCCGGTCCACGGAAGCAACGTACGAACAGGCGCGTCGTCAGACTGCCGCGCAGGTCGCACGGGCCTATTTCACCCTGATCGAGCAACAGCAACAACTCGCGCTCGATCGCCGCTCGATCGATCGCCAACGCCAGACCTTCCGCATTACGCAGACCCGCTTCGACGCGGGCTCGATCGCTCGCGACGAGTTGGTGCTTGGGGAATCCAACCTCGCTCAGGCGGAGGATGCTGTGCTCGCTTCCGAAGCTTCCGTGCGCGCTGCCGTTCGTGCGCTTGAACTCGCGCTCGGCCGTTTCCCGCAGAACAAGATTTCCGTCAGCGGTCTCCTGCCAGAACCGCCCAAAGCTCCGCCGCTGGGCCTGCCCGAACTCACCGTACGCTCGCGTCCGGACGTCGTCGCAGCGGAACTGGGGATGATCCAGTCTTTCGCAAATACGCGAATTGCGGAGCTCGGAGCCTGGCCGCAACTGGACGCCACGCTCGGCCTGTCGCTGTCAAACAGCGCAACCAACACGACCACCAACCTGTTCAGCTTCGATGGTCTTGCCTACACGATCGGTGCAACGCTGGCGCAGACCATCTTCGATGGCGGCGCAATTGGCGCCCGCATCGACCTGGCCTCATCGCAACAGCGCGCGGCGCTTGAACGCTACGGCCAGACGGTCATCAACGCCTACGGCGACATCGTCGCAGCGCTGGACACCTTCGACACGCTGGGGTCGCGGAACGTGGCGCTGCAGAAGGCCTCGAACGCCGCCCAGGAAGTGCTGCGTCTCGGCGAACTGAAGTATCAGGAAGGCTCGGAAAGCCTCCTCAACCTCTTCACTGTTCGCAATAGCGCTGAAGCGGCGGAGTCGAACCTGATCGCCAACCGCCGCGCCAGGCTCGAACAGTGGATCATCCTCCACACCGCCCTTGGCGGAAACCCGACCGAGTCGCAACCGCTGGCCACGCCCGCCAACACGGCGAACGGCAAGCAGTAGGCCCGCTTGTACTGAAACACGCGGCCGTCGCTCCCAAGCGGCGGCCGTTTTGTTTTGAGGCTACGCGAACAGACCCTTGTAGGTCTCGCGCAGCAGGTTCTTCTGCACCTTGCCCATCGCGTTGCGCGGCAGCTCGTCGACGAACACGATGCGCTTGGGTGTCTTGAACGCAGCGAGGCGCTTGCGGCATTCGGCGATCATTGCGGCTTCATCGCCCTTGCCGATGACGATAGCAGCAACACCTTCACCGAAGTCCGCATGCGGCACGCCGATCACCGCGCTTTCGGTGACGCCGGGCATCTCGTCGAGCACCAGCTCGATCTCCTTCGGATAGACATTGTAACCGCCCGAAATGATCAGGTCCTTCGCCCGCCCTGAAATCCACACCCTGCCATCGACATCCTGCCGCCCGACATCGCCGGTGATGAAGAAGCCGTCCTTCGTGAATTCCTCCGCCGTCTTCTCCGGCATGCGCCAGTAGGCGGAGAAGATGCTCGGCCCGCGTATCTCGATTACGCCGGTCTCTTCACCACCGCCGATACGCAGCTCGACGCCGGGCAGCGGATATCCCACCGAGCCTGCGATGCGCTCGCCTTGCAACGGATTGGACGTGATGATCACCGCTTCGCTCATGCCATAGCGTTCAAGTATGCGCTGGCCCGTACGCTGCTCGAACTCCGCGAATGTCGTCGGCAGCAGCGGCGCAGAGCCTGAAATGAACAGCCGCACATTGGGCGCGCTCTCGCGTCCGAACTGCGGATTGGCAAGCAGGCGCGAATAGAAGGTCGGCACACCCATCATCACCGTGGCGCGCTTGAGTCCCTCAAGCACGTCGGCATCCACGAACTTCGGCAGCCAGACCATCGAACAGCCGGAGAGGAAGGCGCAGTGCATCGCCACGAATAGTCCGTGTACGTGAAAAATCGGCAAGGCGTGCATCAGGATGTCGTCAGGCGTGAAACCCCAGGCCTTGTGCAGTGCAATTGCGTTGGCCGCGAGATTGCCATGGCTCAGCATCGCGCCCTTCGACCGGCCTGTTGTGCCGCTGGTGTAGATGATCGCGGCGAGATCGTCGGGCCCGCGCGGAATCGCTTGCGTCAGTGGCGCAAACGCGCGGCTTTCCTCAACGTAACGAACAGGATCGGTGACGAATGCCTTCGGCTCCGCATCGCGGATGAAGTAGTCAACCTCAGTGGAAGTGTATGCAGAATTGAGCGGCAGGAAGACCGCGCCGGCCATGATCACGCCGAAATAGACCATCACCCCTTCGTGACTCTTCTCGGCCTGCAAGGCGATGCGATCACCGGGCTGCACGCCTTCCGCCACAAGGCGTCCCGCTACGTATGCCGCACCGGTAGAGAGTGCCTCGTAAGACACATTACGCCCGTCGCGCAGCATGAAGCAGGGTTTTGCACGATCGGCCGGGAGGCCATTAACGAAAAGATCATGCAGTACATTACTCATCTCGTGTCACCTGCATCTTCACGTGGGGTCGGGCGTTTGGATAAAGCGTTTCTGTGCTGGACAGTGACCCGGTGCAACGCTGTAAATCATGCAACCACGAGTCGAGGACTGACCTGAATGGCGCAACCGGCAGACCGTGCACTGCGAGAGCGCGCGGCCCGCGTCATTCCCGGCGGCATGTATGGACACCAGTCCGTCGCCGCCCTGCCGGACGGCTACCCACAATACTTCACGCGCGCGGAAGGTCCGTGGCTCTGGGACACGGACGGCAACCTGCTGCTTGACCTGATGTGCGCTTACGGTCCGCAGCTCTTCGGCTACGGCAATGCCGAGATCGACCGCGCCTATATCGAGCAGATGGCCAGTGGCGATGCGATGACTGGCCCCGCGCCGCTGATCGTCGATCTCGCCGAGACGCTGGTCGCGATGGTCAGCCATGCTGACTGGGCGATGTTCTGCAAGAATGGCTCGGATGCGACCACGATGGCGCTGATGGTGGCGCGGGCGCACACCGGCAAGACGGGCATCGTCCGCGCGCGCGGCGCCTATCATGGCTCGCAGCCGTGGAGCAATCCACGCGCCGGCGGCATCGCGCCGGGGGACCAGGCGGGGCAGCACATTTGTGAGTACAATAGTGTTGCCAGTCTGGAAGCCGCCGTTGCGACCGCTGGCAAGGACATCGCCGCGATCTTCGCGGCTCCCTATCGCCATGACGTGTTCGTCGACCAGGCCTCGCCTGCCCCCGAATACGCGAAGCGCGCGCGCGAACTGGCGGACGAGACCGGCGCGCTCCTGATCATCGACGAAGTCCGCGCCGGGTTCCGCATCGCCCGCGATTCCAGCTGGTCCGCGATCGGCGTCGCGCCGGACCTGTCGTGCTGGGGCAAGTGTATCGCCAACGGCCATCCCATCTCCGCCCTGCTTGGCTCGGAGAAGATGCGCGCTGCGGCCACCCGCATCTACGCCACCGGCTCCTACTGGTTCGCCGCCGCCGCGATGGCGGCAAGCCTCAAGACGCTCGAGCTGATCCGCGAGACCGATTATCTCGAGCGCATCATCGCCATGGGCGATCGCCTGCGCACGGGGCTGGACAAGCAGGCGGCGAAACACGGCTTCACGCTGCGCCAGAGCGGGCCCGTGCAGATGCCGCAGATCCTGTTCGACAACGATCCCGACATGCGGCTCGGCTATCACTGGTCCGCCCGCATGGTGAAACACGGCGTCTACGTGCACCCGTGGCACAACATGTTCCTCTCAGCCGCCATGACGGACACGAACATCGATTTCGCGCTCGATGCCGCTGAGGAGAGCTTCCGGGAACTCGCCGCCGCCGCGTCCGGCCTCGGCCCGAATGAGCGTTATCCCGGCCCGCGCAAAGGCTGATCCGTTCCCCTGTTGACCCCGGAAAGCTGGCAACTAGTCTCCGCGCCGTCACCCGGAGAGGCCGGGTATTCCAACAGGACGGAAGTAATGAGACAAATTCTGCTCTGCGGCGCCGCGATCGGCGCGCTTTTCCTCTCCAGCTGTAACAGCGTCTCCGCCCCGGCCACTGGCCCTACGGCGCCGGCCGCAACCGCCGCCAAGGAAACGCCGGCGCAGTTCCTGGCGCGCGCGGAGAAGGAATCGCAAGAGTACGCCGACTATGCGTTCCGCATCGCCTGGGTGAACTCCAACTTCATCACCGACGACACCGACTGGCTCAATGCGTGGGCGGGATCGGCCGGCACGCTCTTGTCCGTGCGCCTCGCCAACGAGACCAAGCAGTTCGAAGGCGCCGACATGACGCCCGAGCAGAAGCGCAAGATGACCATCCTGCGCGCCGGCATCGTCATGCCCGCGCCGTCGACGGGCACGCTGGAAGACCAGAAGAAGATCGCGGACGAACTCAACACGATCACGACCGATCTCAACTCGACCTATGGCAAGGGCAAGATCCCGCTCGATCCGGCGAAGTTCGATGTCGCCGCCGTGCTGAAAATCCTCAACGCCTCGCGCAACAAGGAAGAGCCCCGCGATCCGAAAGCGCCGCTGACGCTGGAAGAAGCCTCGCTGCTGCTTTCCGAATCGCGCGATCCGAAAATTCTCGCCGCAGCATGGGAAGGCTGGCACGCCATCTCGCCGGGCATGAAGCCGGACTACCAGCGCATGGTCGAGATCGGCAATGCCGGCGCCCGGGAGCTCGGCTTTGAAGACGTCGCCGACATGTGGCTCGCCAACTACGACATGCCCTCCAAGGACATGGAGGCCACCGTCGAGCGCCTGTGGACGCAGGTGAAGCCGCTCTACAATGACCTGCACTGCTATGTGCGCGGCAAGCTCAACGCCAAGTATGGCGACGCCGTGCAGGCGAAGACCGGCCCGATCCGCGCCGACCTGCTCGGCAACATGTGGGCCCAGCAGTGGGACAACATCTACGACATCGCCGCCCCGCCCGCCTCCGACCCCGGCTATGATCTCACGGCCGTCCTGAAGCAGAAGGGCTATGACGAGATCAAGATGGTGAAGACCGGCGAGGCCTTCTTCACCTCGCTTGGCCTCGCGCCCCTGCCCGACACGTTCTGGCAGCGCTCGCTCATCACGCGCCCGCGCGACCGCGAAGTGATCTGCCACGCCTCGGCATGGGACATCGATAATCTGGACGACATCCGTATCAAGATGTGCACCCAGATCAACGCGGAGGACTTCTCGACCGTCCACCACGAGCTGGGCCACAATTTCTACCAGCGCGCCTACAAGAACCAGGACCTGCTGTTCAAGAACGGCGCGAACGATGGCTTCCATGAAGCCATCGGCGATTTCGTCGCGCTCTCGATCACGCCGGAATACCTGAAGCAGCTCGGCCTCATCTCCAACGTGCCGCCGGCTTCGGCCGATCTCGGCCTGCTGATGGATCGCGCGCTCGAGAAAGTGTCGTTCCTGCCCTTCGCGCTGAAGGTCGACAAATGGCGCTGGCAGGTGTTCCGCGGCCAGACCACGCCGGCGCAATACAACCAGGCCTGGGTCGATCTCGGCCGCCAGTATCAGGGCATCACGCCGCCAGTCTCCCGGCCGGGCGATGCGTTCGATCCGGGCGCCAAGTATCACATCCCGGGCAACACGCCTTACCTGCGCTACTTCCTGTCGTTCGTGTTGCAGTTCCAGTTCCACAAGGCTGCGTGCGAACAGGCCGGCTGGACCGGGCCGCTGCATCGCTGCTCGATCTACGGCAACAAGGATGTCGGCGCGAAGTTCACCAAGATGCTCGAAATGGGCGCCAGCAAGCCGTGGCCGGATGCGCTCGAAGCCTTCACGGGCACGCGCGAGATCGATGGCTCCGCCCTCGTCTCCTACTTCGCACCGCTGCAGACGTGGATGAAGGAACAGAACAAGGGGCAGTCTTGCGGTTGGTAGGAGGCCTGCGGCTGGTAGGTTCAGGGTTCGACACCTGAGCTAATCAAATCGTGCACTTGATGCGGGCATGGCGTGGAGCGATCCTTCCGCCATGCCCGCTTTCATTGATCACGTCTCGATCCCGGTTGCTGACTTCGAAAAGTCTGCCGCCTTCTATGACGCTGTCCTCGCCACGCTCGGCCTGAGGCGCCGCAAGCAGCGTGATGGCGCGATCGGCTGGGGGCCGGACGATGTGCTGCCACCGATCTTCTGGGTGCATGCGCGCGAACCGGGCTACGCAACAGCGGGCATCGGCCTCCACATCAGCTTCCGCGCTAAGGATCGCGCTGAGGTGCAGGCGTTTCATGCCGTTGCCCTGAGGCATGGCGCAACCGATGCGGGCGGTCCGGGCGAAAGGCCACACTACACCGCCGGCTTCTATGGCTGCTTCGCGCTCGACCCCGACGGCTTCAAGATCGAGGCTGTGGTGCGCGAAGCGCTGCCCCCGCGAGACTAGGACGGCGCTGATTCCGTCTTCCCCTGCGAAGCGGGGGAAGTACCCCGAAGGGGGGATGGGGGCAGGCCAAGAGGGGATCATAGCCATCAAGCGACGGCTTGCTTGCGGCTCGCCCCCTCCGACCCTTCGGGCCACCTCCCCCGCTTCGCAGGGGAGGACGGGCTCACCACGAGTTGGTTCTGTCACGGCCCGACGCTAGTCTCTCCAAAACGGAGACACGCTTGCGAGCCCTGATCTGCGCCCTTGCCCTGGCTGTTGCAGCCTGCGCGTCCCAGCCAGCGTTTGACCCTGCCGTGCCGCTGGTGCTGACGGGCGAGATCACGCGCGCGGATCACCAGACCTATCGCGAAATCCCGTTCATCGTTCCGGCTGGCGTGAAGCGGATCATGGTGGAGTTCAGCTATACGGGAAAGGACCAGAAGACCGTCATCGATCTCGGCCTGCGCGACCCACAAGGCCAGCGCGGATGGAGCGGCGGCAACAAAAGCCGCTTCGAGATCGGCGAGACCAGCGCCACGCCCTCCTACCGGCCTGGCCCGATCCAACCCGGCGAATGGAAACTGGTGCTGGGCATTCCCAACATCCGCGACGGGCAGACCGCAAGCTACACGGCAACGGTAAGCTTCTCCGCGAACGAAAACGTGGCAACGACAACCACGGCCTTCAGCCCCGTCGTGCTGTCGACCGAACCCGGTTGGCGGCGTGGCGATTTCCACGTTCACACGGCGCACTCGGACGGGTCATGCGATGTCGCCGGAACACGCGCCCCCTGCCCGGCGATGCGTACATTCGATGCGGCGCGCGATGCCGGCTTGGATTTCGTGGCGATCACCGACCACAATACCCTGACACAGCTGGCCGACATCGCCGCCTCACAGAAGCAGTATCCGAAAACGCTGCTGATCCCCGGCACGGAAGTCACCACGTTCAACGGCCATGCAAATGCGGTGGGGCTGTCGCAGTTCGTGGATTTCCAACTCGGCAGCCCACGCCTGCCAACGCTGGCAAAGCTGTTCGACGAAGCCGACACACAAGGCGCGTTCGTGTCAGTGAACCACCCCAGCCTTCCCTCCGGCGAAGTCTGCATGGGCTGCGGCTGGACGGTGAAGGATACGGACTGGTCACGCGTCGCGGCGATCGAAGTCGTCAACGGATCGACACTGCGGACCAGCGGCGCGGAGAGTGGGCTCTCCGGCATTGCGTTCTGGGACAAGCTGCTGAAGGAAGGCCACCGCATCACCGCCATCGGCGGCAGCGACAATCACGATGCGACAGACGTGACAGGCGCGAAGCAATCGCCGATCGGGAAGCCGGCGACAGTTGTTTATGCCAGCGAGTTGTCCACCAAGGGCATCGTCGATGGCGTGAAGTCTGGCCGCGTGTTCGTGGATGTTGTCGGCTTGCCCGGCGTAGACCTCGAAATGCGCACCCTAGTCAGCAAGGTTCACATGGGCGGCGTGTCCACGTTTCAGGACGGAGACAGCCAGACCATCAATGTCAGCTTCGACAATGCGCCTGCGGATGCGCGGCTGACGCTGATCTGGGACGGCATCGCGGTTGAGGATGTGACGCGTATCCAGCCAACGTCCTCCAACCCGGACCTCCAGTTCTTCTTCGTAAAGGTGCAGGCCAAACCGGGCGCCGCTCATGGCTACATCCGCCCGGAAATCCGCGACGCCTCCGGCAAGCTGTTGCTGCTGGGCAACCCGATCTACTTCGTTCGGGCGGGCGACCCCTGAGCTGAAGAGCCGGAATAGTCCCATAGTTAAAGCTCATCCCCTTGAGGGTATTGCGTAGTTGTCGCTCTGCCTCTGCTAGAATTCGCGGCAGCTGGACCCGGAAATCCCGGTGTTTTGGAATTGTGGGGGCCAGATATCGGGGCTAGTCTGGTCGTCCTTGGGGCGGCGTGTGGCGTGGGACCTTCGAAATGCTTGAGATCGCAGCGATTGTCGGCGCTGTCCTTGTTGGACTGCTCCTCATCTTCCTGGTTTACCGCGCGGCCCGGACCTATGACGCCGGCGCTCACGCCACCTTCATCACCACCAAGGGCGGCAATTTCTACGGCGCCCTGCGCGCGCCCATGACGATCTGGGACCCGTCGATCCGGGTGCTGCGTGAGAAGCACGCCCCTGACCTGAAGATCATGACGACGGACGCCACCGGCGCCTTCTACGAGAAATCCCTCGTCAACCGCCGCAACGGCGAAATCTCCCTGCGCGTCCACACCTGCGCGCCGCGTCCCTTCCATTCCACGACGACCGACAAGCGCATGCTGCTGATCAAGCCGAAGGTCGCCTTCGCGCTGGATATCGAGCGCATCCAGATCCCGACGCAGATGGAATCGTTCGGCACGACCATGGCCGCGCGGATCGAGAACCTGTTCGACAACGCCGTCAGCGAGTTCGAGGACCAGGACGTCTTCAAGAACCAGCGCGAGATCGAGCAGCGCGTACTGAAGGAACTCCGCGACATGGAGTTCCCGGCCGACGAAGCCAACCCCTCCGGCATGCCGCTCGGCATCATCGTGTACGAAGCGATGTTCTCGTTCGAGCGTCCGCAGAAGCCGATCAACCGCGATCTCGCCAACGGCCCGATGGCGTACGACAACGAGCACCTCGACGATCTGGTCGACATGCTCGAGAAGGCCGATCCGAAGACGGTGGAAGTCCTCATGCGCATGCTCGAGCTGCAGACGCGGCAGAACATCGTGCAGATGCTCTGCAAGTCCGGCGGCCTCGTCGCCTTCACGGCGCAGGAACTGGGCCTCTCGGAGCGGACGGTGGAGCGGGCCCATTGGGGCGCGAATATCATGAAGCCGGTTGAGGCGCCGCCGGTGGCGGTGGTTGCAGCGCCGGCTGCGGCGCCTGTGGCGGAAACGCCGGTGGCCAAGCCGGTTGATCCGGCGACGGCTTATTATGCCCTTGGCGCGCCGAAGGGGCAGAAGGCCGAACCGGCCCCGCCCGCCAAGGACGCCTGATACTGTGACTATCGACAGCGAAGACCAGCTGGACGGGCTGAAACGCATCGGCCTGATCGTGGCGCGCACGCTTGAGGCCATGCGCGGCGCGGCGGAACCGGGGATGACGACGGCGGAACTGGACGCGATCGGCGCGGCGTTGCTGGAGCGGGACGGCGCGAAGTCCGCGCCGAAGACGACCTACAATTTCCCGGGCGCGACCTGCATCAGCGTGTTTCCCGCGATCGCGCATGGCATCCCGGGCAAGCAGAAGATGAAGGTCGGCCAGCTGATCAACATCGACGTCTCCGCCGAGAAGGATGGCTATTTCGCCGACACCGGCGCGAGCTTCGTGCTGAAGGCCGAAGACGCCAAACTCGATGCGCTGTGCCGCGACGGGCAGAAAGCACTGTGGACGGGCATCAAGGCGGTGCGGACCGGCGGCGCGCTGAATGCGCCGGGGATCGCGATCGAAAGCTTTGCGCACGCGCGCGGCTATACGCTGATCCGCAACCTCGCGAGCCATGGCGTCGGCGGCGCACTGCATGAAGAGCCGGGCGAGATTCCGACGTGGCGTGATCTGCGCGAGCGGCGGCGAATTCACGATGGGCTGGTGTTCACGCTGGAGCCGTTCCTGTCGATGGGCGCGGGCTGGGCGGTCGACGCCAAGGCCAGCAACGACAAGTGGACGCTCTACGCCGACAAGCCGGCGCCGACCGTGCAGTACGAGCACACGATGGTGGCCACGCGCCGCGGCCCGGTGATCACGACGCTCGCGGCGTAGGCGCGCTACAGCACCCTGCCCGGGTTCATTCTTCCCAGCGGATCGAGCGCGTGTTTCACGGCGCGCATCATGTCCATCTCGACGGCGGATTTGCGCCAGGCGAGCTCATCGCGCTTCAGTCTTCCGATGCCGTGCTCTGCCGAGATCGAGCCGTTGAGGCTGGCGATCAGGTCGTGCACGGCCTTGGACAGCGGCAGGCCATCCTTGTCCACGAACTGGTCGTGGTTCGCGCCCGGGGGCGGCGTGATGTTGAAGTGGATGTTGCCGTCGCCGACATGGCCAAAAGCGATGACGTCTGCGCCGGGGTTCATGGCATGCGCCAGCGCGATGCCACGCTCCATGAATTCGGCGACGCGCGAGACCGGCACGGAAACGTCGTGCTTCAACGCCTTGCCATGGGCGCGTTCGGCAACCGCGATGTTCTCACGGATCTTCCAGACCATCGCCTTCTGCGCCTCGGTTTCGCAGATCACCGCGTCGGCAGCGATCTCCTTCTCGAGCGCGTCAGCCAGCAGGCTCTCGATAAGATCGCGCGCGCCCTCCTCGCGAGGCAGCGACAGCTCCATGAGAATGCGCCACGGCAATGCGGTCGGCAGCGGATCGCGCGTATCCGGAATGTGCTTTAGCACCAGATCAAGGCCGAGCTGCGGCACGATCTCGAAGCCGGTGACAGCGCCGCCACTGGCCTGCTTGGCGAGGGCAAGCAACTCGACAGCCTTCTGCGGCGAGGCCACCGTCACCCACGCTGTCTCTTTCACGGCGGGACGTGGGAACAGCTTCAACGTCGCGGCGGTGACAACGCCCAGCGTGCCTTCCGCGCCGATGAAAAGGTGCTTCAGATCGTAGCCGGTATTGTCTTTCCTGAGACCGCGCAGGCCATTCCACACGCGGCCATCGGGCAGCACGGCTTCGATGCCGAGCACCAGATCGCGCATCATGCCATAGCGCAGCACCTGCACGCCGCCGGCATTGGTCGAGATAAGCCCGCCGATCATCGCAACGCCCTGCGCGCCAAGCGACAACGGAAACAGCCGGTCATTTTGCTCGGCTACTTCCTGCGCCTTCGTGAGAATGACGCCGGCCTCCAGCGTCATCGCATCGTTGAGCACGTCGACTTCGCGCACGCGGTTCATGCGCTTAAGCGAGATCAGCACTTCACCTTGAGGCACAGAGCCATTGACCATGCCGGAATTGCCGCCCTGCGGATTCACCGCAAGGCCGTATTCGGCGCACAGCGTCATCGCGGCGGAGACCTCCTCCGTGGAGGACGGCTTCACCAGCACAGGCGTCGCGCCCTTCCAGCGGCCGCGCCAGTCCTGAATGTGCGGCTCGATCTCGTGCGCGTCGGTGGAAACGCCTTTCGGCCCCAGCGCCTCGGTGAGGCGTGCGATGAAGGTGGAGATGCGGTCGCCCTGATCGTCGGCCATGACGGAAGTCCTATCCGATGAGGTCCTGCTTTTCGCAGGTTCGTATGCCGCGAACAACCTTCGTCGTGACGAAGGCTTCCCCGCCATACTCGCTGACAAGGCTGAAGCCATCCTTTTTGCGGCGCACGACAAAGCACTGCGGCGCCTTGAAGTCCGTGTCCTCGTAGGCAAAGCAGGCAAGACCCTTCGGCGATATGGTCAGCCGGCCCTGCAGTTCGCCGCCGGGCGTCACGTAAAGCGTGTTTCCGCCGGGCTCGATGCACTCATCCCACGTCATGCCGAAATCAGTGGTCGTGCCGTAAAGGTGGATTCCGAAGAGCGAAGCCTTCAGCTCCGCCTCCTTCATACCCGCTGCGGGAACCGGCGGCGGCACAGGCGCTGCGCTTTTCTGGGCCATGGCGACGGGAACAGACAGCGCAACGAAAGCGAGAGCGGCGAGGAGAAGCTTCTGCACGGCCGCCTGTCCTTTCGCGATCAGGAGACTTCCTTGATCGTCCATTGCTGTTCGGGAACAGGCTTGCACGCAAGCCCCCGCAGCACGTCCTTGCCGTTCTCGACAACCAGGGTGAGGCATTTGCCTTCGCCGTTGACCAGCTGGCCATCGGGCGTTTCGGTCCATTTCTGGGGCGGCAGGTCCCAGCACTGGCTGAGCGCGAGGCTGTCGAACACGAAGCCGCCGGCGAGGCAGTTGCCCATCAGGCGCAGCTGGGTCGGGCCCGAGCGATCGAAGCTGAACACGCGGCCGAGGCGATTGGCGCAGTCGACCAGCCGCAACGCGCCATCATGGCCGACGCACATGTCCGCGCGGGCGCGGGATTCGATCAGGGCGTTGACGGGGCGGACAGCCAGCGGATCGACCGCCGCGATGCGCCAGCGATGTGCGGGCAAACCGGCCGGGCATTCGCCGGCATAGATGCGTCCACCCACGCGGCCGGACGATCCCAGCAGCGCGAGGCAGCGGCCAGCGCCGTTGCGCAGTTCGCCGGTGGCGTTCATCGTCCACGTCTGCGCGGGCGATCCATCACAGGCGACGGCCGTGAGCTGCGGATACATGCCCTGCCCGTGCGGACCGAGGCATTTCTCGCCGTGCTGGATGGGTCCACCCTCTGCAGGAGGAAAGCGGAAGTCCTGCAGGGCGGAGCCATCGCACGGGCGGCTTTCGGTCTCGCCGTCCTTGCCCGTGAGAGACAGGCAGAGGCCGGGAAGCTGCTGATGCTGCAGCGTCGTGATGGTGGGGATCGGCGCGTTGACGGGCGCGGGCTGGGCGCCGGGCCAGCGGACTTTCCACTGTTGCTCTGGCGCCTGGCTGCAGGGCTTGGTGCGGAGAACATCGCGTCCTTCCTCGGGCGAGACTTCGATGCACTGGACGTTGGCATTGGCGATGCGTCCGCCTTCGAGGAGCATCCATTTCTGACCGGGCTGGTCCCAGCACTCACCAAGGCGGAGCGCGCCGAAGGCAAAGCCACCAGACAGGCAGCTGCTCATCATGCGGATCTGGCCGACGGCTTTCTCGTCGAAACTCATCACCTGCCGGTAGGCGTCGGTGCACGGATAGAGCTGGAGGCCGGTGTCGTAGCCGATGCACTGCCCGGGGTGGCCGGTGGATTCCAGCGAGGCTTCGATGACGTTGGTGAAATCGACATAGGCGGCGCGCCAGGCGTGCCCCTCGCCCTGCTTCGGGCATTCGCCGGCGAAGATCAGCTCGCCGGTGCGGCTGGAAGCGCCGAGGAGTGAGATGCAGCGGCCCTCGCCGGAGCGAAGCTCGCCATCCGCGCCTGCCGTCCACGTCTGCGCCGGAGAGCCATCGCATTCAGCGGCGACGAGCGGCGGATAGTTGCCATCGCCGCGTGGGGCGAGACAGCGCTCGCCATGGCGGATGGGGCCGCCTTCGGCGGGCGGCATCAGGAATTTCTTGTTGAGGTCGCTGTCGCACGGCATGCTGACGGCCTCGGCCGACGGCCCCATCATGGTGATGCACATGCCGGGGAGTCGCTCGGGCTGCAGGGCCCGCAGCTCACCCGGCTGGGCGCTCGCGGGCGCGGTCAGCCAGAGGCTTGCCGCCAGCGCGGTAAAGAGTGCCAGTCGCATCAAAGAGCTGCCCCGTCTGCTGGACCCCTCATCCACGGGCGGGGGTCTTTGGACAAGTCCCTAAGACAGCTGGATGATGGCGGCTTGACGACCGCAGCGGCCAAGCGTCCAACACAGGTGCGTCATAGTGGAGAAAACAATGGCCTACGCCCCTTTTGATCTCACCGGGAAAGTTGCGCTGGTGACCGGCGGGAACCGGGGAATCGGCTTCGGTTTCGCACAAGCGCTGTCCCAGGCCGGGGCGGCGGTCGCGATCTGGGGGTCCAGCGAGGCCAACAATGCCGAGGCGGTGAAGAAGCTGGGCGGCAAGACGAAAGCCTGGACGGTCAACGTGGCGGACGAGACGCAGGTGGCGGCGGCCATGCTGGACGTCGCGAAGCATTTCGGGCGCATCGACTCGGTGTTCGCCAATGCCGGCATCGGCGGCGGGGCGAAGTCGTTCTCCGAGTTCCCGACGGACGTTTATCGCCGGGTTCTGTCGGTGAACCTCGATGGCGTGTTCTTCACGCTGCGCGAGGCGGCCAAGCACATGGTGGATCGCGCCAAGGGCGGCGACCCGGGCGGCTCGCTGGTCGGCGTGGCGTCGCTGGCGGCGATCGAGGGCGCGGCGCGCAACGAAGCTTACGCGGCCACCAAGGGCGCGGTGATCTCGATGATGAAATCGATCGCGGTGGAACATGCGCGCTATGGCGTGCGGGCGAACTCGGTGCTGCCGGGCTGGATCGCCACCGACATGACGCAGGGCGCGCAGGACAATGCGGCGTTTGCCGAGAAAGTCATCCCGCGCGTGCCGATGCGGCGCTGGGGCGAGCCGAAGGATTTCGGCGGCGTCGCGGTGTACCTCACCTCGGACGCATCGAGCTATCACTCGGGCGACTCGTTCGTGATCGATGGGGCGTATTCGATCTTCTAGATTCGATTGCAGATTGGGAGGACGACATGATCCGCAAGCAGATCCTGGCCGGCGCCATGCTGGTCGTGTTGGGCGCATGCAGCGGCGCCACGGGCGGGACGCCGGTTCCCACGACGGATGCCGAGAAGCAGAAGCTGGCGAGCGAGATCGCCACGCTGATGACCGATCCGAAAATGATCGATGGCGTCATGGATTCCATGTCCGGCGTGATGCTGCCGACGATGCTGAACATGTGCGAGACCGTGCCAGCGGCTCAGCGTGATGCGTGCTTGGCGCGTGTCGAGAAAGCGCGGCCCGCCATGGATGAGTCGATGAAGGAGGGTATGGAGCAGGTCAAGGCCATCATGCCTGAGCTGATGCAAGAGATGGGTACGATCATGGCTCGCGTCTACACCGGTGAGGAACTGGCGAAGATGAGGGACTACTATTCTTCGCCCGAAGGCAGATCGATCATGCAGAAGCAGCCGCAGGTACTAGCGGAATACATGCCGATCGTGACGCAACGGATGCAAACGATGCAGATCGACCTGATGCGCAAGATCCAGAAGCGTGTGACGGACGCCCTGTCCGAGAGCGGCATCACGGTAGCTGAATCGCCAATCTGATACCGTCGCATATTGACAGCCATATACTGACAGTTACTGTCAGTATATGGCTGACGACAATCGCTACACCGCAGAGCAACTCGCGCAGCTGGCGGGCGTGTCGCTGCGCACCGTGCGCTACTACGTGCAGGAAGAGCTGATCGACCGGCCGCTGGCGCGCGGGCCCGGCGCGCATTTCACGGACAAACACCTCAACCAGCTGAAGCGATGCAAGCTCTTGCAGGACTGGGGCTTCGATCTCGAAAGCATTCGCGACAAGGCCAGCTCGTTCCAGGGCATACTCGACGGCTTCGCGGTGGACTCGGCGCACCTGCGCGACGGCGACACGCTGCGCGAAATGTTCAAGGCCATCGGCGGCGAACCCGGTGCGAAGCTCTCGCCGAAACAGGCGGCGGCCCTGCGCGAAACCGTGGAGCGGCTGCGCGGCAAGCGGACGAAGCATGCTGCGGAGACGAAGGGCGCCAAGGAGATCATCCCGATGGCCGAGGGGATCGACCTGGTGATCGATCGCAGCGCCTACGACATCCCCTCCCCCAAGGCGCTGGTGGAGATCGCGCTGCTGGTGCGCAA
>JAOATF010000208.1:16102-30010 GCA_030158285.1 Hyphomonadaceae bacterium
CCTACGACATCCCCTCCCCCAAGGCGCTGGTGGAGATCGCGCTGCTGGTGCGCAAGTCGTTCGATCCGTTGAAGAGGGACGAGGACGACTGACGTCTGCGTAAACCGGCCGGTTTCTCGATTATCGATAAAAATGCTCGCTTGGGCGTGCCGAGCTTGGTAAGGGGGACCACCCCTCAACCATGCCGAGGCTTTCCATGCTGCTTTTCCGTCGCCCCGTCGTTGCAACGCTTGCCCTGCTGATGGCCAGCACAGCCTTGGCTGGATGCGCGACGGACCCGCCGGCGGGGACGGACGGCAAGACGGCGGCGCTTTCGGCGTGCGGCCCCAACGAGACGCCCTACACCGCAAAGGCCACCAGCGGGCTCTCGATCCAGCCGCTGCAGTTCACCTGCAGGAAGCTGGCGAACGGGCTGCGCGTCTATGCGATGCCGGACAAGGACACGGCGTCTGTCTCCGTCGCCGTCTGGTACGATGTCGGCTCGAAAGACGACCCGCAGGGGCGCTCCGGCTTTGCGCACCTGTTCGAACACCTGATGTTCAAGTCGACCACCAACATGCCGGCCGAGACATTCGATCGTCTCACCGAGGATGCGGGCGGCTTCAACAACGCCTCCACCTGGGACGATTATACAAACTACTACGAGACCGTGCCGGCCAATCACCTCGAGCGTGTGCTGTGGGGCGAGGCCGAGCGCATGGGCTCGCTGGTCATCGACGATGCGAGCTTCGCTTCGGAGCGCGAAGTGGTGAAGGAGGAGCTGCGCCAGAACACGCTGAGCGCGCCCTATGGCAAGCTGTTCAGCCTTTACCTGCCGCGGGCATCCTACAGCGTGCACCCGTATGGCCGACCCGGCATCGGCTCGATCGAGGAGCTTGATGCTGCGACCGTGGAAGATGTGCGCGCCTTCCACGCTGCGTACTATCGCCCCGACAATGCGGTGATGGTCGTCTCGGGCAATTTCGATGAGGCGCAGCTCGATGCCTATGTCGAAAAATACTTCGCCGGCATCAAGACGCCGGACCGCGAGATTCCGCGTGTGACAGCCGTGGAGCCGCAGCGCACGGCGCCGAAAAGCTTCACCGTCTACGAGCCCAACACGCCCCTGCCCGCCGTGATGATCTCGTGGCCATCGCCAGACGCGAAAAGCCCGGACAATGCGGCGCTGACGATGCTGGATGCGATCCTCACCAGCGGGCAATCCTCGCGCCTCTACCAGTCGCTGGTCTATGAGCAGCAGCTGGTGACGGATGCGGGCTCGAACTTCCAGATCAACGCAGACCCCGGCGTCTACACGCTCTATGCGATCCTTTCGGACGGCAAGACGGCTGATGAGGGCATTGCTGGTCTGAAGGCGCAGATCGCGAAGCTGCGCGATACGCTTGTGACGCAGGCCGAGCTGGACGAAGCGCGCAACGAGCTGATCACCGGCACGCTGCAGAACCGCGAAACCTCCAACGGCCGCGCCGACGAGCTGGCCCAGTCGATCATCCTGTTCAAGGATGCCCGCGCCTCCGACACCATGCTGGCGCAGCTCCAAAGCGTGACAGCGGCGGACGTACAGCGCGTGGCGCGGAAGATCATGGACGACACAAAGTCCGTGACCATCAAATACCTGCCGGAAGAAACGCAAAATGGCGCGCCGGAGGCGACCTTCGCCGATGCGCCGACGATCCAGACCGCAAAGATCGCGATCGCTGCGTCCGACATCCCCGTGTTCACGCTGGCCCCGGAAGCCTCGCGCCTGATGCCACCGGAAGCCGGACCGGCTGTCGCGGCGAAGGTGCCGCCCGCTGTCGAGAAGACGCTGCCGAACGGCTTGCGCGTCGTGGTCGCGGCAAAGCCTGGCCTGCCGCTGATCAGCGCCAGCCTGCGCATCTCTGCGGGCTCCGCATTCGATCCGGCCAACAAGGCAGGGCTTGCGGGTTTTACCGCCGATCTCACCACGCGCGGCACCACAACGCGCTCGGCCACCGAGATCGCGAGCCAGATCGAAAGCCTGGGCGCCGCCATCGGCGCGAGCGCCGGGCCGGACGCCTCTGACGTCTCGATCTCCACGCGCTCCGACAAGGCGGCGCAGGCCTTCACCATCATGGCCGACGTCGTTCAGAACCCCGCCTTTGCGGAGGATGAGCTGGACCGCGCCAAGCAGGAATCGCTGGACGGGCTAAAAGTGACGCTGCGCCGCCCCGGCAGCGTGGGCAGCATGGCGCTGACCCGAGCGCTGTTCGGCAACGCGCCTTATGGCAACATCGTCACCGAGGAAACGGTCGAGGCCGTGACAGCGGCGGACCTCAAGGCGTTCCACAAGGCCGCGTGGCGGCCCGACCAGTCCGTGCTGGTGATCGCAGGCGACATCACGCCGGAAGCAGGCTTCAAGTTGGCACAAGAGACGTTCGGCCAGTGGGGACGCCCGGCGGGCGGCCCGCTGATGGCGCAGACGACGGCGGCGACGTATCCCGCGCCGCGCTCGATCACGGTCGATATTCCGCAGGCGGCCCAAGCCGCCGTTCTGCTCGGCCGCGTGGGCCCCTCGCGTCTCGCGCCGGACTATGTGCAGGCGACCGTTGCGAACGCCGTCCTGGGTGTCGGCTACTCCTCGCGGCTCAATTCCGAAATCCGTATCAAGCGCGGGCTCTCCTATGGCGCGGGTTCCGGCCTCAGCGCACGCAAGACGGACGCGCCACTCACCGCCAGCGCGCAGACGCGCAACGACGCCGTGGCGCAGGTGATCGACCTGATGCTGTCGGAGTTCACCCGGCTGGGTAACGAGCCGATCGCCGAAAAAGAACTGTCGGCGCGCAAGGCCTTCATCATCGGCGGCTTCGGCCGCTCGGTGGAAACGACGGCGGGTCTGGCCGGGCAATACTCTGCCCTCGCCCAGTTCGGCCTGCCGCTGGGCAAGCTGCAGACCTACTCCTCGGACATCGGCGGCGTCACAGCGGCGCAGGCCAGCGAAGCGGCGAAGAAATACTTCGACCCTGCCAAGGCAACGCTGGTTGTCGTCGGCGACGCCGCAAAGTTCTGGGACGAGGTGAAGAACAAGCGCGGCGGCATCGAGCGGATCGTGATCGACGATCTGAAGCTGTCCTCCCCGACGCTGAAGTAGGGCTCTCCTGTCATTCCGGACGCGCGAAGCGCGAGCCGGAACCTAGGGGCTGCAAGCGCGGTGCTTGTCGCCCCTGGGTCCCGGCTCTTCGCTTCGCTACGGCCGGAATGACAGCTCTACCTTGTCCACGCCTCCCCTAACGTAACCGCTGTCGCCTTTCTGTTGCTTGCCATTTCACCCCGCAGGGGCTGAAATCGGGAAAACAGAAAACGGGGATGGAACATGCGTGAGTCGATGCGGACGGGATGGTCGCGGCGCGGGCTGCTGCGCGGCGGCGCGGCGATTGCGGGCGTGATGGCAATGCCGGGATGCGCCAGCGCGCAGGGCCGACGGCTGGGCCCGGGTGACCGGATCAACGTGGCGGCCATCGGCGCGGGCGGACAGGGCTCGTCCAACATGGCGGCGCTGACGGGTGAAAACATTGTCGCCTATGCCGATGTCGACATCGGCCGCGTCTCACGCTCGCTGCGCGACAAGGATGGCGTGGTGCGGCCGGAACGCGTGGCGCTGAATGCCGCCTACGAGAAGGCCGAGCACTTCGTCGACTATCGCAAGATGCTGGACACGCGGAAGGACATCGACGCGGTCGTGATCGCAACGCCGGACCATCACCACGCGCTGGCGGCGATGATGGCGATGGAGCGCGGGCTCCATGTCTACGTGCAGAAGCCCCTCACCTACTCCGTGAACGAAGCGCGGGCGCTGCTGAAACTGTCGCGGGCCAATCCCAAGCTCGTCACCCAAATGGGCAACCAGGGTCACTCGGGCGATGATGGCCGGCGGGTGGTGGAATTGATCAAGGGCGGCGCAATCGGCAAGGTGAAGGAGGTCCATGTCTGGACCAACCGCCCCGTCTGGCCGCAGGGCGTGGCCAAGCCGGAGGCAAAGCCCGTTCCCGCAACGCTGGACTGGGACAAATGGCTGGGCCCGGCCGATGTGAACTGGGGCTATAACCCTGACTACGCTCACTTCAACTGGCGCGGCTGGCTCCCCTTCGGCTCGGGCGCGCTGGGCGATATGGGCGCACACCTGATCGACTTCCCGTTCTGGGCGCTGGAGCCCGGCCTGCCGACGCGCGTCGAGACGCGGCACACGCTGTGGGGCGGCGACACCGATCCGTGGGACTACAAGCGGCCGGAAACGCTGGCGGCCTTCCCGCTGGCGACGATCACCTCCTACGAGTTCGGCAAGGCCAAGGGCGGGCCGGTGACGCTGATGTGGTATGACGGAGGCCTCGCACCGCCGACCCCGCAGGGCATGCCGGTGGGCGCCAAGATGAACGAGGAAGGCGGCGTGATGTTCGTCGGCGACGGCGGCACGCTGCTCCACGAAACCTACGGCGAGAAGCCGCTCATCATCGGCGGCGAAGCGCAGGCGCGCGCGGCGAAGATCGGCCAGTCGATCCCGCGCATCCGCGACGGCATCAAGGGCCACGAACAAAACTGGGCGCGGGCGATCCGCGGCGAGGAAGCCGTCTCCTGCTCGTTCGAACACGCGGCCCCGCTGACCGAGACGATGCTGCTGGGCATCGTCGCGATGCAGGCCGAACAGCCGATCGAATATGATGGCGTGGCCGGGCGCATCACGAACATCGCCGAGGCGAACCCGCTGCTGGGACGGACGTATCGCGAAGGATGGGCGCTGCCGGCGTAGGCCGGGTCAGATCGCCAGGCCGCCGAAGCGGATCAGGCAGACGACAGGCGTCAGCACGGACAGGATGATCGCCGCCGCGAGAAGCACGGTGGTCATCCGCGCCTGCGTGGGTTCCGATTCCGAAACGAAATCGAAGAAGAAGCTGCGCACCGTCGGCGGCTCAGTCTGCCGTTGCTTCATGAACCAAGGCGTGAGGCGCGCGGCGAGCCAGAGCGACCCGACGGTCAGCACAAGACTGGGCACAAACAGCAGCAGGGTCAGACCCAGCGGTCCGGCGCTCTCGATCACGGAAGTGCTCCCAGCCTGAATGTGTACAAGCTGATTCAATTGGGACTCGCCGTCAAACCGGCAGGACGCCGCAGACTGCAAAAAGCAACCGCCCGCCACGTCGCTGGACGGGCGGGCGGCTTTGACGCTGCGATTGCAGCCTACTTCTTGAGGTTCCCGCAGAAGCGCTGGATGCGGCGGCAAGCTTCTTCCAGCTTCTCGGTAGAAGTCGCGTAGGAGATGCGGAAGGCCGGGCTGAGGCCGAAGGCGGAGCCGAACACGACGGCCACCTTTTCCTCGTCCAGCAGGGCTGCCGCGAAATCCTCGTCATTGTTGAGCTTGATGCCGCCGGCGGAGGTCTTGCCGATGGCGCGCGAGCAATCCGGATAGACGTAGAACGCACCTTCCGGTGTCGGGCAGCTGAGTTCCTCGGTCTGGTTCAGCATGCCGACGACGATGTCGCGGCGCTTCTTGAACAGCTCCTGGTTCGGCTTGATGAATTCCTGCGTACCGGCCAACGCCTCAACCGCCGCCCATTGCGAGACGGAGGACGGGTTGGACGTGGTCTGGCTCATCACCTTGGCCATGCCCTTGATGAGCTGCTCAGGCCCAGCCGCATAGCCAATGCGCCAGCCGGTCATCGAATAGGCTTTCGAGACGCCGTTCATGGTGAGCGTGCGGTCATAGAGGCGCGGCTCGACCTGCGCGATGGTCCAGAACTCGAAGCCGTCGAACACGAGGTGTTCGTACATGTCGTCGGTCAGGATCCAGACGTGCGGGTGGCGCATCATCACGTCGGCGATCGCCTGCAGCTCGGCCTTGGTGTAGGCGGCGCCCGACGGGTTGGACGGCGAATTGAGGATCAGCCATTTGGTGCGCGGCGTGATCGCGGCTTCCAGCGCCTCCGGCTTCAGCTTGTAGTTGTCGGCGGCCTTCGCCTCGGCAAACACCGGCGTCGCGCCGCAGATCAGGGCCATCTCCGGATAGGAGACCCAGTACGGCGTCGGGATCACCACCTCGTCGCCTGGGTTCAGCGTCGCCATGAAGGCGTTGAAGATCACCGGCTTGCCGCCCGGCGAGACGTTCACCTGCCTGGGTTTGTACTCGAGGCCGTTCTCGCGCTTGAACTTGGCGCAGATGGCTTCCTTCAGCTCGGGAATGCCGTCCACGTCCGTGTACTTGGTCTTGCCGTCCTGGATCGCCTTGATGGCGGCCTGCTTGATATTGTCAGGCGTGTCGAAATCCGGCTCGCCCGCGCCCAGGCCGATCACCTTCTCGCCCTTGGCGGCGAGCTCCCGCGCCTTCTGGGTCACCGCGATGGTGGCCGAGGGCTTGATCCTTTTGAGGGCGTCGGAGACGGGGGCGGACATTGGCGGGCGCCTTTTCTGCGTTTTATGGCGCGGCTGATACGCCGTTCCGTAGCGGGAAAAAAGGCCCGGCAACCGGCCCGGATGGCTCTGACCCAGAATTAATTTCAGGATGAACAGCATACAACGGGCCGATCTTGCCCCGGAAACGCCTCCGTACCTGCGTCACGCGGTCAAATTACAGTGGTCTCCATTGTTTGCCGGCCGATGTCGTGGCTTATCGGGGCAAAACCTAGGGAGACTGCCGAATGAAATTCCGCTTGCCTGGCGCCACTGCGATCGCCGCCGCCCTCGTGGCGATGGCCGTTGCCGCCCCGCTCGCGATCGCCCCGGCCTATGCACAGCAGCCCGGGCAGATGCAGCTGACCAAGCAGATGGTCGCGCCGATGAATGAAGCGCGCAACGCCATGCTGGCCAAGGACTGGGTCACGGCCAAGACCAAGCTCGACGCCGCCGCCGCGCAGGCCAAGACGCCGAACGACAAGGCCCAGCTCGAGCGCCTGCGCCTCTACATGGCCGCCGAGAACAAGGACGGCAAACAACAGGTCGTCTCGATCAACACGCTGATCGCGTCGGGCACGCTGACCCCTGACGAAACGAAAGAGTACAAGAGCGCCCTGGCGAAAGCCCATCTCGATGCAGGTGACCAGGCTGCTTCGAATGCAGCGGCCCGCGCTTACGTCGATGAATACGGCGGCACACCGGACCAGCTGATCCGCGTGGCCGACAACTTCATCAAGGCCAACGATGCCGCGACGGGGCTGACCTACGCCGAGAAGGCCGTCGCGGCCGCCCGCGCGGCCAACACCAAGCCGCCCGAAAGCTGGTTCACGCTGCAGATGCGCGCGCTGAACACGCTTGGGCAGATGGACAAATACTACGCGGTCGAAGAACAGATCGTCGCCGAGTACCCGAAGGAGATCTACTGGAAAGAGTTGATCGCGCGTGCGCAGAAAGAGCCGAAGTATGGCCTTGCTGCCAAGCTCGACATGTTCCGCACCCTTCAGGCGGCGGGCGTGAAGCTCACGGCGCAGGAAAGCAGCGTGGCCGGCGATGAAGCCCTGAAGCGCGGCCTGCCGAACGAAGCCGTCGCGTTCCTCGAAGCCGCCGGCGTGAGCAGCGACTTCGACACCAAGAACCTCGCCAGCGCGAAAGCCCTCGTGGCGTCCGACAAGGCCGGTCTCGCCAAGGAAACGGCTGATGTCCTCAAGAAGGGCGATGGCCCGGCCATCGCCTCGCTCGGCGAAGCCCACCTCAGCTATGGCGACAACGCCAAGGCGATCGAAGTGCTGAAAGCCGCGCTGGCCAAAGGCATCGCCGATACGGGCGAAGCCGACCTCGTGAAACTGCACCTCGGCGTCGCCCAGTACCGTTCGGGCGACAAGGATGCGGCGCGCGCCACCTGGGCCGAAGTCAAATCCGACAACGGCGCCGGCGTCCTCGCCCGCAACTGGGATCTGATCTCCAGGATCAAGTAGCAGCTGCGATACGCAAATATCAGAACGCCGCCCCGAGATTTCGGGGCGGCGTTTTTGTTTGCGCTGTTGGCGGCTGGCTAGGTCGCCGGGCACCGTTTGGCGTTGATCTGGCGGGGCGGCTCGTTGGCGCGGATCGACACGAGCGTACCCACGAGATCATCCGTCACCGGCGCCGTGGCCGTCAGCGTCATCGTGAACGGCGCGGAGGCCGTGGGGTCTTCGCCCGGCGTCAGCTCGCGAAGCGTCAGCACCAGCCTGCCATCGCCATCGACCGCCCATGTGCCCTCACCCCACTCGTCGAAATAGACCTTGCCGTCCGGCATCAGGCCCATCGCGTCTTCGGTGGCGCAGGTGCGATCGAACGACCACGATCCTGTCACAGCGGCAGCGTCGATCTTCGGCATGGCGGGATCGGCGGGCGTTGGCGCTTCCATCGCCGGCGGCGGATTGTCTTCGGGCTTCGGCGCATCGCCCTGCCCGCATGCCGCGAGCAACACTGCAGCAGGAAGGACAATGCGGATCATGGCTTACTCTCCGAGGCCAAGGCTACGCGCGAGATAGACATAGTGCCGTGCCCAGCGTTGCGAATTCAGGATCGGGTCTGAATCGTTGGAGTGCCCGCCATTGGTCTCTTCATAGTAGAGCACCGGATGGCCGGTCAGCAGCAGCCGCGCCGCCAGCTTGCGCGCGTGGCCCGGATGGACGCGGTCGTCACGCGTGTTGGTGGTCACGTAGACCTCCGGATACTCCACCCCCGGCTGGATATTCTGGTAGCCGGAATAGGCCGCGATGAACGCCGCCTCCGCCGGAATACGCGGATCGCCATACTCGCCCATCCACGACGCGCCCGGCGGCAGCTCGTGATAGCGCAGCATGTCCACCAGCGGGCTTTCGATCACCGCGCCGCCGATCAGTTCCGGATGCTGGGTCAGCGTCACCGACGTCAGCACGCCACCATTGGAGCGGCCATAGATCGCAAGGTTCTTCGCCGACGTGATCCGACGCGCCGCCAGATCGGCGGCCACCGCCGCGAAATCGTCAAACGCACGCTGGCGATTGCCCTTGAGGGCTGCCTGGTGCCAGGCGGGGCCGAACTCGCCGCCGCCACGGATGTTGGCGATCACATAGGCGCCGCCACGCTCCAGCCAGATCTTGCCCAGCTCCGGCTTGTAGACCGGCGGGTAGGACACCTGGAAACCGCCATAGCCGAACATCATCGTGGCCGTCTTGCCCGTCAGCTCGCCCTTGGGACGCACCACGAAGTATGGGATTTTCGTGCCGTCCTTCGAGGTCGCCTCGAACTGCTCCACCACATGGCCTGCAGCATTGAAGCGCTCCGGCGCCTGTTTCACCTTGTCGGCCGAGAGCGCCGCGACACTGGCGATATTCAACGTCGCCGGCGTGAGGAAGCCCTCATAGGTGTAGAACACTTTCTCCGCCGAACGCGCCGACGAGCCGAGGTGGATGGCGACATTCTCCGGCGTCTTGATCGGGTTCTGCTGCCAGCCGCCGAACTCGGCCTTGTCAGTGAACACGATCATCCGGCCGCGCACGTTGTCGTAGATCGAGGCGACGATCCGCTCGTCGAACACGGAGACATCTTCCACGGACTGGCGCGGCGTCGGCTTGAACACGACAAGCGAGCGCTCCGTCATCACCAGCCCGACGCCCGGGGGCGGCGGCAACAGCATGCGCATCGGCACGGCCACCAGCGACCCGGCGCTGGCCGATTGTCCGCTGATCTCCCAGTCCTGCTCCACGTTGAACACAAGGCGCGGCGCCGGGCCGCCCACACGGCCCAGCATGCCGCGAACGTTCACCCGCTCCGGCAGGTTCAGCTTCTCGCGCTTGCCGCCCGTGATGTCCCAGATCTCCGAGCGGAACGTATCCAGCGGGCGCGAGACCAGCGTCGCCATCACCGCGCCTGCGCTGTCGCGCATCACCATCGGATCGACGCCATAGCCGCCATCCTTGGCCGAGCCGCGATAGACCTCCTTCGCTTCGGACAGCTTCTGCCCGCGCTTCAGCGACTTCACGATGAAGGGATAGCCGCTCTCGGTCAGCGAGCCGGGACCAAAATCCGTGGCAACCAGCAACGTGTCCTTGTCGAGCCAGGCAATGCGGTGCTTGCCTTCGGGAATGTTGAAACCCTTGGCGACGAACGTCTTCTTCGCCGCATCGAACTCGCGCACCGCCACGGCGTCCTTGCCGCCGTCGGAGAGGTTGACCAGGCACAGCGCGTCATCCGGCGCGAGGCAGTCGGCGCCCTTGAAGATCCAGTTGGCCTTCTCGCGCTTGGCCAGCGCGTCGATGTCCAGGATCGTCGTCCATTTCGGCGCGGCGGAGCGATAGCTGTCCAGCGTCGTTTCCCGCCACAGCCCGCGCACATTCTTCGCGTCCTGCCAGAAATTGTCGATGCCATCGCCATGGAAGCTCGGCGTCGGCGTGCGGTCCTGCGCGGTGAGGATGGCGAGGGCCTCCTTGCGGAAGGGCTCATAGCGCTCATCCGCTTTCAGCACCGCTTCGGTGCGCGTGTTCTGCTCCTTGACCCAGTCCATCGACCGCTTGCCGAGCACATCTTCCAGCCAGATGAAATCGTCGGCCGCGTTGACGCCCTGCGCCGACAATGCCTTGGGCATGAACGGTTTCGCGGCTGAAGAAGCGCTCGCCTGTGGCGCTGCGCTGGACGGCGTCGCCTGCGAGACCGGCACAGGCTCGGGCTGCGTCTCCGGCGCGCTCGAACACGCGCCGACGAGCGCCATCGCCATCACGACGTAACCAACCTTACGCATAGTCCCTCCAGATCGGCCGTGGCTGAAACCACCGGTTTTCGCCTTAGCTCCGCTTTCCCGCGTTAGCTAGCACACTTAACCTCTCGCGCGATCCCGCCACAATCGCCGCCGCGCCGCCGCAGTCGCCGTCACAACGTCACCGCGCAATCAAACGCCGGACGTGCTCGTCCGATCATCTGTTCATCTGAAGGGGCTGGGACCCCCGATGGAACAGATGAGAACCCTCAAAACACATGGACTTCGCACGCGCCCGGCTCTGGCAGGCGCGCTGCTAGCTGCTACGTGCCTCTCGTCGTCTTTCTTGGCCGCTCCCGCGTTCGCGCAGGACGGAACTGTCAGCAAGGGCGAGGTGTCTTCGGGCGCGCTCCTGCTGCAATCCTCGCTGCCGGGACGCTATGTCGAGGCGCCGCTGGTCGCCGCTGACGTGAAGATGGACATCGCCGGTCCGGTGATCCGCACGCGCCTGACGCAGCGTTTCACCAACCCGACCGACAAATGGGTTGAAGGCGTCTACGCCTTCCCGCTGCCGGAAGACGCCGCCGTCGACACGTTGAAGATCGTCATCGGCGACCGCTTCATCGAAGGCGACATCAAGGAGCGCAAGGAAGCGCGCATCATCTACGAGGAAGCCGCCGCCAACGGACAGCGCGCCGGCCTCGTGGAAGAAGAGCGCCCCAACCTGTTCACCACCTCGCTGGCCAATATCGGCCCGGGCGAGACGGTGGCGATCCAGATCGAGTACCAGGACAAGGCCCGCCTCGATAACGGCGTGTGGTCCACCCGCTTCCCGCTGGTGATCGCCCCGCGCTACAGCCCCAAACCGACCTTCGGCCTGACGGCGGACCGCACCAACCGCACGGTCTCCGTCACTGATCCGGTGCCAGATCGCGACAAGATCACGCCGCCTGTGCTGCACCCGGCGCATGAGCCTTCGCGCGTCGAGGGCCTGCGCCTCCCCGTCTCGTTCGACATCTCCATCGAAGCCGGCGTGCCAATCGCCGATATTTCCTCGCAGACCCATGGCCTGCTGGTGAAACAGCAGGACAAGGACACTGTCCACGTCGCGCTGAAGGATGGCGAAGTCCCCGCTGACCGCGATTTCGTGCTGAGCTGGAAGCCGGAGCCCGCCAAGGCCCCGACCGCCAGCCTCTTCCGCGAGGAGCGCAATGGCGAAGAATACCTGCTCGCCGTGGTGAACCCGCCCGCCATCAAGGTCGAAGGCCAGCGCCGCGATCGCGAGACCATCTTCGTGATCGACAATTCCGGCTCCATGTCCGGCGAGAGCATGGACCAGGCCAAGCAAGGCCTGTTGCTGGCGCTCGACCGTCTGAAGCCGTCGGATGAGTTCAACGTCATCCGCTTCGACGACACGATGGACCTGCTCTTCCCCACCGCCGTCGCAGCCAGCGAACAGAACCTCGCCCGCGCCAAGCGTTTCGTCGCCAGCCTCGAAGCCAATGGCGGCACGGAAATGCTGCCTGCCTTGCGCGCCGCGCTTGTCGATCGCAACCGCAACGACACGAGCGAAGTCCGCCAGGTCGTGTTCATCACGGACGGCGCCATCGGCAACGAGGACGAGCTGTTCGGCGCCATCCACGATGGTCTCGGCCGGTCGCGTCTGTTCACGGTCGGCATCGGCTCGGCCCCCAACGCCTACTTCATGACGCGCGCCGCCCGCCAGGGGCGCGGCACGTTCACCTACATGGACGACGTCACGAAGGTGACCGAGCAATCCGCCAAGCTGTTCGCCGCCCTCGAAAACCCGGTGATGACAGACCTTGAGGTGAAACTCCCCTCGGGCGCCGCAGACGCCTACCCCTCGCCGCTGCCCGATCTCTATTCGGGTGAGCCGGTGACGTTCGTGATGCGCGCCAGCGACCTCAAGGGCGATCTCACCCTCTCGGGCAAGCTCAACGGCTCAACCTGGAGCCGCACCTTCGCGCTCTCCGAAGCCGCGCCGTCGAAAGGCGTCTCGCAGCTCTGGGCTCGCGCGAAGATCGCCGGCTTCGAGGAAAGCCGCTATTCCGGCATGAGCCTGGAAGACGTCGACAAGGGCGTCCTGAAAACCGCGCTCGACTTCCACCTCGTCTCGCGTCTCACCAGTCTCGTCGCCATCGACAAGACCCCGGCGCGGCCCGTGGGCGAGCGGCTGGATAGCCGCCAGATCGCCAGCATGCTGCCGAAAGGCTGGGACTTCATGGGCGTGTTCGGCCCGCAAGCCGAAGCCCGCGCCCTGCGCCTCGACCGCCTGCCGGACAACGTCATGCAGAAAATCAACGCGCGCTCGAACGAGCAGAAGCAGGCCGAGGAAAAAGACCTCGCCCTGCCCGGCACGGCCAGCGCGTGGGAGCTGATGCTTGGTTTCGGGCTCACGCTCATGCTTTTCGGCGCCGCCCTGCTGCGTTTTGGACGTGCAGCCGCCAGCCCCCGGGGACATGCTGATGAGGCAAGTGTCGGGCCGGCGCGCACCACGTCCACGCGGGAGCAAGCGCGCTAGCCGAAGGCCCGTCCCTGCGCTGGCCTCGCCAGCGTGGGGACGGGTTGAACTTCAAGTGAGATGGTCATGTCAGTGAAACAGATCTCGCCTTCGACACGGTCCTTCTCTGCCGTTGCCTGCCTTGTGGCAGGTGCGCTCATTGCCGCGCAGGCTCTCTTCATCCCGGCCAAGGCGCAGGTCGCCCAGGTCCTCATGGAGACTGCCTGGGAGCAACAACTCTCAACCGGCAATCCTGCGCGACCCTGGCCGTGGGCTGATTTCACGCCCACGGCCAGGATCACTTTCCCGGCCCAGCACCGCAGCGTGCTGGCGCTAACAGACGCCGCCGGCGAAAGCCTCGCCTTCGGCCCCACGCACCTTGCCGCCTCGGTCGAACCCGGCGAGCGCGGCGTCGCCGTCTACGCCGCCCACCGCGACACGCACTTTGCCTTTTTGGGCGACGTCAAACAGGGCGATGAATTCACCATCGAGACTCCCAAAGGCGCCCGAACCTTCCGCATCACTGGCTCCGAGGTCGTCCGCTGGGACGCCTCCGGCATCGTCACGCATGATGGCGGCCGCCCACGCGTGGCGCTGGTCACCTGCTGGCCGCTCGACGCCAAGGTCTCCGGCCCGATGCGTCTCGTCGTGTGGGCCGAAGCGGTTGAGGCGAAGGCTTGAGGCGGAGCACGTAGAAGCATCCGCCCTTCGGGCGGCCCCTTCCGTCACGCTTCGCGTGCCACCTTCCCCGCTTCGCGGGGCAGGA
>JAOATF010000209.1 GCA_030158285.1 Hyphomonadaceae bacterium
TGCCGCACATCGGCACGTTCGGCGAAGTCGTGCGCACCACCATGGTCCGCCGCGCGTTCGAGGCGCTGACCGGCGGCGCCTACGCCACGCGCCTGATCTGCGTGTCGGACGACATGGACGGTATGCGCAAGGTGCCGGACACGGTGCCGAACCCCGAGAAGCTGCACAGCTTCATGCAGAAGCCGCTGACCTCTGTGCCTGACCCGTTCGGCACGCATGAGAGCTATGGCGCGCACATGAACGCGCGCCTGCGCGCCTTCCTCGACAGCTTCGGGTTCGAGTATGAATTTGCCTCGGCCACCTCGCTCTACAAGTCGGGCCGGTTCGACGCGATGCTGCTGCGCGCCGCCGAAAAGTACGATGACATCATGAAGGTGATGCTGCCGACGCTGGGCGACGAGCGCCGCGAAACCTATTCGCCCTTCCTGCCGATCTCGCCGACGACGGGCCGCGTGCTCTACGTGCCGATGAAGAAGGTCGATGCCAAAGCTGGCACGGTCACGTTCCAAGACGAGAATGGCGAGGACACGACGCTCCCCGTGACCGGCGGTCATGTGAAGCTGCAATGGAAGCCGGACTTCGGCATGCGCTGGGCAGCTCTCGGCGTCGACTTCGAGATGTTCGGCAAGGACCACCAGGCCAACGCGCCGATCTATTCCAAGATCTGCAAGATCCTCGGCGCCGAACCGCCGCAGCAATTCGTCTACGAACTTTTCCTCGACGAAAAAGGCGAGAAGATTTCCAAGACCAAGGGCAATGGCATCTCGGTCGAACAGTGGCTGGCCTATGCGCCGGCCGAGAGCCTGTCCCTCTATCAGTGGCAGAAGCCAAAGACCGCGAAGAAGCTCTACTTCGACGTGATCCCGAAGGCGGTGGACGAGTACCTCACCTTCCTCGACGCCTACGCGAAGCAGACGCCGGAACAGCAGCTCGAAAACCCCGCCTGGCACATCCATGGCGGCAAGCCGCCGGCGAAATCATCGCCCGTGTCGTTCGCCATGCTGCTGAACCTCGTCTCGGCCGCCAATGCGACCAACAAGGATGTGCTCTGGGGCTTCATCAAGCGTGAAGCGCCGAACGCCTCGCCGGAGAGCGATCCGCTGCTCGACCAGATGGTCGGCTTCGCGCTGAAGTATTACGCGGACTTCGTGAAGCCGACGAAGACGTATCGCGTCGCCAACGACATGGAACGCGCCGCGCTGGAAGATCTCGCTGGTCGCCTCGAAACCTGGACCGGCGCGCTGGACGGCGAGAGCCTGCAGACCATGGTCTTCGCCGTGGGAACCGAGCACAAGTTCGAGCCCCTGCGGAACTGGTTCACGGCAATCTACGAGGTCTGCCTCGGCCAGAGCCAGGGCCCGCGTTTCGGCGGCTTCATCGCGCTCTACGGCGTGAAGGAATCGGCGCAGCTGATCCGGGATTCGCTCGCGCGCTAATGGTAGGCCAGCACCGAGAAGACCACCGCTGCCACCAGTGATATGGTCGCGAGCGGAACCAGCCGCACAAGCATCACATTGGCCTGCTTGTTCCGCCCGGCGTGCACCATCTCCATCGAGACGACGGCAAAGCCGAACATCGCCGCGAACACCAGCTTCATCCAGAACATCGCGCCGAGGCCCGCTGCGCCGCTGCCCGTCATGAACAGCGCGATGCCGCTAGGCAGGAGGAACACAAGCCCCGTCATGGTCAGCCGCGCATAGAGCACGCCCGGCCCCTTGCCCCCGCCACCCTTGCCACGCGCCGCCGTCCGCGATGTGGTGATCGTCACCAACGCGCCCATGACGCCGCCAGCCGCCAGCATCAGGCCAAGGAAATGGAGAATCAGCAGCGCATCAGACATGGTGCCGGGCATAGATTCAGCCATGCCGGTGGGCAATCAGGCCTTGATCGCCTTCTCGCCGGTTTTGCTCAGCACATACCAAACGAAACACATGGAGTCGGCGGGGTCGCGCCCGTCCGCAACGAGTGCATCCAGGTATGTTCCGAAGGACAGGCGCCCTTCGGCGATAAAATCGAAGCGGGTCTGCAGCGCTTCGAAATCGCGCAATGCGACATCGGCGGTACGGTTCACGCGCTCCGCCCATGGAAGTGCCTGATCGACTGATTTGTAGGTATCGACTTCCACCCAGTAGAGTTCGCACGTGCCGCCGTCAGGTAACCTGAACTGAAGCTGGCCACCGACGCTGATCATGTTTGCCGCGCGCGCAGCCGCGATGACGTCCGGAATGTCCTTGACGCGCCACGCGTATTCATTCCCGGCGAGGGAAGCGCGTTCGAGGATATCTGCCGGCAACGCCTGCTCTGAAAAGTCTTCGGTCATCGACAATCGGCCGGTTTCGAGGTGAGGCCGTCACAGGTATCGCAACTTATGCCGGTCGATAACTAGGTCCGCATCGGGCAGCGGACCAGCGCGATCGCCTCGCCATCATTGATGGTTACGCGCATCTGCGCCCGGTTAGGGTCCACCCGGAAGAAGACGAAGTCGTGGCTCTGGCGGCCATCGGAGAGGCAGCGCGCGCTGGCGGACCAGCCCTGGCCCGGCTCGTTCGTCGTGGAAGTGAAGACCCGCTCGAACACGCAGAACCGCTCGCGGCGCATGCCCATGCGGTTTTCCTCGATGGTCCAGACTTCGCGCTGGTTGTTGCAGCTTTCGCTGCGCGCCGCCCATTCGCCGGTATAGGTCCGTTCGATATCGCGGTCGGTGCGGAAGGCATTGGGGTCGGCGTCAGGCGCGGCGGCTGCCGGTGCGGCGGTCTCATCGACCGGCGCTTCGCAGGCGGCTAGCGCGGCGAGTGCCAGGGCGGCGATGCAGGTCAGGCGACGCACGCGTCAGAACTCCTCAATTCGCCAGTAACCGCCTCAGTTTGAGCCGTTGCGCAAGTAGGCAAGCCAGCCCATCATGCAATTTCCGGTCACAAGGGGCCTGCATGCGCCGTTCTGGCGTCGCATCCGGACTGTTTCCCGCCGCGCTTGCCGCGTTGATCGCGTTCGCCCCGATCGCCTCTGCTCACCCGACATCAGCTGAACTCGCGGGGAAATTCGCGCGTGGCGAGTATCTCGCCGCCGCGAGCACCGCCGAGACCGCCGCCAGCGCAGACGACCTCGCCTTCGCCGCCCGCGCGCTGCTGGCCCAGTGCATGACAGGAAATTCAGAACCGGACCCGGACCTCGTGAACCGCGCGCTGAAGGATGCCGAGGCAGCACTGAAAATCGACCCCGGTCACGAGGAGGGCCGGCTGCAGCTGGCCATCGCGCTCTCGCTGAAGAGTCGCACAATGGACGCCATGGCGGCTTGGAGCGCCGGCTATGGCGAAAAGGGCAAGAAGCTCGCCGAAGGCGTCCTGAAATCCGATCCGCGGAACTTCTATGCGCACGGCTTTCTGGCGGTGTGGAATGTCGAGGTCGAACGACGAGGCGGCGGCATGGGCGCGTGGATGCTCGGCGCCAGCCTCGACGCCGCCCGCAAACACTATGATAGCGCCCGCCTGCTGGCCCCGGACGATGTCGGCGTGCACTGGCAATACGCCCGCGCCCTCGCAGCGCTGGACCTGAACCGCCACTGGAACGAAGTCAGCACCGTGCTGTCCCGCGCCGTCGCGGCGGTGGCAGCCGATCACGTTGAGCAAGTCATGCAGGCGCGGGCCGAACACCTGCTCGGCGCGCTTCAGGCAGGCGATCGCGACGCCGCGCAGAAGCTTGCACGAGAATTACTGTGAGCGCGCCCGACGTGCGCACCAGCTTCGAGCAGGTGCAGGCCATCCTTCACAACGACTGGGATCCGATTGGCGGCGTGCCGCTGGATGAGTACGACAGCTACGCTTGGCCTGTCCTGAAGCTGCTCATGGCGAGCGCGCCGCCTGCGGAGATCGCCGACTACCTCCGCCGCACGGCAAACGAGACCATCGGCTGTCCCGTGCCAGAGGACCGCCTCGCGCGGATCGTGGAGATGTTGAGCGAGCTACGCGTCTGATCGCGGAAGCTACTGCGCCGGCGGCGCAGTCCATGCCGGACCCGACAGCTCCGTCTCGATCTCGAACGCCACCTCGTCCGACACGCCCATCGTGGACGGCGGGACCGGAATGCCAACTGTGATGTTGAAATCAGACCGCTTCAGCACGCCCTTGGCCGAGAAGCCGATCCGCGCGTGCGGGTCCTGCGGATGCCCGGCATAACCGCCATTGAACGTGGCATGCAACGTCACCGGCTTGGTGATGCCCTTCAGCGTGAAATTGCCCGTGATGTCGGCCGTCGCCGGACCGGTCTTGGTGACAGCCGTGGACTCGAACTTCATCTGCGGCGTCGTCGCCTTGTCGAGCCAGGTAGGATTGAGCAACTCGTCCACGAAACCAGCCGGCGGGTTGGGCAGGGTCAGCGAGGCAAGATCGATGGTCGCCGTAACCGTGGCTTTCTCCGGCGCCGCCGGATCAAGCTGCAGGTCGATCGCGAATTTGCTGAAGCTCGCCGTGTAATTCGAGAAACCCAGATGGCTGACGTGGAAGATCAACGTCGAATGCGACGGGTCGACCGCATACGCGCCAGCCGGCAGCTGCGAGACATCCGGCGCGGGCGGAGGCGGCGGCGCTTCGGCAGCAGGAGCGGGCGTTTCAACCGGCGCGGCGGCCTGCGGCGAGCAGCCGACAGCCAGGAGCCCGAAGGCAATCGCGGAAGCGGCCAGAAGGGTGGATTTCATCGCAGGCTCCAGTTGGTGGCGGGCGGCGTCTCCCAGCCCTGTCCTATCAAGGACGGCCGGAGGCAAGGGTTCCCGACGCCCGAACGCGAAAAATCGCCTCCGGCCGGAACCGGAGGCGAAGGCTGGGCAGATACGTCGTGCCGGGCCGGTATCAGGCCGCCACGCGCCCCGTGCGGCGCAGGCCGATGACCTGCAGCTCTGCAAACAGGAAGACCGTCGCCGCCTGTGCGCACACGAACAGCTGGCCGATCAGCGTCGGCGCGAAGATCGGCCCGAACGCCACGAACAGGCTGGCGGCGACCCAGACGAAGTTGAGCGCGATGATCGTGACGATCAGGGCCGCCGGGGCGGCGCCCGCCCGGATCACCATCACCAGCGTCGCGATGAACGGGATCAGCGACACACCGGCCCAGAAGAGCAGCGCGGAGGGCAGGCCGAGAAGCGCGTGGGTGAGGTCCGCCCCGCCGATCATGGCGATGCCGGCGGTGCCGCTGATTGCGGCGTCGGCAATCAGGACCTTGCGGAGGAAGGGGGTGAGGGTCTGCATGGGGTGGCTCCTGCGGTTGGCGTTGCGATGGGGCCAACATGGGCGGGGCCGGGAGGGCTGGCGATTACGCCGGAGGTAATGGAAGTGCGGACGCACCACGGCTATCCATTCGGCATGGCACAGCAGATCGTCTCCAGCCCGGCCCCGCGCGTGGGCGACCTCATCAAGGACTGGCGCGCTCGCCGCCGCATGAGCCAGCTCGATCTCGCGCTGGAGGCCGGCGTCTCCCAGCGCCATCTCAGCTTCGTCGAAAGCGGCCGCTCCGCCCCCTCGCGCGAGATGGTGGAGATGCTCTGCGAACACCTCGACCTCCCCCTGCGCGAGCGCAATGTGGTTCTGCTGTCGGCGGGGTTCGCCCCGGCCTATCAGGAACGCAAGCTCAGCGATCCGGGCATGACGGCCGCGCGCGGCGCGGTGGAGCGCGTGCTGAAAGGTCACGAGCCCAACCCCGCGCTCGCCATCGATCGCTGGTGGACGCTGGTGATGGCCAACGCCGCCGTCACGCCGCTGCTGTCGCTGGTGGAAGACAAGTCGCTGCTGGAAGGCCAGCCAAACGTGCTTCGCCTGTCGCTGCATCCCGGCGGGCTAGCGAAGAGCATCGTCAATCTGGGGCAGTGGAAAGCGCACGTCCTCTGGCGTCTGGGCCAGCAGATCCACGCCACCCACGACGCGAAGCTCATCGCGCTGGAAAAGGAGCTTGCCGCCTATCCCGCCCCGCCTGCGCTCCGCCGCGAACGCAACGAAGCCGACGCAATCGCGTTGCCGTTCGAGCTGAAAGTCGGCGACCGCATGCTGTCCTTCATCACCACGACAACCATCTTCGGAACGCCAGCGGACGTCACGCTGTCGGAGCTTGCGGTGGAAGCGTTCTTCCCCGCGGATGCGGAAACCGCGGCGGTGATGAAGCAGATGGCGGGATAGAGATCGCGCCTACTGGCTCGCCCACAATATCCGCGCCATCCACGCCACATTGCTCCGCACCAACTCGCGCGGCGAATAGATCGGGTTGAGTGACAGCAGCTCCACCGTCTTCTCGGTCTGCCGCCCGAGCACTTTCGCCAGCACCTCGCCATCCCGCGTGCGCACCACCACGCGGTCGCCGCGCCGCACAGGCACGCCCGGCGCGATCACGATGCGGTCGCCGCCGCGATAGACCGGCTCCATGGAATCGCCGGTGATCTCGAGCGCGTAGACATCCGGCGTCTCAAGGCCGGGGAAGCGCACCTCTTCCCAGTCATCGCCGATAGGAAAACCCGCATCGTCGAAATAGCCATCGCTGCCCGCTTTAGCGAAACCGAGCAGCGGCGCGGAATGCCCCTGCCGTCCCTCCGCCAGCGCCGCGAAATCCTCCAGCGACGCCCCCACAGCCTCCAGCACCTTCGCGAGGCTCTCCGTAGAGAGCCAGCGCGGCGAGCCATCGCTGGCCGCACGCTTGGACTTGTTGAACGCCGTCGGATCCAGCCCCGCGCGGCGCGCCAGGCCAGAGGTCGACAGGCCATTGCGCTCGGCCAGCGTATCGACCGCTTTCCAGATATCGGTGTGGCGCATGGCGATCTCCGGCTTAGGACTTCATTCCCTTGTATAGGACTATTGTCCTATTTGCAACGCGCCTGTCTTGCTTCCAGCGCCACAGCATCGGGCAGTTCGAGAATACTCCCAGAATCTATCTGACGGAAAAATCAGGGAATTTTATCCGGGAGGGTAGGGGCTAGCCCGGCACACCTGTTGAACAGGCCGGGCAATTGCCTCACAAGATGCCTTCCCCCCGAGGGTGACTCGGGGCAACACACGGCCGTCCTGGCCGCGGAGTCCATGGAACTTCTTATCCTCGTACTGCTGATCCTGCTCAACGGCGTGTTCGCGCTGTCGGAGATGGCGATCG
>JAOATF010000210.1 GCA_030158285.1 Hyphomonadaceae bacterium
CGCTGAAGACCGGGAGTACATGAGGGGTCGCAAGTAAGCACCTCAATGCGACCAGTACTGACTCATGTCGCGAGGGACCGGGACTGAACTCCCCGGCCTGCACGCCGGCGGCCTCTAATCAAAGCCAGGTGGCTGAAACACGCCACTGTGCCTTGCCGCCGTTCAACGTACCTGCCGGGGACGCGGGAAGCCGCTTTCTCTTTTCTATCGATAGCGCTGAGCAATCAGCGTCGCCAAACCAGCGGGGCCTCCCCGCGTCCCCGGGCCCTCCATCTGGGTCCAAAGCAACAGCATTCCGGACAGCCAACGCTGGTCCGAATGCGGGAGTGTGTCCTAACCTCCCCCCATGACGTCCCGCTTCTTCCGCCGCGCCATCTCCTGGGCTGATTATCGCGCTGCGATCGATCTCGTGCCGCCGCCCGGCGTCGATGCGCCGGAGGCGGAGTACAACATTCCGCCGGGCACGCATGTGCCCATCCTGCGCCGCGCGCCCGAGGGAGAGTACGCGCCGCGCCATGCGATACAGATCGCGCCGGCCTACTGGGGCCTCGTGCCAGTCTGGTGGAAGCAGCCCCTCTCGGACAAGAAGTTCGCGAGCTTCAACGCGCGCGCCGAGGGGGTCGAGAGCAGCAATGTCTTCTCCGGCGCCTTCCGGCAGAACCGCTGTCTTGTGCCGGCGTCGGGGTTCTATGTGTGGTCGGACGGGTTGCCGTTTGCATTTGCGCCGGCGGCGGGCGGATGGATGTGCTTTGCCGGGCTGTGGAGCCGCGCGATGATCGACGGGTCGGAGTTCGATACGTTCGCCATCATCACGTGCGAGCCGAACCTTGGCGTGGCGGGGCTGGCGAATTCCATGCCGGTGATCCTTGCGCCGAAGGATTATACGCGCTGGCTCGATACACGTGAGCGCGATCCGCAGGCGCTGTTGAAGCCCTGCCCGTCGGATGCGCTGCGCGCCTGGCCCGCCAACCCCGCCGTCGGCAATGTGCGGAACCAGGGCGAGGCGCTGCTGGGCGAATGACGCTTGCCATCGCCGGGCCGAGCGCCATGGTGGCGTCATGACAGTTCAACACGTCCACTACACCGTCGCAGACCACATCGCCTCCATCACGCTCGCGCGGCCGCCGCTGAACGCGTTCTCGATCGCCTTCCTCGACGAGATCATCGCCGCCCTGCGCCGCGCCGGCTCTGATGATGACGTGCGCGCCGTCGTGCTCGCCAGCGACATCCCCGGCATGTTCTGCGCGGGGCTGGACCTCGACATCATCCTGGGCAGCGACGAAGCAACGGTGCGCGCCTTCCTCAACCGCCTCTATATCGAGCTGTGGGATGTGCAGGCCAAGCTCGGCAAGCCCAGTATCGCCGCTGTCGATGGCGCGGCGCGCGGCGGCGGCATGACGCTGGCCATCTCGTGCGACATGATTTTCGCGGGCGAGAAAGCCAGCTTCGGCTATCCCGAGATCAACCTCGCCCTGCCGCCCGCCATCCACTTCGCCCACCTGCACCGCATCGTCGGCCGCTACCGCGCTTTCGACCTCTTGTTCACCGCCCGCACATTCGGCGCGCAGGAAGCGCTCGGGCTCGGGCTCTGCAGCCGCGTCGTGCCCGCCGGTGACGCTGCGCGACAGGCGCACGAAGCCGCCCGCGCCATCGCCGAAAAGTCTCCCGCCGCCATCGCCTTCAGCCGCGCCGCCTTCCACCGCGAAGCCGACCGCACCTACACCGATGCCGTCGCCCGCGCCGTCGACGATTTCTGCGCCCTCGCCACCAGCCCCCACGCACAGGAAGGCCTCCGCGCCTTCCTCGAAAAGCGCAAGCCGGACTGGTCATGACCCCGCCGCTGATCGACGAGACCTAGCCCCGCCTCTGCCAGATCAGCCGGCCCATGTCGCTCTGCGTCACCAGATAGCTGTCGACCAGCCTGTAGGTCCCCACCGCGCGAAATTCCGGCAGGCCCATGCCCATGACAAACAGCGTCTGCCCATCCGCCTTCCACTGGCCTTCAAAGTCAATCCGCCGCCCGCTGTCAGATGACCAGTCGGCCCCGCCGCCGACGCCCTGCGTCATCTGGCGTACTGTGCCATCGGCATTCAGCTCCATGATCATCACCGTCGAGAAGCTCGCAAACCCGCCCGCGCCGCCGGGGCTGTTGGTCTGCTGTTCGTTCACCCACACGCCGATGATGGCTTCGTCGTTCATGCAGGCCCCTCGTGCGGTGATCGTGCCCTGACCGGTAGGCGCCGAACTGAATCGCGTCAATCGCAGGCCCTTCCAGCGAGAAGCAACAGACGCTAACACAGGCATGCGCCGCGGGGATGCATGGCGCCGGGGAGACATCACATGAAACGTATCAGCCTGCTGTGCAGCGCCGCGCTGCTGCTTGCCGCGTGTGGCGGCCAATCCGCGCCGGCGACCGAACCGGCAACACCGGAAGCCATCTCCGCCCGTCCCGACGCCGCGCCCTGCCCCGATGACGGCCCGCGCTTTGCCGTCACCGGCCTCTGCACACTCCGCATCAGCAACTACCTCGACCCCGCCATTGGCCTGATCAGCGAAACACCCGATGGCTGCACGTGGAACTTCACCGAGATGGCCTTCCCCAACAACGAAGAAGCCCTCATCTATCGCGCGCTTACCTGCAAGGGCGTCGCGACCCAGCTCGAACTGCACGGTGGGGCAAAGTCGGCCGCGCTCGGTTACACCGTCTCGGCCTTCTACGGCGATCAGGCGAAGGACGTCGAACCCGTCCGCCTCTTCACCTCCGACCCGGCCGATCCGCAAAAGGCGATCCGCGACGTGATCGAAGGCGTGCCTGCCAATGAGCGCGCCAAATGCCATGTCGAACCGCTCGGCGTGGAGGGCAACCCTTCCGACGCGCTCGTTATCCAGTACAACGCCGCCGATCGCGCCAAGCTGCCGATGGACGAGCCCATCTCCATGTGCGGCGAGTTCGGCCGCGATGAAGACGCCGCCACCTACTGGCGCATCTTCGGCGGCTATGCCTGGTTCTTCTCGCTCGGCCAGGACACGCCGGATTTCGACCCCGGCTCCTTCATGATCTTCAAGAAGGACGCGGCGGGCGCCTGGAATATCGTCAACTAGACGCGCATCCACACACCGTAATTCCGGACGCGCCGCAGGCGCGAGCCGGAATGACAGGCCGCGAGAGAGCAAGCTTGACTTTTTAGTTTCCATTTTGTAGAACTATTTCCAGTTCCAGAAACATGAGGCCCGCCGCCCATGCCCAGCCATCCCACCTTCTCATCCGCCCTGTTCTATGTGAACCCGAAAGCTGCGCTGGATTTCCTAACCCGCGCCTTCGGCTTTGAACTCGACATGCTGCTCGAGGACGAGAACGGCAATCTCGCCCACAGCCAGATGGTCTATGGCGATGGCCGCATCATGGTCGGCACGGAATGGAGCGACAATCACAAGTCGCCGCAGTCCGTTGGCGGCAAGTGCACGCAGGCCGTCCATGTCCAGATCGCGAAGGACATCGACAAGCATTGCGAGATCGCCCGCGCCGCCGGGGCCGAAATCCTCGCCGAGCCCGAAACGCAGTTCTATGGCGACCGCACTTACCGCGCCCGTGATCCCGAAGGCCACATCTGGACCTTCTCGCAAACCGTCGAGACGCTGTCGCCGCAACAATGGGATGAAAAATCCGGTCTCAAGACGTGGATGCGCGAAGGCTCAAAAGGCTGATCCGCATGACGCCCGCCGCCTTCCTCAAGCTTGCCCTGAGCCTGCCCGAGGTCGCCGAGGGCGCACATCAGGCCGGCGCTGATCTGCGTGTTGCAGGAAAGATCTTCGCCTCGCCCGCCATGCGACCCGGCGGCGCGGCCTATCTCAAGCTCACAGCGGATCAGCAGCAGATGCTCTGTGCCGCCGAACCGAAAGCTTTCGCGCCTGTCCCCGGCGGCTGGGGCCTCAAGGGCGCGACATGGTTCTATCCGAAGCACGCCGACGCCAGCACGGCGAAGAGCGCGCTCTGGATGGCGTGGCGCAATGCTGCCTCGAAGAAGCTGCTAAAGGATCATCCGGCATGACCGCGCGCCGCAAGCCAGATGTCGATGCGCTGTTCGCGGCCCTCGCCGATCCCGCGCGCCGCCGCGCCATAGAGGTGCTGGGACAAGGCCCGCAACGCGCCGGCGATCTTGCGGAGCGTCTCGGCCTCGCCGCGCCCGCGATGAGCCGCCACCTGAAGGAGCTAAAATCCGCAGGCCTCGTCGTCGATCATCATCCCGAGACAGACGCCCGCGTCCGCGTCTACGCGCTCAACGGTCATCGCCTTGCGGAATTGAAAGACTGGCTCGCGCGCGCCGAGGAGGGCTGGGCCACGCAACTCTCCGCCTTCGCCGCGCACGTCGCGAAGAAGCGCGCGACATGACTTCCCGCGTCCTCGTCTCGATGCGCGTGCCTTGCTCGCCCATCCAGGCGTTCGAGATCTTCACGCAGGAGATCGGCGACTGGTGGACCGACAGCCCGCTCTTCCGCTTTACGCCGCGCAGCCCCGGCGCCCTCGCCTTCGAACCGCCCGACGCGAAGGGCGAAAACGGCCGCCTGATAGAACGCTTGCCCAATGGCAAAGCGTTCGAAATCGGCCCCGTCCGCCTCTGGCAACCGGGCGAGCGCCTCATCGTCGGCTGGCGCATGGCCAATTTCGGGCCAGAGCACGCCACCGAGGTGGATGTCCGTTTCGACCCTGTCGGCGAGGAAACCCGTGTCAGCGTGGAACACCGCGGCTGGGACCGCGTGCCCCAGCAACATCTCGCCCGCCACGGCTTCCCCCTGCAGCTCACCAACCAGAGACAGGGCGAACAGTGGCGCGCGGGCCTCGCTCGCCTGAAACTGCGCGCTGCCGCCCCGGCTAGCCCCGGGCAAGATTGACTGTATTTGCCCCCCGGCGTATCGCGCTGGGTCTTCGCCACCGGAGCCGGACATGTCCGCCAGCCCAACTTCGCCCGCGACGCCCGGCGGCAAGGTCCACGGCAAGAACGCCTTCTTCTTCATCATCGTGACCGTGTTCATCGACATGATGGCCTTCGCCGTCATCATGCCGTCCATGCCGTTCCTGATGGCCGAACTGCTCAACGGCAAGGACGTGCTGCTCCATGCGAAGGAGCTTGCCGCCAGCGGAGACCGCTCGCTGCTCGAAGGCATGTTATCGGATGCCGCGCCCTGGGGCGGCTACATTACCACCGTCTACGCGATCATGAACTTCCTCTCGGCGCCGATCCTCGGCGGCCTGTCGGATCGTTTCGGCCGCCGCCCTGTGCTGCTGCTCTCCATCGGCACGCTGGCGATCGACTTTGTCATCATGGGCCTCGCCCATTCCGTGTGGCTGCTGTTCCTTGGGCGCATCCTGGCCGGGATCTCGGGGGCGACGCACTCCACCGCCGCCGCCTACATTGCCGACGTCACCGAGCCTAGCCGCCGCGCGCAGGCGTTCGGCATGCTCGGCGCGGCCTTCGGCCTCGGCTTCATCCTCGGGCCGGCCATTGGCGGCTTCCTGGGGCAATACGATCCGCGCCTGCCCTTCTTTGCCTCGGCGGGCCTGGCCTTCATCAACTTCTGTTATGGCATGTTCGTCCTGCCGGAATCGCTGGATCGCGAGCATCGCCGCCGGTTCGACTGGAAGCGCGCCAACGCCTTCGGCACGTTCAAGCACCTGCTGCGCGTGCCCTATCTCGCCTGGTTCATGCTGGCGCTCGGCCTCTTCAATTTCGCGCACTGGGTCTACCCGGCGACGTTCAACTATTTCGCCGGCGTCCGCTATGGCTGGAATGAAGGCATGATCGGCATTGCGCTGGTTGTCGTCGGCATCGGCTCGGCCGTCGTGCAGGGCGGGCTCACCGGCCCGGCGATCAAGCGCTTCGGGTCCACCAGGACTGCCGTGTTCGGCTTCATCATCTGCGTCGTCACCTTTGCGGCCTACGCCGCCGCGACCCAGCCCTGGATGGTGTTCGTCATCATCCCGTTCGGCGCGCTCGCCGGCGTGCTCGGCCCCTCCATGAACCAGATCATGTCGGTGCGCACGCCGAAGAACGCGCAGGGCGAACTGCAGGGCGCCATCGCCAGCGTGCAGTCTCTCACCAACATCTTCGCACCTCTCGCGCTGACACAGACCTTCCACTACTTCACCGCCCCCGGCGCATCTGTCTTCTTCCCCGGCGCCGCGTTTGCGCTCGCCTCCGTCATCTGCGCGATCTCGCTGCTGCCGCTGATGCGCGGCCTCGCCACGGCGCCTAAAGTGGAAGACCAGCCCGCCGATCCACCGGGCGAAACCCCGCCCGAGGAAGCGCCTGCCGGCACCGCCGCGCCGCAGTCTGCCTGACATGCCCGCCGCACGTCCCGCCCTGTTTCTCGATCGTGACGGCGTCATCAACGTCGACAGGAACTACGTCTTCCGCATCGCCGATTTCGCATGGGTCGAAGGCGCGCGCGACGTCATCAAGCGCTTCAACGACATGGGCTGGTGGATCTTCGTCGTCACCAACCAGTCCGGCATCGCCCGCGGCTACTACACTGAAGAGCAGATGCAGGAACTCCACGACTGGATCGCCACCGAACTCGCTGCGTCAGGCGCCCACATCGATCGCTTCTACCATTGCCCCTTCCACGAGGACGGCACGATCGCGCGCTACACAAAGGATAGCTTCGACCGCAAGCCGAAGCCCGGCATGCTGATCCGCGCGATGACGGACTTCCCTGTCATCAAGGAGCGTTCGTTCCTCATCGGCGACAAACAGGCCGACCTCGAAGCCGCCAGCGCGGCCGGCGTCCGCGGTTTTCTCTTTACCGGCGGCAACCTCTCGCAATTCGCCGACTGGGCGCTCGCGGACCTCGGCGAAGGCCGGTAAGCCCGCTACTGCTGCGGTGCCTGCGGCATTACCTGCGGCTGCACCATCTCCGGCACAGACTGCGGCGCCACATTCTGCGCGGGCGGCGTCGCCGGCGCGCGATATTCGACATCGCCCGACGGCGTGGACACAGGGCCCGTCACCGGATCGCAATCCAGCGGCCCGCGCGGCGCTTGCTGTTCCTGCAGGTCCATCGCGATCTTGTTGCTCGGGTTCGGCTTCAGCTCGAACGCAT
>JAOATF010000211.1 GCA_030158285.1 Hyphomonadaceae bacterium
GCGCGGCGGACCATGGTGGTGCGCACGACTTCGCCGAACGTGCCGATGTGCGGCAAGCCCGAGGGACCGTAACCCGTCTCGAAGATCACCGGCGCATCCTTGGGACGGCCAGCCTTCTCCAGCTTCTCGATACGCGCCTTGAGCTCGCGGGCCTGTTCGAAGGGCCAGGCTTTTGCGGCCAATGCCTGTGAAGAGACTGCGAGATCGGGGATAGACATTCGGAACTCCTGTTCGCCCCGCCTAAGCGGCGTGGGGAGCAGGGTCAAGCGCCGCCTAGAAAGCCCGGTCCGGCGCCAGGCTGTCGCGGCCTGCCAGATAGACGCTGTCGCGCCCGATCACGCCGGCCAGCAGGCGTTGCGGGAAGAGCGGCGCGAAGGCCGCATCCAGCACATTCAGCCCGCCCGTCAGCGCGCCATAGGCCGGCATCACCAGCCGCTCGCCATCTGTCGCGAAACAGCGCGCCCGGACAGTCCGCCCGCCGCGGCCGACGACGCGGGCGCAGGGGTGGAGATGGCCCGCCACTTCGCCGGGGGCTGCGCCGTCGACGGGGATATGGCGGAACGTCAGGGCGCCAATGGCGAGTTCCGCTTCCATCCTGCCGCCTAGGTCTTCCGGCGGCTTCGGGTCGTGGTTCCCCTCGATCCAGATCCAGTCGCAGGCGGATGTCAGCCGGCGCACCTGCGCGACATCGTCGGCAGCCATGCGGGGTCGCGCGCCACGGTCATGAAAACTGTCGCCGAGCGAGATCACCGTGCGCGGTTGCAGCGCCTCCATCTGCTGCGCCAGTCGCGCCAGCGTGGCGCGCGTATCGTAAGGCGGCAGCATCTGTCCGCGCGCGGCATAGGATGAGGCCTTTTCAAGGTGCAGGTCAGAGACAACCAGCAGCTGCTGCTCGCTCCACCACAGCCCGCCACAGGCCAGCGCGCGCAGCTGTACGCCGCTGACAACAAGGTCAGCGCCGCCTGTTTCTGTGCGGGAGGCCAGGGAAAATTGCATCGGCGAGACCGTGTCCGGCGTTGGCCCTTACGTCAACTGCGCGCGATTTGATCTCCGCAGCAGGCTGGTTCCCACCAAGCCTGTGATAGGTTCCAGCTATGGAGTCGAGGTGAACATGCGCCCCTGCATCCTTCTGGCCGCCGCGTCCGCGCTGATCCTGGGCGCCTGCAGCACCGCCCCGCTGGTCACCAGGACCGACGCGATGCTGACGCCCACGCAGATCGCCGACATGGGCCTGGTGTGTCGGCGGGACAAACCGCCAGACACCAACATCCCGCGCACGATCTGTGCATCGAAGGATGCATGGGCCGCGTTCGATGAGCGCCGCCGCCGCGAAACCGATGATCTGATGGCGGAGGGCCGCAAGGCCCCGAATGTCGGCCGCTACAACCGCGACTGACCTCACGCGATCCTGATCGCCGCCCTTCGTTGCTACGCCGGACGAGCCCGTCTAGCTTTCCTGCCAACGATGTTGGTTGGGGAGTTTTCTGATGCGTCACGTCGCCGTGGCTCTTGCTGGTATTGTGGCCTTGAGCGGGTGTTCGACCCTGCTCACCCCGTCCGGCAGCGCCGCGACCCGTTGGGCCAAACTCGACAAATCCCGCGCCGAAGCGGCCAAGGGGCCCACCGGCGAGCGCAAGATCTGCAAAACCATGATGACGATGGGTTCGAACTTCCCGCAGAAAGTCTGCTCCACGCAGGCGGAATGGGATCAGTTCAACGAAGAGGCCCGCAAGTCCGCCGACGAGTTCGATGCCGGGCGCCGCGCAGGCAATACGAACAGCGAGTTCGAGGGGAACTAGGTTCAGCTCATCGCATCGCGCACGAGGTCGTCCTCCGCCTCGCGCAGGATGGCTTCCTTGGCATCGCCCGAGAACACGGGCTCCTTGCCGATCTCCAGCATCACGGGCACGGCGAAGGGCGATATCTGGTCCAGCTTGGCATGGACGATGTGGCCCTTGATGCGCTTCAGCGCCTCGGCCAGGCGGCGGATGTCGAGCAGGCCATCGCCCGCATCCTGCCGCGCCGCCTGCAGCAGGATGTGGTCCGGCTCGTGTGAGCGCAGCACGTCGTAGATCAGGTCGGTCGAGAACGTGATCTGGCGTCCGGTCTTTTCATGCTTGGGCATGCGCCGTTCGATCAGGCCGGAGATCAGCGCGTTGGTGCGGAAGGTTCGCTTCATCAGCGCGCTTTCTTCCAGCCAGGCATCGAGATCATCACCCAGCATGTCTTCGTGGAACAGCCAGTTCATGTCCTCGCCGCGCATGTCCTCCATCGCCCAGACGGAGAGCGCATACTCCGACGCCACAAAGCCCAGCGGCTTCAGGCCCGCACGCTCCAGCCGCCGTGTGAGCAGCATGCCGAGCGTCTGGTGCGCCAGCCGCCCCTCGAACGGATAACAGACGAGATAGTGGCGATCGCCACGCGGAAAGGTTTCGATCAGCAGTTGATCTGTATCGGGAATGATCGATTTGCGTTCCTGCACCTCGATCCACTCGCGCACCTGATCGGGCAGCAGTTTCCAGTTATCGCGATCATGCAGGATACGGCGCACGCGATCCGCGAGGAACGTCGTCAGCGGGAACTTGCCGCCATTGTAGGACGGAATGGCGGGTGAGGGATCATAAGTGCGCGTCACCAGCGCGTCGGTATCCGAGATACCTTCGAAGCGCAGGATTTCGCCGGCAAACAGGAAAGTGTCGCCGGGCGTCAGCATCTCGAAGAAGTATTCTTCCATCTCGCCGAGCTTTCGCCCCGGCCGCATCAGGCGCTTGTCCGGATTGCTGCCGCGCACGAAATTGACCATGCGGACCGAGATCATCGGGTCTTCCACGATCACGCCGATATTCATGCGATGCTGGCGCCGCACATCATCGTTGCGGGCGCGCCAGACGCCGTCGGGAAACCGCACGATGCGCCGAAAGCGATCATACGTTTTCAGCGCATAGCCGCCCGTCGCCACCAGATCGACGACGCGTTCCCACGTTTCCCAATCGAGATCGCTGTACGGCGCGGCGGCCCGCACCTCCTCATAGAGCTTCACGGCATCGAACCCATCGCCGCAGGCGCGGCCCATGATGTGCTGGGCCAGCACGTCAATCGCGCCGCGCCGCGGGCCCTGTCCATCCAGCTCGCCCGCCGCGACGGCTTCGACGGCGGCGCGGCATTCCAGCACCTCGAAGCGATTGCTGGGCGCCAGCAGCGCGCGGCTCGGCTCGTCCATCCGGTGGTTGGAGCGCCCGATCCGCTGGATCAGGCGCGATGATCCCTTTGGCGCGCCCATCTGCACCACGAGATCGACATCGCCCCAGTCGATGCCGAGGTCGAGCGTGGAGGTGCAGACGACAGCCTTCAGCTTGCCTTCGGCCATGGCGGCTTCGACACGCTTGCGCTGTTCGAGATCGAGCGAGCCGTGGTGCAGGGCGATGGGCAGCGAGTCCTCGTTGACGCGCCACAGCTCCTGGAAGGTCATCTCCGCCTGGCTGCGCGTGTTCACGAAGATGAGCGACATCTTCGCGTCCTTGATGGCGCTGTAGACCTCGCGGATATTGTGGCGGCCGGAATGGCCGGACCATGGAATGCGCGCTTCGGAGTCCAGCACGTCGATGTTCGCCTTGGCGCCGCCCATGTGCCGGATGATCGGCGTCTCCGCCCCCAGCCAGCGGGCCAGCGCCTCTGGGTCTCGCACCGTCGCCGACAGGCCGACATGGCGCGCTTGCGGCGCCCATTCACGGATGGCGGCGAGGCACAGGGCCAGCATGTCGCCCCGCTTACTCTGCGCAATGGCATGCACCTCGTCCACGATCACCGCGCGCAGGTCGCCGAAGAAACGCCCGGCATGTTCGGAGGCGGACAGCAGCGCGAGCTGTTCCGGCGTGGTCAGCAGGATGTCAGGCGGCTTGGCCCGCTGCCGCTGGCGACGCGACTGGCTGGTGTCGCCGGTGCGCGTCTCCACCGTGATGTCGAGCGCCATCTCCTCGACCGGTCGCATCAGGTTGCGCGCCACGTCGGTCGCCAGCGCCTTCAGCGGCGAAATGTAGAGCGTGTGCAGCGCCGGATGCACACGCGACGGCGTATCGGCAAGATCGATCAGGCTTGGCAGGAATCCGGCTAGCGTCTTGCCCCCGCCGGTCGGCGCGATGACCAACCCGCCCAAGCCACGCTGCGCCGTCTCGATCAACCCCGCCTGATGCGGCCGCAGGCTCCAGCCACGCGCGCCGAACCAGTCCGCAAAGCGCGGCGGCAGGAGGCTTGGCGTCTTGGGATCATCGGCCATCGTTATGGGAAGATAGGGCGCGGCGCCCGCCTTGTCGCCGTCTCACGCCAGCGGAGTGATCGCGAATTCGCGCACGGAGATGGCGCTGCCGAAGCACGGACCCACGGATGGCGCGGACTCGATGCCGGAATAGTCGCCCTGCTTCTCGAACCGGGTTTCGCCGTTCACGGTGACGCGCATCCGGTCCAGCCAGATATCCCAGCCGATCTCGTGCCACTCGCCCGGCTTGATGAAGCCCATGCCCTTGATGGCGTGCTGTTCGGCGGTTGCGGGATCGTGCACGCGCAGTTCGCGGACATTGACCTCCCAGTTGAAGATCAGCTCGCCACGATGCCAGTGCAGGCGCAGGTTGGTGGAATCCGTCTGCCCGACCACCCGGAAGGAAAACGGCGCCCGGCAAACCAGCGGCGCCACGGCCGCCGACATCACCCAGTTCATCGCCGAACCGGCAATGCCGATGCCCTCGGGCGTGCGCGTGACCACGCAGCCCTGATGCGGAACCAGCCGGTGGATCAGGTTGTCTGACATGCAGCCCCTCCTGCCAGCCCAGCATGGCCGAGCGCCTGTTTCCTGTCACGTGTTAAGCCGCCCTGCCCGCGCGTTAACGTTTTGTTGGCCCTAAGGCCCGACATTACCGTTCCATGACCGTGTCTATCCGCGCCTCGCTGTTGATCAGCGCAATTGCCATGGCGGCGCTGACAGCCGCTTTTGCTGCGCCCGAAAAGGGCGATGCCGCCAACGCCTCCCCCAGTGAAGATGACGCCAAGGCTGCGCCTCATCCCGCGCACTGGACCTATGGCGGCGAAGCCGGGCCCGAGCACTGGGGCGAGCTGGCCAACGCCAACAAGCCCTGCACCGTCGGCCTGCAGCAATCACCGGTTGATCTTTCCGGCGCCGTCTCGGCCAGCGTAGCCGCGCCGATCCCGAAGTGGATCCCCACACATGGCGGCCAGGTAATCAACAACGGCCATACCCTGCAGGTAAACGTCACCAACGCCGGCGGCGTCCGCCTCGACGGCAAGGACTACGCTCTCAAACAGTACCACTTCCACCACCCCTCCGAACACACCATCGACGGCAAAGTCTATCCGCTGGAAGTCCACTTCGTTCACGCGGCCGCCGATGGCGACCTCGCCGTGGTGGGCGTGCTGTTCGATGAGGGCGCTCCAAACCCCGCACTCGACGCCATCTGGGCGACCGCCCCGGTGAAGGAAGGGGAGGCCGCGATGGCGGCCGAGATCGACGCGCTGAAATTCATGCCGCCGAAAGTCGGCGTCTACCGCTATGAAGGCTCGCTGACGACGCCGCCGTGTTCGGAGACGGTGCACTGGACGGTGATGTCGAACACGATCACCGCCTCGCCGGGACAGCTTGCGGCGTTTGCGTCGCTGTTCCCATGGAATGCGCGGCCCGTGCAGCCGCTGAACCGGCGCTATATCCTCAAGACGGCCGGCTGAGCCGCCAGCGCGACTTGCGCCACAGCCACGGCGCGCTCGCGAACATGATGACGCCGAAAAGTGTCAGGCCCAGCAGCACCCAGTTGAACGTGTATTCGAACGTCGGAAATTGCGTCCAGTTGATGAAGAGCGTTGTCGCCATCGTGGCGAGGCCCAGCGCGATGCCGGCCTTCGGATGCGCCAGCATCAGCCAGAACACCACCAGGTCCACCACGCAGATCCCGAACCAGAACCACACCGCCCACGCGGGCGCGGGGCCGTGGTAGAACAGGCTGCCATTCGCCCACAGCCAGCCGAAGTGCGAGACGCAGCCGAACACGAAGCCCCAGCCGAGCAGCACGCGCGCCCGGTCCGCCGTGTTCATCTCCGGCCCCCACGCGCGCGCCATCTCGGTGAGCCACCTCATGACAGCAGCTTCTTCAGCCGCGCATAGTCGGCCTTCGAATTGTGGCGCTTGTCCATCGGCACGGCTTTCACCAGCACGACTTCGATATCGCCCAGCGCCTTGGCCCGCTCCTGCATCGCGGCCAGCTGCAGCCCGTCTCCTTCCAACGCAAGCCGCGCCCGGCCATCGCCCGCCAGCAGCGCCGCCTGCTTCACACCGGGCCAGCTGAGCGCCGCCGTCTCCACCGCAAACGGAAACAGACCGCCGCTCGCCGCCTCGCGCCGGCCCAGCAGCCACAGCCGGCCGCGTTCGTCGATCCGCGCGGCGTCGCCTGTGCGGTGCCACAATTCGCCGTCGCGGAGGAACTTGGTGGATCGGTCATCCGCCGGATCAAGATAGCCACGGTTCACATGCGGACCGGCAACGAAGACTTCGTGGTCGCGCAGATCGACCTTGATCTCCGGGATCGGTGTTCCCGCCAGCAGGCCAGCGCCAGAGGCCATGGTGACCCAGTCAGCCTCCGAGATGTCGGTCATGGCGAGATGCGCGATGGGTTCGGCTTCGGTCGAGCCATAGACGGCATGCACGGCTGCGTTCGGCGCGGCCTTGGCGATGGCGCGGAGCAGGTTGGGAAATACCGGCCCGCCGCCCGTGAACACGGCAGAGAGCTGCGGCATGGGCGGAGCATTCTCCGCGATGCGCGCGATCACGGCAGGCGGCGCGATAATGCGCTTCACGCCATGACGCGCCATCTGCGTGCGCAGAGCCGCGCCATCCAGCTTCGCCGGGCGGGTCAGCTTGCCTGCGGGGATCACACTGGTCGCCCCTGCTGCAAGGTTCGACAGGATGAAGACCGGCAGGGAGATCAGGTCGACATCGCCGGGCTGCGTCTGGCGCAGGTGTTCCAGCAGCTGGTGTTGCAGCATGAGGAAATCCGCAGACCGCACGATACCTTTCGGGCGGCCAGTTGAGCCCGAGGTGAAGGTGATCAGCGCGGGCGCATCTCCGGGCAGATGTTCGAGCGGCTCTTCACCCGCCGGCGTATCATCGTCGAAATCCGGCAGGAGTTTCAGCCGGCGCAACTCCGGCACGGCCAGACGGATGACATAGCCGATCCCGGTGGTGACCATGGCTTTTGGTTGCGCGGCTTCCACGGCAACGCGCAGACCTTTCAGGCCGGCGGCAGGCTCGGGAAACATCACGACGGCGCCGAGGCGGAAGACGGCAAGGAGGGTTTCGTACAGTTCGACCGAAACGCCACGCGCGATCAGCACGACATCCCCGGGGCCGATGCCCGCGCGGCGATAGGCCGATGCGCGGATGGTGGATGCGCGGGAGAGCTCCGCATAGCTGACGACGCGGCCCTTTGGCGTGATGATGGCCGCTGCGTCGGGCCGTGCCGCCGCCTGTGCGAGAAATGTCTCGATCAGGTTCAAAGCGCGCCGCCCCACAGCGCGTAGCGACGGAAGATCTTTCCGCCCTTGCTGTCGCTGTGCGCCGCCGACAGGTTGCTCTCATGCATCAGCGCATGGATCACGTCGGCAAAACCCTTGTCCTTCGCGCGCCGGTGAAATGCGTTCGCCAGCATGGAGCCGCCACCCTTTGCGCGCGAGGCGTAGGTCTTCAGGATCACGGCCTTCGATCCCGGATTGGAAAGGTTGGGAATGGCGAACAGAAAGCCTTTCAGCGCGCCCGCATCATCCTCCAGCAGCAGGACCAGTTCCGGATCGATGAATCCAAGCACGGGGCGGTAGCTGGCCAGGAACGGCTCCAGCGCGATGGGCTGGTAGAAATGGTTTGAGGCGAACGCTTCGAGCGACAGCGCATGAACGCGGGTGAGTTCCGCCTCGGCGCGCGCCGGATCGAACTGGCGGATTGCTAGCCCGGGTACGACCGTCTGGCTGTCCAGCACATCGGCGGACCGGACTGCGGACAGGTAGCGCGAGACGATCTTGAGGCCTGACTGTTCGAACGCCTCGACAAAGTGCGGCGGGTTCTGCGGTTCCATCAGGAAAGACGGGCGGCCATCGCTTTCGATCACCAGCCGGTGCTTCGCCCAGGTGTTGCCGTCCATCGGGCCGAGCGCAGCTTCGAAACCTTCGGCCCTCAGCAGCGCCAGCGCTTCGCGGATCGCCTGCGCGCCTGCTTCGGCCGTCTCGCAGGCAAATTCGCCCAGCGCGGCCGTGCGTTTGCCGTGCAGCGACGGCGCATCGCGGAAGAGCGTGAGGCTTGCGCCCGGCAGGGTGACGCGATCTGTCATGGTGGCGACAGCGGCAGCGCAGCGAGACCGATGGCCATGCTCAACCCTCCCAGCATCATCCACGGGCGATCATAGTCGCGCCGGCGCAGGATCCATCCCGCGATCGCCAGCACGATGATGCCGCCCAGCCCGACCAACGTGAACACCAGCGCGGGCTCGCTCTGGCCTTCGGACCAGTACGTTCGTATCGACATCGCGGCCCATGCGATCAACACGGCGATGCTTACGCGCCAAGCGGATTTTGCAAACCGCGCGGCGATGCCGGCCGCGAGCCCCGCGAACGACAGGTTGAAACCGTGGATGGTATCCATGCGCGCGGCGTTGCTGACTACGAAATAGAATAGCGCCACGGCGAGGATCACCAGCAGCAGGTTTAGCGCATCATAAGGCGGGCGTTCGGGCTTGCGGATGCTGATCGCCGCGAAATACGCAGCCACGGCGATTCCCGGCATGATGACGCTGGGCGGTTCGGCGAAGATGGCGATGCAGAAGAACAGGGTTGATCCGACGGCAAGGAAATGGCGGTCCTCGCCCGCGCGATGCCGCGTGACGTAAAGCAGCGCCACCAGGACGATCAGGAACATGCCGGCCAGCGTCGCCAGACCGCCCGCGCCCGCCGAGATCAGATTCGCCAGCAGGAAGTAGAGTCCCAGCGGGATGAACAGGTTATCCAGCCCGCGCCAGCTTGCCGCCTCCAGCAGCGCGCCGAACACCGCCGTGATGAAGGCGAGCAACACGGCCTCGCCGCGCCCGATCTCGGTGAACAGCAGGAAGCAGATCAGCGACAGCAACCAGGCTGTCACCGCGAACACGACCACGCCCTCAACGCTCTTCTTGCCTTCCTCGATCTGGAACACCCGCCGCCCATAGCGCGACCCCACCAGCGCGCTCGCCGCATCGCACAGCGTCAGGATCAGGATCGGCAGGATATACAGCACCGGCCCGGGGGCGAGCTTGTGATGCATGGTGTTGGAGATGAAGTGGCCGTCCTTCAACCAAAACAGCAGCGCCACGGAGACCGCGAACAGGATCTCGCCATAGGAGTCGCGGTTCACCGCATGCAGGCCGTCGCCCAGCGTCTTCCGCATTGCGCCGCGCGCCAGCGCGAACACCACGAGCGCGAGGCCGCAGGTCGCCAGTACTTCCCATGCATGGGCGAACACATAGGGGAAGGTGAGGCAGTAGACCCCCAGACTGATGTGGATCAGCTTGCGACGCACTTCCGGATCGGCCTTGGCCAGACCGGACAGGCGGGAGACGGCGAACAGCACGGCGGCCAGCAGGATCACCGATCCGCCGATCTTGCCTGCGCTGATCAGCGCGTCGTTCAAGTGACTTCCTCGACCACGAAGTCCGAATAGAAGAACGCCTTGTCGAGCGGCTTCAGCTTGGCTTCCAGCTCGGCGTTGGTTGTGACGCGTGACGCCATGGATGCGGGCACGCGGCGCGGGGCCATCATGTTCCAGTAGGCGATGCGCGCGCCGGGGCGTGAGGCGGCGAGGATCGTGCCGTAGGCTTTCTCATGCGCCTCTGGCGACATGTATTCGAAAATGTCGGAGAGGTTGAAGGCATCGGCCTTCACGCCTTCCTCGGCCAGCGTCTCCACCGTGCAGAGCCGGACATCCAGCCGGTCGATACGCTCGCGAATGATCTCGTGGCGTTCAGCCGCGAGCGCGCGGGGAAGCGCCTCGCCGTGCTCGCCGGTGAGGATCCAGTGCAGGTAGGGGTTTACGGACGGGTCCTGCTCGACCAGCGCCTTGCGCGTGAGGCGCGCGACCTGTGCGGAGGGGCCGCCTTCGACATGATCGAAGAAGGCGGGGTCGCGCCCAAGCCGCCCCATGACGAAGCGCGAGAAGAACACGCGCACCATCATGCGCCAGCCCCAGATGTTCCAGCTCTTGTCGTAGAAAGCGAGCCGCGCCGCCGCATCGCGCGGGCGGAGCAGGCTTTCGATCGTGGCACTGTTGTGGATGAACGGCAGGACCCACTGGCGGAAAATCCTGAAGTAACGCTCGAACTTGCCGACGCCGCCGACGCCGTGCTTCACGACCTCGTCCTTCAGCGCGGCCCAGAACGCCTGGTCCTCCGGCGACAGGTGCGCGGCGACCTGTTCCAGGAGGTGCGCACGGCGGCCCGACGGCCGTGACCCCATCAGCTCGAGAAATTCCTCGTGCGTGTGCGTCGTGTACATGGCCACGCGCACCCGCACGCAGGCGAGCTGGACCGGGTTGAGATCAACAGCGATCACGCGCTCGGCCCCCTCGGCCAGCAGCGCAAACGCATTGTCCCCGGCGGAGGCGATCGACACCACCGTGTCGCCCGCCTTCGGGCGCAGCGCGGCAACGAGGATGTCCGCATCCTCCCATGCCTGCGCATAGCGGATGATGTCGAAGCTTGCGCGCTTGGCGATATCCGTTTCGGCCATGACTACCCGGTTTGCCCCGTTATCCGCTCGACCGTTCCGGCCCCGCCGTCCAGCCGCACCGTATCCCCCGTCTTCAGCCACTGCGTCACGCCCTTCAGCGAGACGACGCACGGCACGCCCATCTCCCGCGCCACGATGGCCGAGTGCGAGAGGAGGGAGCCCCGCTCCGCAATCACGCCTGCGGCGTTGGCGAACACAGCAATCCAGCCCGGATCGGTGTGGCGCGCCACAAGTATCTCACCGGGCGCGAGCGCTTCCACGCGCGGGTCCTCAATCACGCGCACCTTGGCCGTGACAATGCCCTTGCAGCAGGCAAGGCCCTTGCGCGTCTCGCCGCCTGTATCCGCCGCTACCGCCTGCGCCGAGAGACCGGCGACGCCGGAGATGTGCACGCCGGAGACGCTGAACCGTTCGGGCGGATCGGGCCGCGCCAGCTGCGCTTTCCATTCCGCCGCGCGCATCCGCGACAGCGCGCGCAGGTCAGCTGTGATCGCCGCGCCCTCAACTGCGCCAAGCAGTTCCTCGACGGTGAGGTTGAACACATCCCGTCGGTCATCCAGCACGCCAGCTTCCGTCAAGCGCGCGCCGAAGGCCAGGAAGATGCGGCGCACGCGGCCGAACAGGCGTGTGCGTTCGAAGCGGAGGTTCTCCCGGTCGCGCACCCGCGCTTTGGCCCAGCTCATCAGCCAGCGGCCCAGCATCCGCTTCAGCGGATCTTCAACCAGCAGATGAAGATCCTTCGGCGCTTCTTCGGTCCGCACGCCCTCGCGCGTGACGGCTGCCGCCGCGATGGCCTTCAGCACCTGCGCGGGGTCTTCATGCAGTGTCCGGCTTTCGAGCTTCAGCTCCTGCGTACAGCGGTCGCCGAACTTCGCGATGTAGCGATCGAAGGCATCGCGCAGATCCGGGAACGCATTCACAGCGGCCACATCGCCCGCACCCAGGCGACTGATGACCTCCGGCTTGCCGCGCACCACGGCGCCCATTTCGCGGATCATCCGGGCGGGTTCGGCCGAGACAATGTCGCCTTGGCCGATCAGCATGTTCGACAGGAAGGCGAGGCCATCATCGCCCGCCCAGCTGGTCATCGATTTCTGCGCCGCACCGAATGCGATCATGCAGAGGAAGTCGTTCACGAGCGGCGCATCCCACTTCGCCAGCAGCCTCCGCTCCAGCAGGCGATATTCCGCCGCCAGCGCCACGGCTGGCATCGCATCGATCTCCTTATCGGGCCGGGCCAGAGCGTCGTTAAGGCGTTCGTAGAATTCCCGGATGGTCACTTCAATCCGAACCTGATGCCAGATCAGGCCGAGGCCAACGCGCGCAAACTTCAGGTTATCAACGAACTTCTCGCCGCCATCGGTTGTCGGCGGCGCGATGCGATCCGCCATCTCCTGCGGCAACGCTTCGGAGACGCCCATCATGCCTTCCATGAACGCGCGATTGGCCTTGAAGCCCGGAAACAGCGCCAGCCCGCGATACCAGTTCAGCAGGTTGTAGTAGACCCGCCCGTCCACGCGCCCGAGCATGTTCTCGAACACCGCGCGGTGTTCCTCCACATTCTTCCCTGGCACGCCCATCAGGCGCGCGAACGCCTGGTAGACATGGCTGTAGACGTAGCGCGCGAACGAGAAGGTCAGCGGCGAGGTGACGCCCGGATAGCTCTCGACGATGTTGGAGTTATCCCAGATCGTGATGTCGTCGTCGCTCGCTTTTGCCAGCGTCGTTATGGGCCGCGATTGCAGTATGTGCAGGCCCGCGCCATCGAACGCCCATTCGATGTCCTGCGGCGACCCGAAATACTCTGCCGCCCGCCGCGCCATAGCGGCGACTTGCGAACGCTCCGCTTCGGACAGCACGAACTCATCGCCAACCCGTTCCGCCTCGATCGTTCCGCCATTCACGGCGACGCGATAGCTGTCGCCATCTGCCTCGCCGCCGGCCAGCTTGTCCGCCAATCCTGCAATTGCGCTGATCACGACAACGTCGCGATCGCCCGTGACAGGATCAGCGGAAAAGGCGACGCCCGCAGCGCGTGCTTCAACCATCACCTGAACAATGACAGCCGGCGGTTGAGGCGCGCCGGAGAGCCCTTTCGCGCGGCGATACGCCGCCAGCGTCTCGCTGAAGCCTGATTGCCAGACGCGATGCGCGGCGGCGGCCACGCCGTCTGCCGCGACATTCAGTTCCGTCTCGAACTGTCCGGCGTGGGCGCTGTCCGCGCCATCTTCCTCGCGGCCGGAGGAGCGCACGGCAAAGCGCCCTCCCCTGCCCAACCGCGTTATCCCCTCATTCACACTTGCGCGCGCTTCAGCTTTCAGGCCGTTGTCGTCGAAAGCCTCCGCTGCAATCACGAAGAACGCCGGCACGGGGAATGTCGCCGCCAGCTTCGCCAGCGCGGCGCCCTTTCCCCCGGCGGCGTTGGCGAACATCGCGGGTTCGCCGGTCAGAATGAAGGAGTTGCCCGTCATTAGAGACCCGAGAAAAGCTGGTTCACGAACGCATGGAGCATGACCGGCAGCATCGGAAGAACACCCAGCAGCAGGTAATTCGTCAGCACGAACACGCCGCTGCCGGTTTCCAGCGCCTTGGATGTCTTCGTCGTTGGCGTGCCCGCGTAGTCAATTGCGCACCAGGCGCACCAAGCGGACACCAAGGCCAGCCCGCCAAGCATCCAGATCCCCGTGCCGGAGCGCGCCGTGATGAACGCCGCCAATGCAAAGCCCGCGAGCACGACGCACAGCACCGCAATCCCAGAACGCCCCGGCCCCCACAGCTTCGAATACGTCTCGACGCCTTCCCGTTCCTGATCCGGCGCCCAGCATTTCCGCGCGATCTCGATCACCGAGCCGTTGACCAGCGAGAGCAACAGGAAGGCGCCGAGCGTCAGGCCGAAGCCTTGATGGCCGCCGTCGCCATGCGGAAGCCAGTCGCACGCCGTCGCATAGAGGTCGATCAGCGGCATGATCGCCATGTGGCTGATCATGTAGACCAGTGGGTGCTTCTTGAGCCAGACGGGCACGAAGAACTCCTTCGTCATCACCGCCATCCAGACCCAGACCAGCAACAGCGGCCCAAGCAGGCGCCAGTCCAGCCACACGGTCAGCGCCACCTGCGACACGGCCACGCCGATGGCCACAGCGCGAAGCTCAGCCAGCGTCACCAGCCCGCGCGGCACGGGACGTTCGGGGCGGAATTTCGTGTCCTCCTCATTGTCCTTGTGCTCGTCCGCCACGCGCAGCTGGAAGAAGAAGCCAAACAGCACCGCGATCGCGACAAAGATCGACAGCGGGTTCGGCGCCGGCCATCCGGCAGCGCCGCCGCGCAGGATGGCCGACAGGCAGACCGCCGAGGCGCCAAATGCGGCGATCAGCGCGCCGTGCTTGAACACGGGGAAGCGTTCAGCCTGATACTCCCAGAGGCGTGCGCCGAGCTGGCGCGCATCCTTGCGGAGCGGAGGTGAGGCGGCTTCGCTCACGCCTTGCCCCGCGCCAGGTTCTTGTGTGCGCTGGCGAACTCGTGCGCGCACAATGCCCCGATGATCGACAGCTCACCTGCGAGACACACCGCCGCGCAGACTTCGGCAAATGCCCGCGCGTTGCCGGCGCCCTTGAGACCGAGAATGTTGAGCCCGGCGGATTGGGTCGGCAGGTTCGTGCCGCCGCCGACCGTGCCGACAATGATGTTCGGCAGCGTTACGGAGACGAACAGCCTGTCGCCCTCGCGCAGCTCGATGCGCGTCACACCAACAGCGCTTTCTGCCACGCAGGCGGCGTCCTGTCCTGTCGCGAGATAGAGCGCCGCCAGGCCGTTGGCATAGTGTCCCTGAACGCCGATCGAGCCCGACATCACGCCGCCCAGCGCAGACATGCGCCAGTACTGCTCCATCCGCTGCGGCGTGGTGTGCAACTGCTTGCGCACATCCTCGCCATCCAGCTCAACCGAAGCCGTCACCTTCCGCCCGCGCACGCCGACGAAGGACATGGCCGACGCCTTCTTGTCACCGGAGAAGTTAGCCTCAACAAACCAGTAGAGCGGCTTGATGGGAGACTGCGCCTCGATCGCGCGGCAGACGGCCTCTGTGGCGATCGTCACCATGTTCTGTCCGGCGGCATCGCCCGTCGTATAGCTGAACACGAGATAGACGTGATCGCCCTCGACGTGCGGGCTCATCTCCACCAGCTTGCCATGGCGCGTGGTGGTTTCCGCCGTCGCCTTCAGCATCTCGAAATTCTGGCATATCCACGCCACGAACAACCCGGCCTCGGTGGTCGAGGCAAACGCAAACCCCGGCGAACGATGCACCGCCTCCGCCAGCGTCCCCGTCGTCGCGCCGCCAACGCTTGAGATCAGCCGCGCCCCGCGCCCATAGCTGGCCACCAGCGCCGCCTCGCTCGTCGCCAGCGGCACGTAGTAGTCGCCCTTCGCAAAGATGCCGTTCACCCGCAGCGGCCCGACCACACCCACAGGGATGCGCAGCGTGCCGATATAGTTCTCGATATTGCGCTCGTAACCTTCGAGCTGCTCCTGCGCCTTCGCGTCATAGAGCTCCGCCTTGTCGGCTTCGCTGGCGCCGGAATTGCCGAGCAGCACTTTCCAGTTCGCCGCCGTGAAGGTTGGCTCCAGGTGTTTGGCCGGTCTGATCCACGGCTTCAGCGGCGTCGTGGTGTCGGGGCGTGTGCGTTGCGCAAGCTCCGCCGTCGACCGGCCGGCGAGCATCGCCGCGATCATCCGCTGCGCGGCCTCGAAAGCACTTGGCATGCCCGTCCCTTCAGCTGCCGTACCCGTTTCGGGTTGGCTGCATAGATCGGGCAATTTGGGGAAAACTCAAGGCAGAGGCAGGCAAGGTCGGCCGCAATGCCGTAACCTTAACCCAGCGACGCCAACGACACACGCGCGTGGCGCGAATCGATGCGCTTACTTCGCGGGCTGCGGCGGGAAGACCAGCAGTGTGGTATCATAACCCCACGCCTTGATCTTCGCGGTCAGCTCGGCGAGCAGCGCCTCGCCCGGCTGCGGATTGCGGGTGAAGATGTTCACTTCGCCAAAATCCGGCGTCGAGGTGATGAACCAGCTGTAGTCAGTCGCCAGCGCCACCACCCACGTTTCGCGACTCACGAACGGGAAATAATCGACGCGGATTTTTGCGTTGGTCCCCGGATCGAGAATGTGGCCCGTGCCTTCGATGACCTTCTCTTTGCCATCCAGCGTCTTCTCGTGACACGAGTCACGCACGCCCACCTCATTGGCCTTGTCCTTCGCCGTGTAACGGGTGAGCCCGGCGACGCAGCCTTCGGTGGCCCAGTTGGGCCGGAAGGCGATCTCGTGCCAGTCGCCGGTGTAGAGCCGCGCGAAATCGACGGTGGCCACGGGCGGCGGCCCGCCGCCGGGGCCTGATGAGGTGATGCAGCCCGTTGTTGCGATGGCGAACGACAGGGCGAGGGCGCGGACCAGCTGTTTCATGACCATGATACGCGCGGGACCAGGTATTGGAGCACTTGGGCGATCACTTTTTTCGGGATGAAGATCGCAGCCCGGTTGACCTTGCCGCCCAATGTCAGACGCTCTCGCAAGAATTTGGGGGGCATCGTGAAATCAGCTCTGATCGCCGCATGCATCATTATCGCGGGCTCTGCAGCCAGCGCCTGCGATACGTTGATGGTTCCGAGCACGCGACCGATCAGCAAGATCGAGAGCCGCGCGCTGCCGGAGACCGCTGTCATCCGCCGCGTGGTGGGCCAGCTAGGGAACATCCTAAGCGTCATACCGCCGGCCTATCCCGCCAAACACCCGGTCACCCCGCTCGACGAGATTCTGTTCTGGACAACCGCACGCGCGACTTTAACGCCGCAGATATGCCGCGCCGACCTGGTGAGCTTCGAATTCGCGGTCGCCAGCCCGGAAAAGCCGGACGCCAACACGCCGACGCGCGTATCCGGCATCCGGGCGCAATCTCGCTATCGCTATGCGCCCGAAGCGCCGACAGCACCAGATGGAGAGCTGACACTCGAACAGACCGAAAAATTCCAGGCGATCTGCAGCAAGTTCAATCCTTACGAGTCCCGCTTCTTTGTTGCGGAAAGCGAGGACTATGCATTATGGGCAGCGCGCCTTTACGAGCGCGCTCTCCGGGAAGCCTCCAACTCGCCGCAGAAGCTCACTGTCAATTGCTACGCAAGCGATCCGGAATGCCGGACTGCGGTTCTGGAAACACCCCTTACCGCATTCGCATCGGTCAAGAATTGCGGGCGAACAGCCGGGCCGCCTGAAATCACCTGCACGAAATTTGAAATGCCCGGTTCGGAATCGCTGGTCGTTGAAGTGCAGTCCACCGGCCATGGCGAGAAGCCCGAAATCCAGAAGGTGGACGCGGATTGGCAGATTTATATGAACTCCGTGCGCATCGACTGAGTTTCCCCCCTGACACGCCGCCCCGCACGCCACATATCTCCAACGATGATCCGCCCCGAAGACCTTCTTTGCCCAACGCCGAAGGGCCTCTATTGCCCGCCGGGGGACTTCTACATCGACCCTGTGCGTGGCGGGGTAGATCGCGCCGTCGTTACCCATGGGCATTCGGACCACGCCCGCGCCGGCCATGGCGCCGTGCTCGCCACGCCAGAAACGATCGAGGCAATGGCCACGCGCTATGGCCAGGAATTCACGCAGGCGCGCCAGTCCGCCCGCTATGGCGAGACGACCAGCATCGGCGATGTTCGGGTGACACTTCACCCCGCGGGCCACGTCATCGGCTCGGCGCAGGTGGAGGTGAGGTGGAAGGGCCTCTGCATGGTCTGCACCGGCGACTACAAGCGCCGGCATGACCCGACCTGCGCGCTGTTCGAAGTCGTGCCGTGCAACATCTTCATCTCGGAAGCCACGTTCGCGCTGCCCGTGTTCCGCCATCCGGACAGCGCGGGCGAGGTGGCGAAGCTTCTGGCCTCCATCCGCGCCTTCCCGGACCGCGCTCACCTTGTTGGCGCCTATGCTTTCGGCAAGGCCCAGCGCGTGATCCGCGAGCTGCGCGATGCGGGCTACCAAGACACCATCTACATCCACGGCGCCATGAAGGCGCTGTGCGACATGTACCAGCGGCTGGGCGTCGATCTGGGATCGCTGGAACCGGCCACGCTGGAAAAAGGCCAGCGCAAGGAGAGCGCGAAGTTCGCGGGCAAGATCATCATCTGCCCACCCTCCGCCACCGGCACGCCCTGGGCCGAGCGCTTCCCCGACCCGGTGATCGCATTTGCCTCCGGCTGGATGAACATCCGCCAGCGCGCCAAGGCCAGCGGCATCGAGCTGCCCCTGATCCTCTCCGACCACGCTGACTGGGACGAGCTCACGCAAACCGTCCGTGACGTGAACCCGGACGAGCTCTGGGTCACGCATGGCCGCGACGATGCGCTGGCCCGCTGGGCGGAGCTGGAAGGCCGCAAGGCCCGGCCGCTGCATCTGGTCGGGTATGAGGACGAGGCGGGCGAATAGCGCCGGTTCGCACAACTTCCAAGCGCGCCCCCTTTCAGAAGCGCGAAACTCCCGGCATTACTGTCGTTCAATGCCTTACCGTTCACTCAACGCCGACCGTATCGAAGCGACGCTGGAGACCCTCCACCAGCGCATACAGGAGCGTTTTCCCAACCGCGGCCTCGCCAACCTGTGCAAGCAGCTGCTCGAGATCGCGCGGGAGGACAAGCGCAAGCTGTCCTATGTCGCCCGGCCCAACATCTGGCTCCGCATCGGGGTCGGCGTCGCGATTGCCCTGGGCGCTCTTGGCCTGCTCGCCTTCGCCTTCGGCATGACCATCATGGGGCTGGAGTTCGGCCGCGAGGTGTCGAACGTCCTGCAGGGTGTCGATGCGGCGGTGAACACCATCGCGCTGTCGGGCGCGGCGAGCTGGTTCCTGCTTAACCTTGAAAGCCGCTGGCGCCGCCGCGCCGTATTGAACGACCTGCACGAGCTACGCTCGATCGCCCACGTCGTCGACATGCACCAGCTCACGAAAGACCCGACGCAGCTGTGGAAGGGCTACTCCTCCACCGCCTCGTCGCAAGTCCACGACATGACCGAGTTCGAGCTGATCCGGTATCTCGACTATTGCAGCGAGATGCTGTCGCTCACCGGCAAGCTGGCCGCGCTCTACATGCAGGACATGCGCGATCCGGTGATCATCGAGGCCGTGAACGAGATCGAAGACCTGACCACCAGCCTCTCGCGCAAGATCTGGCAGAAGATCATGATCCTGCAGCAATCCTCGCGCGGCTGGGGCCAGTAGCTACATCGCCTTGAACCGCGCATCCGCCCGCGCGATCACCTCGCCATCCGCCGTCACGAACGCCTGCGCGAAGCACAGCGTCTTGCCGGTCTTCACATACTGCGTGTCGACCTCAACCCACTGGCCCAGCTTCGCCGCGCCAATGAAGTCGGCCGCCATGGAGACGGTCACCAGCCCGCCCGCCGGCTTGCGATCAGCCCCCGCGAGAACCTGCCCACAGCTCAACCCCATCGCATTATCCGCAAGCGCCACGATCAGCCCGCCGTGCAGCATGCCGCGTGAGTTGGTGTGCGGCTCACGGACGTAAAGCCCGATCACCACCCTGTCCGGCAGCACCTTCGAATAGAGCGGTTCCCACGGATCGGTCAGCGGCGATTTGCGGAAATGGGGCTGGAAACCCTCAGGCGGAGCGCGGTCGGCCATCTCAATCCCCATGTCCGGGCGCGCCGGGCCCCTTGCCCGCCGCAGTCCAACCGGAACCTCAGCTGTCATTGCTGGACGCATTATGCGTCTCGCCCTACGCTCCGCAATGGAATCCGGACAAAGATCCGGGGCCCAGGGAGAGAGATCAATGACCACGCTTCCGTCCGCCTCGCGCCGGGCCATGCTGAAAGCATCCGCCGCCGTCATCGCGGTGACCGCGGCCGGCGGCGCGCTCGCCGCGTGCGATAACAAACCGGTCGAACCGATTGTTGCCGCGCCCGATCCCAATCCCGTCGTCGCCACGAAGCATGGCAGCGTCAAAGGCGCGCTCGAAGATGGCATCGCCGTCTTCAAGGGCGTGCGCTACGGCGCCGACACAGCCACCACGCGCTTCCAGCCGCCGAAAGCGCCCGAACCGTGGACCGATGTGAAGGATGCGCTCGGCTACGCCAACTCCGCGCCGCAGCCTGCCTCCGGCGATGGCGGCGGCCTGTTCGCCTCGTGGCGCCCGAACCCGCCACTGCCTGCAAGCGAAGACTGCCTCTTCCTCAACGTCTGGACGCCGGCGGCGGATGGCAAGAAGCGCCCCGTGCTCGTCTGGTTCCACGGCGGCGGCTTTAGCACCGGCTCCGGCTCGTCTTATGCCTATGACGGCGTGCGCCTCGCCAAACGCGGCGACGTTGTGGTCGTCACCACCAACCACCGCCTCAACCAGTTCGGCTATCTCAACCTCGCCGCCTATGGCGACCAGTTCGCGGACTCCGGCGCGGTCGGCGCACTCGACATGGTCCACTCGCTCGAATGGGTGCGCGACAATATCGAGGCCTTCGGCGGCGATCCGTCGAACGTGCTCATCTTCGGTGAATCCGGTGGCGGCTCGAAAGTCTGCACGCTGATGGCGATGGACAAGGCCAAGGGCCTGTTCCACCGCGCCGTCGTCCAGTCCGGCCCGCGCATCATGCACGCGACGAAGGAAGCCTCTGCACAGGCCGCCGATGAAGTCGTCAAGAAGCTAGGCCTGACGAAAGACACCATCGCCGAAATTCTCACGAAGCCGATCGCCGACATTCAGGCCGCCGCAGAAGGCAATGTCGTCGCCGGTTCCGGCCCGGTGGTCACCGGCGTCTCGATCAACCGCCACCCGTTCGACCCCGATGGCCCGCCGCAATCGGCGGACGTGCCGCTGCTCATCGGCTCCAACCGCACCGAGGGCACCTCGCTCGACGGCCCGCGCGACCCGGCCCTGTTCGACCTCACCTGGGAAACGCTGCCCGCCGCCATCCAGAAACAGTTCAAGGGTAAGGACCCGAAGAAGATCATCGCCCTCTACCGCCAGAACTATCCGAACATCGAAGCGCCCGAGCTTTACTTCATGGCCGGCGCCGATGGCCGCTTCATGCGCGGCAGCGTGACAATCGCAGATCGCAAGGCCGCGCAGGGCGCTGCGCCCGTCTTCTTCTATCACCTCGACTGGACGACACCCGTCATGGGCGGCAAGCGCTACGTCCCCCACGCGCTCGACATCGGCATGGTGTTCGACAACGTCGCGAAGTCGGAGAGCATGTCAGGCACCGGCCCGGAAGCGCAGGCCATTGCCGACCAGATGTCGGAAAGCTGGCTCGCCTTCGCCAAGACCGGCAATCCGTCCAATCCGAAAGTTGGTGACTGGCCGGCCTACACGGCGACAGCGCGCAACATGATGGTGTTCCGCGCCCAGCCGGGCGTCGAGCAGGACATCCGTGGCGCTGAACGCGCGGCGACAGCGTAACTTCAACCGCAACCGGGGGGATGCATCGTGGCAAACCAGACGCTGGACCTCTTCATTCGCGAGGCGCTCAATCGCGGGGAGAAGCGCGAACGCATCTCCTCCGCGCTCATCGCCGCCGGCTGGACCGAGAAGGAAGTCACCGCCGCGCTGGGTGACTACGCCGAGACCGATCTCGGCCTCGCCGTGCCAAAGCCCCGCGCCTACGTTTCCGCCCGCGAGGCGTTCCTCTACCTCGTCCTGTTCATTCTGCTGGGCGTCGTCGCGTGGAACCTCGGCTCGCTGCTGTTTGCCCTCATCGACTCAGCCATCGCGGACGAACTGGACAACGACTATGGCGGCTACTTCTTTGTCGCGCGCGAAACGCAGATCCGCCAGGCCATCGCCGGCCTCGTCGTCGGCGGACCGCTGTTCGGCTGGCTCGCACTCAACATTCGCAAGCAGCGCCGCAACAACCCTGCCATGCAGCGCAGCCGCGTCCGCAAATGGCTGACCTACATCACGCTCACCATCGCCGCCTGCACACTGATCGGGGATGCCATCAGCCTCGTCTACAGCTTCCTCAACGGCGATCTCTCAACCCGCCTGCTGCTGAAGCTGCTGGTCGTGGCAGCCCTCGCCGGCGGCGTGTTCTTCTACTTCATCCGCGACGCCGAGGAAGGCGATACGCATGACCAGACAGCGTAATCTCGGGCCTGTCTTGGCGCTCGCAGGTGGCGGCATAGCACTGGCTGCTGCGATCGCAGGCTTCGTCATCGTTGGCGGGCCGGGGGACGCGCGCGCAAGGCGGATGGACGACATTGTCCACAGCAAGGTCAAAACGCTCGTTGAGGTCGTCCAGTGCGCTTTCGACGGCGCCGGCGCGGCGCCAGCTTCGATCGAGGCCGCTGCGTCGACGCGTCCAGCGGCCGGCCGGGCAAACTACAACACAGCCACCTGCGGCGACATCAACTGGGGCGAGCCCGACATGGGCGTGACCAACAGTGACACACCCGCGGTCGGCGAGATCACCTATAAAGCCGCATCCGCCAAGCGCGTCATCATCTGCACAAACTATCGCACCAAGAGCGGCTCATATATTCCAGCGGCGCGCCCGACAGGCACGCCGTCCTACCGCGAGATTGATGAAGCCCATCCGGCAGGCCTCTACTGCTATGATCTCGACCTGGTCGAAGCGCGCGTCTACGGCCGCGACTCGCAATCACCTGCCTCGCAGTGATGCTACTGCTGTAGCTGAGTTCCAGACTTCTCGTCAGCAGCGGCGCGCTCGAACGACGCGTTCATCCCCTCTCGCGCGAGCCTCACGCACGCGGCACATGGCTAGTCTGGACTCGCATTGCGTCCAGCATGTTTGATGAAGAAACTGGCGCGCTTTCTTGCAACACCACCCTTCCCGGCGCCGGCCGACAGCGGCCTGAATCCGAACCTGCCGCCGTCGCCGGCGGTCAACTAATCTAGCCGTCCCCGGGGGCGGACCCCGCCCAGGAACATCATGGAGCGCCCGTGCACATGCTGCACGGGCGCCCTATATGTTTGCGGATGCAGTCCTTCGCCGCGCTTCTTGAAAGGCTGGTGCTCACGCCGTCGCGCAATGCGAAGCTCCAGCTGATCACCGACTACCTGCGCCACACGCCCGATCCCTCGCGCGGCTGGGCCATCGCGGCGATCACCGGCGATCTGGACATTGCCTCGGTCAAACCCGCCGCCCTGCGCGAACTGGTCAAGGATCGCACCGATCCCGTGCTGTTCGCCCTGTCCTACGATTATGTGGGCGACCTCGCCGAAACTATCTCGCTGATCTGGCCCCAGCGTCCCGGCGCCAACCGTGCGCCTGCCCTCAACGAGATCGTCGAGACGTTGACGGAGTCCACCAAGGCGCAGGGTCTGCTGCTGGTGGAAGGCTGGCTTGATGCGCTGGATTCCGCCGGTCGCTGGGCGCTGCTCAAGCTGGTCACCGGCGGCCTGCGCATCGGCGTCTCCGCGCGCCTCGCCCGCCAAGCGCTTGCCGATTTCGGCAAGGTCGACGTCTCCGAGATCGAGGAACTCTGGCACGGCCTCAGCCCGCCCTATCTCGACCTGCTCGCCTGGCTCGAAGGCCGCGCGCCAAAGCCCGTCGCCTCCGCCCTCGCCCCCTTCCGCCTGCCCATGCTGGCCCATCCGCTGCTCGACAAGTCCGAGCGCATCGCCGATGCCGACATCGACCCCAACCTGATCTCCCCCGCAGACTTCGCCGCCGAATGGAAATGGGATGGCGTCCGCGTGCAACTAGCCGCCGACAATGGCGTCCGCCGCCTCTACACCCGCAATGGCGACGACATCTCGAAAGCCTTCCCCGACATTCTCGAAGCCGCAGACTTCAACGCCGCCCTCGATGGCGAGCTTCTCATCCGCTCCCCCATCGGCGGCGTCGCCTCGTTCAACGAGCTGCAGCAACGCCTCAACCGCAAGACCGTGACACCAAAGCAGATGGCCGAGCGCCCGGCCTTCCTGCGCGCCTACGACATCATGCAGGAAAACGGCGAAGACCTCCGCCCATTGCCCTTCGCCCGGCGCCGCAAACGCCTCGAACGCTTCATCGTCACGCTCAACAATCCGCGCATCGACCTCTCACCCCTCGTCCGCTTCGAAGACGCGATCGGCCTGCAGGACCTCCGCCGCAATCCGCCCACGCCCGAGATCGAGGGCCTGATGCTGAAGCGCTGGGATGCACCCTATGTCGCCGGCCGGCCCGCCGGCCAGTGGTACAAGTGGAAGCGCGACCCGCACCTGATCGACGCCGTGCTGATGTATGCCCAGCGCGGCCACGGCAAACGCTCCGGCCTCTATTCCGATTTCACCTTCGGCGTCTGGCGCACGCTCAAGGACGAGGCTGGCGAGCCGCGCGAAGAACTCACGCCTGTCGGCAAGGCCTATTTCGGCTTCACCGACGAGGAGCTCACCCTGCTCGACAAATACGTCCGCGAGAACGAGCGCGACCGCTACGGCCCCGTCCGCACCGTCACCGCCAACAAGGATCAGGGCCTCGTGCTCGAAGTCGCCTTCGAAGGCCTCCAGCGCTCACCCCGCCACCGCTCCGGCCTCGCCATGCGCTTCCCCCGCATCCACCGCATCCGCTGGGACAAACCCTCAGCCGAAGCCGACCGCATCGAAACGCTGGAAGCGATGCTGGAACGGTAGAGGAGTCACGCCACAAACTTCTCGCGCCGCTTCCCCTTCGCGTCCGCATAGTGCGCGCGAATGAGCGGCAGGTCCGCCTCATAATCCCCACTCGGATAGAACACCGCCGCCAGCCGGATGCGCTTGGTTCCATAGTCGAGCACCGTCAGCAGGATCGGCACGCCCGCCGCCACCGCGATGTGATAGAAGCCGCTCTTCCACTCCCGCACAGCGCTGCGCGTCCCCTCGGGCGGAATAGCCAGCAGCATCCCTTTCGAAGCGGCAAACGCATCCGCCATCGCGCGCACCACATCATTGCTCTGCGACCGGTCGATCGGCACGCAGCCGAGCGCCTTGATCAGCCATCCGAACGGTCCGCGCGTCAGGCTCGCCTTGCCCATCCACCGCAGCTTCACGCGATAGTATCCCGCAGCCGCCAGCATGTTCAGCCCATCCCAATTCGACGTGTGCGGCGCGGCCACCAGCACCGCCTTGTCCAGCGGCGGCCAGTCGCCATGAACGCGCCACCCGCCCAGCTTCAGGTAAGCCGCGCTGATCCCGCGCACGATCTCCGAGCCCAGCCCACGCGATGGCGCAGGCCGCGCCGTCGATCCATCGACCACCTGATCCCGCCCCTGCGCGCTGCTCACGAGCCGTTCGCACGCGGCTTGCGCATGGAGACGAACAGCACGACCAGCCCCACCACCGCCAGCACGCCGCCGCGATACGACCAGTCGATGTCGCCCGTCATGAAGCTTCCCGGGATCACGTTGATGCCCTGGAATATCCAGACGCCGCCCATCAGCACGCACAGCGCCCCGACGATCATCCCCGCAATCCGCAGATACTTCATACGCGCCTCCCGATCCGCGACTCGTAGCAGACCCCGGCGCTGCGTCCCAGCTTTGTCAGCCGTCCGCCGCGTGCTAGTTTACATGCGGGACGGCAGAAGGCCGGAGAGACACGCAATGTCATATTCGACGTTTTCCCGCGCGACGCCCGCAAGGCTTCGCCACATCGCGCTCGCCATCGGCCTGTCGCTCGCCCTCGCCGCCTGCGCCTCGTCGAAGCCCTCAACCCCGGCCGCTACGCCCGCGCCCGCCGCACCCGCGGCCTCCACCAACCCGCGCGCGCCCGCTACCGATGCCACGCTGAAACAATACCGCGACTGGATCGGCCAGGCCCGCGCCAAGCACAAATACCCCGAAAGCGAAGCCCGCATGTACGCCGTGATGATGTGCGAATCCGGCGGCCGCGCCGGCGTGGTCAATCCTGTCGGCCCGTATTCGGGCCTGTTCCAGTACGCCGTCCCGACCTGGAAGGACAAATGGAACACCTATGCCGACGGCGGCATCCTCGACGCGAAATCGCAGATCTTCGCCACCGCCCTCGCCTGGTCGTTGAAGATGCAGAGCCACTGGGGCTGCTACAAGAAGACCGCCTCCGCAGGCTGACACCCAAAGACCTTGGGTCATTCGCAAATCCGGATTAGGTCAGCGGGTAGACACCCGAACAGGCCGAGTCACGCATGGAATTCCAGCAGCAGTTCAACCAGTTCCAGGCCTGGGCCATGGACTTCCACGGACCCTCGCAGAAATGGATGTGGTCGGCCGTCGTCCTGCTGGTGGGCTACATTCTCGGCTTCGTCGTTTCGCATGCGCTGAAATTCATCGCTGGCCGCCTCTCCGGCCTGCGCCACGGCAAGGTCGCCGAGGGCCAACCGAAGACGGCCGATCATATCATCGTCGACATCTTCGGCGGCCTGCTCCGCGCCGCCTTCTTCCTCGTCGCCCTCGCGCTCGCCGCCAACCTGATGTTCGGCTTCCCGCTGGAACAGGCCGAAGCGCTCGGTGTCGCGGCCCTGCGTGGCTTCGCCATCCTCGTCGGCGTCTGGTTCCTCGGCTCGTGGCTTGGCTCGCGTGTGCGTGGCTTCGGACAGAAGCTCGGCAAGGCGCACAATGGCAGCGAGACGCTGTTCAACTTCCTCGGCGCCCTCGTCCGCTTCGGCGCCTTCGCCATCGGCCTCATCGCCGCACTCCAGCAGTTCGGCTTCGACACGGCCTCGCTGATCGCCGTTGTCGGCGCGGCCGGCCTCGCCATTGCCCTCGCCCTGCAGGACACGCTGAAGGCCGTCGCCGCCGGCGTCGTCATCGCCGTCTTCCGCCCCTACAAGATCGGCGACGTCGTCCGCATCTCGGGACAGGACGGCACGGTCGCCGACATCACGCCCTTCCACACTGTCTTGAACACGCTCGACAACCGCGAAGTCGTCATCACCAACGATAGGGCGTGGGGAGACGTCATCGTCAACTCGTCTGCACGCAGCCTGCGCCGCCTCGATCTCCTGTTCTCGATCGACTACGACGACGATCTCGACAAGGCGACGCGCCTCATCACCGACATCCTCCACGCCGATCATCGCGTGCGCGACGAACCGCCGATCTGGGTGAAGGTCGTCGACCTCGCCACCTCCTCGGTCGACATCCGCGCCCGCGCCTGGGTCTCCAACAAGGACTGGTGGGATACGCGCTGCGACACCATCCGCGCGGTGAAGCTGGCGTTTGATCGCAACGGCATCACCATCCCCTATCCCCACCAGGTCGCGATCACGAAGCCATGGCCCGAGCACGTCTCACAACTGCAGGAACCATCGGAAGAATACCGTCCGCCCCGTGGACTTGAGCCAACAGACTGATAGCGTTTCGGAAAGCCCCGTAACTCCCTCCGCGCACAGCGATGCCGGATCGTGGCGAAAGGTAGACCGATGTCCCAGTCGCGACAGAGTGAGCCCGAACCGGGCGTCCCTGCAAAGGTGACCGAAGTGAAGTTCGAGCCCGCCACGGGCGACGACCGCTTCTGGGACTCGACGGACGATCATCAGCCAAGGCTCCGTCGCCGCCCCGTCTCCTTCTCCGGCCGCATGTTCAATGTCGGCTGGAAGGGCTGGACGCGTCTCGTCATCGTCTGCGTGATGGTCGGCGCTGTTTTCCAGGCTGGCGGCTTCAATCCCTTCGCGCCCGATTTCACGCTCGGCGGCGGCGTCGGCCAGATCATCAACGGCGTCGTCAACATCGCTGCCTGGGCCGCGCAGAATGGCGGCATCCCGCTCCTGCTCGGCGCGCTCGCGGTTCTCCCGTTCTGGATTCTCTGGCGCGCCCTCGTCACGCTGGTGAACCGCGACAAGCCCCCGGGCCCGGATGATCGTATCCTGCCGAAAGAGCGGAAGAAACAGCCGCGGCAGCTGTGAAGGCGAGGCAGTAGGGAATGGGCAGTCGGGAGTAGGGGTCACGCAACCCCTATTCCCGACTGCCCATTCCCTATTCCCTCTCTCCCCCTAGTCCCCCCCTCCCCTAATCCAGCGCCTTCTCGTCCCGCTCGCCCGTGCGGATCCGCACCACTTCGGAGAGCCCCGAGACAAAGATCTTTCCGTCGCCGATCTTGCCAGACCCGGCCGCCTTCGAGATCGCCTCGATCACCGCCTCGGCCATGCCCGACGACACCGCGACCTCCAGCTTGATCTTCGGCACTTCGGCCACCTGGTATTCGTTGCCGCGATAGAATTCCGTCTGCCCGCGCTGCCGGCCAAAGCCCTGCACCTGCGTCGCCGTGATGCCCGACACGCCCAGCTTCATCAGCGCCTCACGCACAGCCTCATAGCGGTGCGGCCGGACGATCGCCGTGATCATGCGCATGGGGTGTTCCTGTTCGTGCTGGAGACCGAGATAGACAAGCCGGCGGATGGCTTCCGACCGGCTGGGCAGGTCCTGCTGCCCGCGCCGCCATTCATCGACGTCCCGTCCGAAGCTGGACGAGGCCACGAGTTGGATGCGCTGGTCGAGTTTTTCATCGTCGCTCAATGAGCCAATCTCCGTCGGGGGAGCCAGTCTCCGCAGAACAACCCTCGATATAGCAAGTTACACACCTCAAGCCAACGCCTTGGCTGGGGAGCCGAATTCCCTTCCGGGGCCTTAACCGTGCCGGAAGCACAAACCCGGCGTTCTAAACCGTAAAATTACCTTGCTGCGCTAACGTTACTCCAAACCCAGAACGGGTCAGGCCGCGAGATGTCCCTTCCAGCGGCAAATGGGAAGAAACTGGCAGCGTAAATGACCGAAGAGCGTACCGTCTCCCCGGAACAGCTGAAGCGGATGAAGGTCCTGATCGTGGACCCGAACGCCTTCATGCGCGGCGTGGTGGCCGACAGCCTCCGCAGGCTGACCGTGACAAACATTCAGGCTGCCGCCAGCGCCGTCGAGGCGTTCCAGATCGGCCGCACCTTCAAACCCGACCTGGTCTTCGTGGACTGGGACGCCGGCCGCATGTCCGGCCTCGAATTCACGCGTGAAATCCGTCGCAACACTACGGGCCTGCATCGCGAAACGCCGATCATCCTGCTCGCCGGCGTGATCGATCACGACCAGCTGATGTCCGCCCGCCAGACCGGCATCAACGAATTCCTGCTCAAGCCCGTCAGCGCGCAAGGCGTGCTCTCGCGCATCGAGGAAGTCGTCCTCCGCCCGCGCAAATTCATCGACAGCCGCAACTATGTCGGCCCGTGCCGCCGCCGCAAGGAAGACCCGGCCTATGCTGGCCCCTGGCGCCGCCTCACCGACGAGCCGCCGCAGAACGCCCGCAGCGAACAGTCGAAGGAAAACGCGTTCAAGCTGCGCGCCATCATCGAGAACCTGACCGCCTACGCCGACCGCACGCAGACCGATCGCGGCGCCGGCATTCGCGGCATGTATCGCATGCTCCAGCAGAACGCCGACGAAGTCGCCCGCCTCGGCGACGACACCATCGTCCGCGTCTGGAACTCGGCTCTCCGCTACATCGAAGGCGTCGGCATGACCGACACCTACGACATCGATGTCGTGAAGTACCACTTCCAGACCATCGCCATCATTCTCGACATGCCGGAAGAAGCCTTCATCCACCGCACGTCGGTCGCCAACGAACTCGACCGCCTGGTGAACAAGAAGATCCACTCCGCCCACGAGAAAAAAGGCGACGTGGCCTGAGCGTTACCCCCGAAAACGAGGGAAACTCGCTGTACAAATCCAAGGGAAACAGACGCACCTGTTTCCAATGATCTCAAAGCTCTGGCCCGAAAAGATGAGGGAAACAGAGCTTTGGATTCAATGGCATCATGCGCTGATTTATACTGCTGCGCATGACACGAGCACGAACCTCATCATACGGAGTAGGAACCCCGCCGCCTCTCGATCGCTGGATCGACGCGGTGCTGATGCTGTGCGTGTGT
>JAOATF010000212.1 GCA_030158285.1 Hyphomonadaceae bacterium
TCTCGGGACAAGCCCGAGAGTGACCCCGATAGGGGCGGGCTTGCCGCTGGTGCGGCAGCAGGCCCAGGCGTTACGTCAGCGCCCTGCCCTTTGTCTCCGGGTAGAGGAAGAGGCAGGTGACGATGCCGATGATGCCGAAGACGACGGGATACCAGAGGCCGGCGAAGACATCGCCGGTGGCGGTGGCGATGGCGAAGGCGGTCATGGGCATGAAGCCGCCGACCCAGCCGACGCCGATGTGGTACGGCACCGACAACGCCGTGTAGCGCACGCGGGTCGGGAAGAGTTCGACCAGCGTGGCGGCCATGGGGCCGTAGAGCGCGGTGGCGGCGATGACGAGCGCGAGGAATCCGCCGACGATCAGCGGCCAGTTGAACGTATCGGCCTGGGCGCTGAATTCAGCGACGCTTTGCGGCGCGTGGATCGGCGTGGGATAGCCGGCGGCCGCGAGCGCCGCGCCGATTGTGCCGTTGAGCGCCTTGGTGTGATCAGCGAGCGCGGCCTTGTCGAGGCCACGGCCGTCGGTGGCAGAGACACGCGCTTCGGAGGTTTCGCCGATCTGGAGGCTGGTGGGCGAACCCGCCGCTTCCGGTTTGATGGTGAAGCCGACACCGGCATTGGTGAGGTATGAGCGAGCAATGTCGCAGCCGGTTTCGTACTTGCGGCCGCCCAACAGGTCGAACTGGAAGGAACACGAGGCCGGGTCAGCGTGGATGATGACGGGCTGTTCTTTCTGCGCTTGCAGCAGCGGGCCGTTGGCGCCGGCGGAGAAGGCCTGGAAGGCCGGGATCATCGCAACGACGGATAGCGTCATGCCGAAGATCAGCACGGGCTTGCGCCCCACGCGATCCGACAGCCAGCCGAAGAAGACGTAGAGCGGGATGGAGGCAATCGTGGCGCCCATCAGGAGGATGTTCCCCCAGATGCCCGGCAGCTTCATGAAGCGCTCGAGGAAGATCTGCGTGTAGGAGAACGCACACCACCAGATTGCGCCCTGCGCCATCAGGAAGGCGAAGATCGAGAGCAGGACGAGGCGGAGATTTTCCCATTTGAGGAAGACTTCGGCATAGGGCGCGCGGCTGACCGTGCCCTCGGCTTTCATCTTCTCGAATTCGGGGCTTTCGTGGAGGCGGAGACGCATCCAGATCGAGATGCCCACGAGAATGGCGGAGGCGAGGAACGGGATGCGCCAGCCCCAGGCGATGAACTGTTCTTCGCCGAGGCCCGCACGCGTGGCGACAACCATGGCGAGCGCGCCGAGCAGGCCGAACGCAGCCGACGCCTGAATCCACGCGGTGGATTCGCCGCGATGGTGAGGCTGGCAGTGTTCAGCAACATAGATGGCTGCGCCGCCGTATTCGCCGCCGATGGCCATGCCCTGCAGGATGCGCAGGAGGACGAGCGCGATGGCGCTGAAGCCCATCAGTTCCTTGCTGTCGGGCAAGAGGCCGATGGCGAAGGTGGTGCCGCCCATGATGATGACGGTGGCGAGGAAAGCGCCCTTGCGGCCGAAGCGGTCGCCCATGCGGCCGAAGATCAGCGCGCCGAGGGGGCGGAAGAAGAGACCGGCTGCGAAGACGGCCAGGGTTGCAAGTGTAGCGTTGGTTTCGCCGATCTCGGCGGCGTTGAAGAACTTGGCGGCGAAGATCGAGGTCAGCGAACCGTATACAAAGAAGTCATACCATTCGAACGCCGTGCCGGCGGCGGAGGCCACGACAACCGTGCGTAGCGGCGTCGTCGGCTGTTCAGCCGCAGTCGGCGTCGCCGGTTCCATGCAGTCTCTCCCTCGCCCTTGCGCCACTCTCCGGGGCGCGTTTCTTGGCGTCATGCCTGCACCAGAACCAAGGGTTTCGCCAGAGGCCGCAGGTCACCGTTGAGTTTTGGGGGCGGCGCGCTCTATTTGAGGGGAAACGCAACAAACCCGAGGCCTGGATTTGAAACACGCCATCGCCGCCATTTTCGCCGCCGCAATGATCGCCTGCACGCCCGTGGCGGCGCAGACGAATGCGACGCGGTCCTCACCCATGGCGGTTGCGCCGCTGCCCGCCATGCCCGCGCCGCAGGACGTGGCCTATCCGGGCACGCTGACGCTGGACATCGACGCGACAGATCTCGACCGGCGCATCTTCAACATCAGGCAGCGCATTCCGGTGGCGAAGGCCGGGCCGCTGACGCTGGTCTATGCGGAATGGATTCCGGGAAACCATGCGCCACGCGGGCCGATCTACAATTATGCCGGGCTGAAGATGACGGCGAACGGCAAGGCGCTGGCGTGGACGCGCGATGCGGCGGATGTGTTCGCGTTTCATGTCGACGTGCCGAAGGGCGTGAAGGCTATCGATGTGGAGGCGCAGTTCCTCTCGCCGCTCGATACGGCGCAGGGCCCGGTCATGATGACGCAGGAGATGCTGCGGCTGAACTGGTATGTCGGGGCGCTCTATCCGGCGGGGCATTATGCGCGGCGGATCAAGTTCGATGTCAGCGTGAAGCTGCCGCCGGGGTGGGACTATGCGACGGCGCTGGAGACGGCGTCGAAGAATGGCGACTGGGTGAAGTTCAAGACGGACTCGTGGGAGACGGTGATCGATTCACCGCTGTTCGCCGGCAAGTACATGCGGAAGTTCGATCTTGATCCGAATGGTCGTTCGCGCGTGACGCTGAATGCGATGGGCGACACGCCAGAGCAGGTGAACCCGCCGGAGAGCGTGATCGCGGTGCATCGCGAGCTGGTGAAGCAGGCGGACAAGCTCTACGGCGCGCGGCACTTCAACCATTACGATTTCCTGCTGTCGGTGAGCGACAGGCTGGCGACGGCGGGAACTGAGCACCAGCGCTCCAGCAACAATGGCGTGAACTCCGGTTACTTCACGGCGTGGAATACGGGGTTCGTGAGCAAGGACCTGCTGGCGCACGAATACACGCACTCGTGGAACGGAAAATACAGACGGCCGGCCGAGTTGTGGACGCCGGCGTACAACACGCCGATGCGCGCGGCGCTGCTGTGGGTCTATGAGGGGCAGACGCAGTATTGGGGGCATGTGCTGGCGGCGCGGGCGGGGTTCGTGACGAAGCAACAGGCGCTGGACCTGATCGCGAACAATGCGGCGGTCTATGACACGCGGACGGGGCGGCAGTGGCGGCCGCTGGTGGACGAGACGATGGACCCGGTGATCGCGGCGCGGCGCTCCCTGCCCTGGCAGAACTGGCAGCGGAGCGAGGACTATTACTCCGAAGGCCAGCTGATCTGGATGGATGTCGACACGCTGATCCGCGAGAAGACGCAGAACAAGAAGTCGCTGGACGATTTCGCGCAGGGCTTCTTCGGCGTGAACGATGGCGACTGGGGGCAGCTGACCTATACGCGGAAGGATCTTGTGGCGGCGCTGAACAAGCTCGTGCCGATGGACTGGGAAGCGTTCTTCCAGAAGCGCGTGGATGAGGTGGCGGTGAAGGCGCCGCTGGATGGGCTGGAGCGTGGCGGGTATCGGCTGGTCTACGGCGAGACGCCCAATGGCGTGTGGCGCGATGGCGAGGTGCGTTCGAAGGCGGCCAACCTGCTCTATTCGATCGGGTTGTCGACGGATGCGAACGGCAGGATCATGCTGGTGCAGTGGGATGGACCGGCTTGGAAGGCGGGACTCAGCACGTCGCTGACCATCACCACGGTGAATGGCGAGAGCTTCTCGGTGGAGGGGCTGAAGGACGCGGTGGCGGCGACGAAGGACGGCAAGCCGGTGGAGCTGGGCGTGCGCAGCTCACAGCTGACGAAGACGGTGAAGCTCGATTACGCGGGCGGGCACCGCTATCCGCGGCTGGAGCGGATCGCGGGCAAGCCGGCGTATATCGACGATATCCTGGCGGCGAAGTAGCCGGGGCCGTGGGATACCTCAGTTATCCCGCGTAACAATCTGAACGCGAAGCCGCCATTCGTTGGTGAGCTCGCCCTCTCGTCGCGTTGCAATCAATTTTCTAAGACGACTGGGATTGAAAATCGAAAGTGTGACCGCCGTGTTCGCGTCGGCGCCTGAATAAAGTCCGACTTCAGCGATCAATGCATCGTCATCTTCAAGCAATTCTTCCGCCGTCTCCCAGTCAGCTATCGCTAGCCTCGATTCAGGCGGAGCCTTGACGGCGGAAAAGTTGAGACTCCCGACAAGATCAAGCTGATCGAAGCTTTGCACGATTGCCTTTCCCTTATCGATCGCTTCGCGCAAGGAAAGAGGCGCCGCTTGCGGGTAGATCGTACCGACTTCCAATCCGTTTGCCGAGAACAAGAAACTATTCTCGGCAAAGCTCGCTCTGCCGGAGTCGGCTAACCGGATAGAACCTCCGCCAATCAAGAGTTCGAAGTCTATCGGACCTGGCACAACTATCGTTTCAAATCTGCTTTCATTCGCAGCGCCCGACTTTTCTCGCCCAAGAGCTTGCTGAAGCGACGCGGCAGGCATGCGCGTTTCGATGCGAATAGCTTTCGCGGAACGGACTAACCCAGAGCCGTCTTGTGGCGCCTGGCAGGCCGCCAAGGCAACCAGCGCCAGAGCCGCCAGGAAGGATGCGGCCGACGCAATTATTTTCGACCGCTCCATAGCAACGTACCTCTAATTCGCTGGCGCAAAGAACGCGCCGACGATGCCGGCGAATTGCACCGGGCTGGCGTAGCCGTCGGCTGAGATAGCTTGGACGCCGAAGAACCAGTCGTCGATGACGACGGATTTCAGGACGGCGCTGGTTTCGCTGCCGGGCACGGTCTGGCTGTGTTGCCAGATGGGTGATGTCGTGTCGCGCCACCAGATGATGTAGCTGGCGGCGTTGTCGCTGGCGGTCCATGTGACGGTGGTGTTGGCGGAAACGGCGCCGTCGACTTTGACTTCGCGCGGGGGACGCGGGGCGGTGGCGAGTGAGGCCATGGTCATGGCGTTCAGTCTGGTGACGCGGGCGAGATAGGGGAAATCGACGCCATCGATAGTGTCGCCATAGTGGATGTCGCCTTCGGTGCGCAGGTCCTGATGCTGGCGCGTGTAGTTCTCGGCAGCTTCAGTGACGCGAACGGCGGGGAAGCCGGCTTCGACCATCGGCACCTGGTCGCCGCCGCGGCTGAAGCGGTCGCGGCGGTAGACCAAGGAGACGTCGAAGCCCGGCAGGTGTTCCTGCGCGATGCCATCCATGTAGCGGGCAAGATTGCGCGCGGGAGCATCGACCTCACCGCCGACGGAGCGGCGGGCGGCGCCGATCTCTTCGGACTCGTTGGAACGGACGCCTTCGGAGAAGACGCGGACGCGGTTGTCGACATGGGCTGCAAGGCCGTGGCTGTTGCCGACGATGTCGTTGTTGAGGACGGCGAGGACTTCCCAGCCCTGCTTCCTGGCATACGCGGCGAGGATCCGGCCGCCGTGGAGGCCCTGCTCTTCCCCGCTCAGGGCTGCGAAGACCAGCGTCGCGCTGAATTTCTGTTTTGAGAGGATGCGGGCGGATTCCATCACGGCGGCAACGCCGGAGGCGTCGTCGTTTGCGCCCGGGGCGTCGGAGGTGAAGTTCAGCGGATCGGTGACGCGGCTGTCGAGGTGGCCCTGGATGATGATGACGCGGTTGGGATCTGTCGTGCCGCGCTGGATGGCGACGGCGTTGGCGATGAGCGTGGGATTGGGGACGCGCGGCGGGGATGTGATCGTGTCCTGAACCATGACGACTTCGAGGCAGTTGCCGCAGGCGGCGCTCATGCTCTTGAACTCGGATTCGACCCAGCGGCGGGCGGCGCCAATGCCACGTGTATTGGACGTGGTGTCCGATAGCGTGTGGCGCGTGCCGAAGGAGACCATCTTCTCGATATAGCCGCGGAGGCTGGTTTCGCTGACCTGCGCGGAGATGGCGACGAGTTGGGATTTGACGGTGGCGGAGGACGACGCGGTGGGCGGCGCCACAGATTCGCCGGGCGTTGTGCAGGCGGTTGCGAGAATACTCGCGGCGGCGATGCCTGCCTTGATCATCTTCATCGTTGGCTCCCGTTGTCGTTCAGGCCCGATCCATCCCCGGTCATTCTCGGGCTTGTCCCGAGAATCCCGGTTCGGTCAGCGAGGGATTGCTCGAGTTCCTGCGTGGAGCCAACCGGGATTCTCGGGACAAGCCCGAGAATGACCCCGTTGAGCTGCCGCAACGCCCATCGCTCACTTGCGCGCGGAACCTAGGCTGATGCTAGAACGGGGCACAAGTCACGTGACGGGGATGTCAACGGAAATGCCGAGCAAGCTGGTCGCCACAGGCATTGTTGCATCGCTCGCCCTCGCCTTCAGCGGAGCTATCGCCATGGCACAGAAGCCGACACTGGAACCGGAAACCTTCCTGCCGCCCATTCCGGCGTGGAGCGGCGCGAGCGAGGCGCTGGTTGCCAAGCCTGGCGATCCGTGGATCACGCCTTCGGAGACGACTGGGCTGACGGCGACGCCGAACTATGCGGATACGCTCACCTTCCTGCGCAAGATGGATGCGCAGTCGAAGCTGATGCGGATCGAGCAATTCGGGACGACGCCGCAGGGACGCGAGATGGTCGCGGTGATCCTGAGCAAGGACGGCGCGAAATTCCAGGACGCGAAGCCCGTGTTCCTGATCCAGGCGGGCATCCATTCCGGCGAGATCGACGGCAAGGACGCGATGCTTATGCTGATCCGCGACATGCTGTTCAAGGGCAAGGACAGCCTGCTGGACAAGGTGAACGTGGTTTTCATCCCCGCCCTCAATGCGGACGGCCATGAACGCTCGACGCCGTTCAGCCGGCCGAACCAGCGCGGGCCGAAGGAGATGGGCTGGCGCAACACTGCTCAGAACCTGAACCTTAACCGCGACTTCATGAAGGCTGAAGCGCCGGAGATGCAGGCGCTGCTTGGCCTGATCGCGAAGTACGATCCGGACTTCTACATCGATCTGCACGTCACCGATGGCATGGATTACCAGTATGACGTGACCTACTGGTTCGACGGATGGGACGGGCTCTATGCCGACAGCCCGGCGATCGGGAAATGGCTGAACGAGGTCTATCGCCCGAAGGCGGATGCGGCGCTGACGGCGGCGGGACACATTCCAGGGCCGATGATCTTCGCGCGTGATGAGGCGGACCTGCCGCAGGGCGTGGACTTCATGGCGTTCGCAGCGCGCTTCTCTCACGCTTACGGCGACCTGCGGCGGTTGCCGACGGTGCTGGTGGAGAACCATTCGCTGAAACCTTACCGGCAGCGCGTGCTGGGGACGTATGTGCTGCTCGAGGAAACGCTGAAGACGCTGGCGAGCGAAGCAAAGAGCCTGAAGACGGCGATCGCGGCGGACCGGGCGGCGCGGCCGAAGTCGGTGGACGCCAACTGGAAGACCAAGGAGGCGGCGGTCGGGGAGATGGATTTCCTCACTATCGCTTCGGAGCAGACGGAGTCTCCGGCGGCGGGTGGGAAAGTCTCGCGCTATCTCGGCAAGCCGGGGCCGACCGTGAACATTCCGATCTATGGCTCCGAGCCGTCGCTGCAGCTGTCTGTGCCCAAGGCATACTGGGTGCCGGCGACCAAGGCGGATTTGATCGCCAAGCTGAAGCTGCATGGCATCAAGATGGAAACGCTTGCGGCGGCAAAGACGGTCGAGGTGGAGATCACCCGGTTCGACGGCTACAAGACGGCGGGGCTTTCCGAGGGGCGGATGATGTATGCGCCGACGGGGCTGAAGCGCACGACGGAGATGCATGCCTTCCCGCCGGGCTCGGTGCGGGTGTCGACCGACCAGCCGCTCGGCGCGCTGGCCGCGTCGCTGCTGGAGCCGGAGAGCGACGACTCGTTCTTCGCCTGGGGCTTCTTTGCCGAGGTGCTGAGCCGGGTCGAGTACATGGAACCCTACGCGATCGCGCCGATGGCTGAGCGGATGCTGGCGACGGACCCGGCCCTCAAGGCGGAGTTCGAGAAGAAGCTCAAGGATGAGGAGGGCTTTGCGGCCTCGCCCCTGCGGCGGCTGCAGTTCTTCTACGAGCGCAGCCCGTTCTACGATCAGGCCTACCTGCTCTATCCGGTTGGGCGCGAGGTTTAGGAGCACGGCGCCCCTACGGCATCCGTACGTCATCGCGAGACACCAGGCCCTTGCCGGAGGTTGGCGGGAACACGGGCGAGCGCCACGCGCACAACTCTCGCGCGAGATGAATCTGACCATTCTGAAACATTTCTTCTCTCAGCCGAGAATAACCACACCCCCTCCATCGTTTTCACCACGGAGCGAGGAGGCAGTCCGGAAAACGGCGCGCGGCCAGGCGTAACAACGCCGGCGACAGGGCGCCCTCCGGAATGAGCGGAGAAGGTGGTGCGTATGCGTTACTTCGAACTGATGGAATCCGGCCTGCCGGCTGAGACCTTCATGGCGTGTGAGTATGAGCCCGGTCAGGTCAAGCGCCGCGTGCGGTTCCGGCCGAACTCCCCCTGGAAGAACAATCGCAAGGTTGGCGAGCGACTGAGCTGGCGTGGACGCAGCTTTGTCGAGGCGTTTGCCGACGTGAACCGCCGCGAGATCGTGAAGGCGGCGTTGATCGAGCTGCAGGCGGAACAGGCGCATGTAGCGCTGGACGCGTGGCAGCCCGGCACGGCCAATGACGAGCGGTTCCACTTCGTCTGCCAGAGCAGCCCGGGCGCCTATATGCGGATCGGCGAGGAAGACGTGTTGCTGAACGCCGGCGACATGTGGCGCGTAGATGATCGCTTCCACCCGGCCGTGGTGCGCGCAGGCGCTGGCTCGACCGTTCTCCTGCTTCTGGTGTTGAGCCGCGACGGCACGGCGCAGATCGAGGCCGGAAATGAGAATTTCGAGAATTTTGATGTACCGAGAATAATCGTCGAGCCCCAGCGTAGTCAGTACGCAGTCTGAGTTACGGACCTGGGGATTGAATTCGATGAAACGGCTCGTTCTTTCGTTGCTGGTCGGCGTGGCGGCAGCGGCGGTCTGTGCGCCCGGCGCCCTTGCCCAGACGGGGCCGACGAGCGCGCGTCATGACGGCCGCGACGACATTGGCGCTGACGGTCTCAAGCGCCGTGGCGACGGGTCGATCGATGACGACCAGACGAGCGCGGATGACGACATCGGTGCAGATGGACTGAAGCGCCGCGGTGATGGTTCGATTGACGATGATCAGGACGGCGATGGCGATGATGACATCGGCGCGGACGGCCTGAAGCACCGCGACGATGGTTCGATCGACGACGACAATGACGGTGCCGAAGACCATCACGGCGGGCGCGACGACAGCGCCGCGCACGAGGATCACGGGCGTGATCGCGATCGCGAACGGGAAGACCGTGGTGATCACGGCCGGGACAGGGATCACGAGCGCGGACGGGAGCGCGATTAACCGAGGTCAGCCTCTGGGCAGACAACCGGGGCAGAAGCAGCAGGGCCCACCTCCCTTCACTTCTGCCTCACCGGACACCAAGGGCCAGGGATTGCCCACCAACCTTCCCTGGCCTTACGCGGACTGAGGCAGAGCGACCGGCGCCCCACCGACCGGTTTCTCTGCCTCAGCTGTTTCGGGCCTCAGCTGTTTCGGGCCTCAGCTGTTTCGGGGATCGCCTTTCGGCGCGGCGTGATGGTTAGCGCGGCCATGGTTACCACGGTATGGGCCTTGCTACAGTCTTGCGACAAAGTGTGGAGTCCGGGGATATGAAGTACCTCAGCGCCTGCTCGGTGGCGGTTCTCGCCGGGGCAGCGATTACGTTTGGCGGCGGCTCTGCAAGCGCCCAGACGGTTCAGGTCGGCGTCGGCGCCGAATACTCGACCGGGTCCTATGGCGGCACCGGCGATACCGTAATCTACGAAGTTCCGATCACCTTCCGCGTGCGCAACGGCGACTGGTCGTTCCGCGTCCGCCTGCCCTTCGCCTCGATCCAGGGCCCGGGCGGCGTTGTACCCGGTGGTCCAGACGACAATGGCGGCGACCGTGACGGCGGCGACAACAGCGGACCCGGCGGCGGTGGCGACGATGACGAGGATCCGGCTGATCCGATCGATCCCTCGCTTGGCGAAGTTGTCGGCGGCATCGACTCGCAGGGCCTCGCCGACATGTCGATCTCGGCGACCTGGTCGCACGACCTGTCGGACAGCGACTATCTCGACCTCACCGGCCGCGTGACGCTGCCGACGGGCGATGAAGCCAAGGATCTTGGCACGGGCGAGACGGACTTCACCTTCATCGCTGAACTCGGCCATGATTTCGATGGCGCGGGCGTTTACGCGTTCGGCGGCTACAAATTCCGCGGCGGCGCGACCCGCAAGGATGGCGCACAGTTCGGCGCCGGCGGCTATTTCCGTCCCGCCGAAGGCATCATCGCAGGCGTGGATGCGGGCTGGTCGGAATCCTCGATCAACGGGCTCGACCAGTCGGCCGACCTGACGGCCTACACCAGCTTCGCGATGACCAAGGACCTGCGGCTTTCGGTTTATGCCCTCACCGGCCTGACCGACAACGCGCCGGATTTCGGCGGCGGTCTCACGCTGACGTGGCGCACGGATGTACGCCGCCCGACGGAAGACAACTGAGCTGACGCTCGCTGACATAAAAAGGCCCGGCAGGTTCATCCTGCCGGGCCTTTTTATGTCAGGGTGGTCGCGGCTTACTTCGTGGCTTTCCAGCCTGCGGCGATGGCGGCGGCTTCATGCTCGCGATCGAGCACTTCGCGCACGCCACGGCGTTGCAGGGCTGCAGCGATGGCGGGATCGGGCGTACCGTCGGCCATGACATAGAGGCCGTCAGCACCGGCCGAACGTGAGCCGGAGGTCAGCGTGTCGACCTTCCAGCTGCCGCCGTCGAGACAGGCAAGGCCTGCGGCAGAGGCGGTTTCGAACTGGCGGCAATACTGGCCGGCATCGTCCACGAGGCTGAGGCGGATGCGGAGGGCGCCCTCGCCGCCGGACTGGGTGGAGGCAAGGTTCATCGCCATCTGATGGTTGGCGACCAGCTGTCCATCGGCCATGGCCTCGAAAGCGGGACCGCCGGCAGCGCGCGACAGGACAAGACCACCGATCGCAATGCCGAACACCATGGAGGCGGCGGCAATGGCCATCGGACGCGGCGACAGCACCTGGCTCAACTGCGACCAGATCGATGTGCGGGCGATGGCGGCCTTCGGTTCGGCCAGCAGGTCCTCGAAGCGTTTCGGGATCGGGGCGCTCAGCGTTTCGGCATAGGCCGGGGCGAGCATGCGGTCCGCTCGCGACAGGCGCGCCACGCGCATGCCCAGCTGGGGGCTGGCCGCGATTGCGCCTTCGATCGCCTGACGCTCTTTCGGCGAGACTTCGCCGTCGAGCCAGGCCGTGATCATTTCGTCGGTAATGTTCGACATCGGACTAGTCCTTCGGGGCGGTGGGAGCACCGCTTTCCATCAATTGAAGCAGCTTGTTGCGGGCGCGGGCGAGACGGCTCATCACCGTGCCGATCGGGATATCCAGTGCATCGGCGGCCTGCTGGTAGGTAAGGCCGTCGATCGAGACCAGCGCCAGCACGGCCCGTTCATCTTCGTGGAGACGGGTCATCATTTCGCGCACCTGGCGAAGGCTTATCGCAGCGTCGAACGAGTCCCGGCCGTCTTCGGACACCGCGACGATGTCCTCGCTCATGGGTTGCACCACGCGCGACTGGCGGGCATGGGCCCTGCGGTTATCGATCCAGGCGTTCTGCATAATCTTGTACATCCAGCTGTCGAGCCGGGTTCCTTCGCGATACTGGTCTTCCCGGGACAAGGCTTTTTCCAAAGCGTCCTGAACAAGATCATCGCCGGCATCGGCGGACCCCGTCAGGGCATGTCCAAACCGCCTGAGCCGGGGCAGCAGAGCGCGCAGTTCTGCGCGAAACCTGACGTGGCCCTGACCCATGCAGTTCAACCAGACAACGAACGACTTGGCCCGATATTCTCATGGCCAGATGAAATATTCGGTTCGCACCAAGGCGCCGAAAGGGGTATTCTACCTGTAATGACGTGGCGTTTGTTAATTCTTTCAGTCGCCTTCGCCTGCGCCACCGCGCAGGCCCCCTCTGCATTTGCCAAGCCACCTGAGGAAGAAGCCGCCGAGCGTGCCGAGCGCGCGGCTGAACGCGCCGCCAAGGCCGCCGAACGCGCCAGCGACAGCGTCGACCGCGCCGCCGACCGGGAAGCCCGCGAGCGCAATGACCGCAAGTCGGGCGACGGCAAGGACGCCGACCGCGAGAGTGACCGCAACGATGGCGAGCGCAAGACAGCCGATCGCGACAACCGCACGCGCAATGACAACGACACCGACACGGACTCTGGGGGCAAGCTGATCCAGGCCAAAGCCTCGGACGAGGACAAGGACGACGCGGCAGACAGTTCAACCTCTGGCAGCGAAGCCCGTAACGAGGAGAACAATGACGACGCCGACACGTCCACGTCGGGCGGTGACGTTCGCAACGAGGAGGAGGAAGACGATTCCGGCTCCGGTTCGAGCGGCAGCGGAAGCGGCGACGATGACCTCGATGACGATGACGACCACAGTGGCAGCGGCCACGGTGGTGACGACGACGATGACTCGGACGACGACGATGACGACAACAAGCGCGATCAGCGCGCCACCTTCGTCGCACTCGAGAATGACGACGCCGGCAACCCGTTCCGCGATGGCGAGCTGGTTGTCATGTCGGACGATGCCGCGCTTCTGAACCGTGCAGAGGCGCTGGGTTTCTCGGTGATCGAGTCCCGTCCGCTGGAATCGATCGGGGCGCTGGTGGCGCGGCTGCGGCGGCCGGAGGGCATTTCCTCCAACGAGGCGCTGGCGATGCTGCGCACGCGCGAGCCGGCGTCACCGTCGGGCTACAACTATATCTACCGGGCAACCGGCAATGCGCCTGAGGCGCCGGACGAAGAAGACCGGCGCGACGAACCACAGCCGTCGCCGGCCAAGCCTGCGAAGTCAGCCATTAAGGTTGGCGTCATCGACGGCTTCTCCGCTGACAGCGTTTCGGGCTGGACGGTGGACCGGCTGGTCGACAAGCCCGCAATGGCCGGACACGGCGATGCGGTGACCGGAATCCTGCTTCGCGACCTTGAGACGGGCTATCGCGTTTCGCCCGACAAGCTGATGCTGCTGGACGTGATGCGCGAGCATCCGGGTGGCGGCGCAGCGGATGTGGCAGCGCTGGTGTTCGCGTTCGACAAGCTGGTGACGGCGAAGGTGGACGTGGCCAATCTCAGCCTGGCCGGTCCGGACCACCCTGCCCTGCGCATGGCGGTGTCCAAATCGATCCAGAAGGGCCTCGTCGTCGTGGCGGCGGTCGGCAATGGCGGACCTGCCGCGCCCCCGGCTTTCCCGGCAGCGTATGACGGCGTGGTCGGTGTGGCGGCGGTGGACGCAACCGGCAAGCCCTACATCTATTCCGGGCGCGGGCCGCATGTGGACATTGCGGCGCTGGGCATCGAAGTCGACACAAACGGCACAGGCGGTGAGCTGGCCGGAACATCCTACGCCGCGCCGCATGTCTCGGCCCTGCTGGCTAGCATGGCGCAAACGGCGCGGCCGGGCTCGGTGGACAAGCTGCTGGCGGAGTATGCCGAGGATGCCGGCGCGCCGGGGCGCGACCCGGTGTTCGGCATGGGCATCCTCGCGCCCGACCGGCCCGCGCGCCTTGCCCTCGCGGCAGACGGCAAGGCGTCCAACTAACCTCCTGTCCAGCTATGACTTGCGCGCGCTTGACTGCGTTCGCGGCCTGCTGTGCGTTGGACGCATAACAGGCGGGAGAAACGCATGCAGCTCGACAATTCGGTTTCGGCGGTGGTGACGGGCAGCGCGTCGGGCCTCGGCAAGGCGAGCGCGCAGGCGCTGGCCAAGGCCGGCGTAAAGGTCGCGATCTTCGACATTAACGAGGCAGCGGGCGAAGCCGTCGCGAAAGAGATCGGCGGGGTGTTCTGCAAGGTGAACATCCTCAGCGAGGAGAGCGTGATCGAGGGCCTCGCCAAGGCGCGTGCGGCGCATGGGCAGGAGCGCATCTGCGTCCACTGCGCGATGACGGCGCGGCGGGGCAAGACGCTGGCCTTCGACAAGGAGACGGGCGGCTACAAGCGCACGTCGACGGAGGACTATGCCTTCGGCGTGGAGGGCATTCTCGTGGCCAGCTATCGCGTGGCCTCCCTCTCTGCGCTGGGCATGTCGACGCTGAAGCCGCTGGAGGATGGCGAACGCGGGTCGATCGTGCTGACGGCCTCCGTGGCGGCGCAGGACGCGCAGATCGGCCAGGTGATCTATGGCTCGGCCAAGGCCGGCGTGAACGGCCTCGTCCTGCCCATGGCGCGTGACATGATGGACCTCGGCATCCGCGTGAACTCGATCATGCCCGGCATCTTCGCCACGCCCCTGATGCTCGGCGCGCCGCAACAAGTGCTGGACAGCCTCGCCGCGTCGGTGCCGTTCCCCAAACGACTGGGCAAGCCGGAGGAGTTCGGCAGCCTCGTGCTGGAGCTCTCGCGCAACACCTACTTCAACGGACAATGCCTGCGACTGGACGGCGCGATCAGGATGGCGCCGCGGTAGACGCATCGCCTCGAACGACAAAAGCGGAAGCCAAGGCTTCCGCTTTTACCAGTCGCTTCTTTACGAAACGGAGGGCTTGGTGAGCCGGGCAGGAATCGAACCTGCGACCCGCTGATTAAAAGTCAGCTGCTCTACCGACTGAGCTACCGGCTCCCTCAAGAGCGGCGGAACCTAGTGTTCGATTCCGCTGCGGTCAACGCCGGATTGGCGCTTTATTCAAAGGCCTTGCGAGGGGACGCAAGCGGACGCAATGCTTGTGCCGACAGGGCCGGGAAACGGGGGCTAATACCATGAAAACGCTTGAAAAGCTGATGTTGGCTGCGGCTGCCGTTCTGCTGGCCGGTTGCTCAACAGCTGTGGACAAAACGTCGGCGGGGTTCAGCGATGCGGCAATGTCGCCTCTCACGGACCTCAACCTGCGGCGGAATGAGATACCGCCGCTGCTCGCGGCCATCCGGTCGCCCTACGAGCCGATTCCCCAGGTGAGCTGCCAGGCCATCGGCAAGATGGTGGCGGACCTCGACGCGATCCTCGGGCGCGACTTCGACGCCATCCCCCTGCCCGAGAAATCGCTGGGCGATCAGGCGAGCGAAGGCGCGGCGGACCTGACGCTCGGAACCGTGTCGTCGACCATGTCGGACTTCATTCCGTTCCGCTCGCTGGTGCGCGAGGCGACGGGGGCGTCCGAGCATGAGCGGAAGATGCGGGCGGCGTTCCAGGGCGGCGTGGCGCGGCGGTCCTACCTGAAGGGCGTGGGAGCGCAGCTGGGCTGTGCGCCGCCGGCGGCGCCGGATCCGACGGCGGGGTTCAAGGCTTCGCCGGAGAAGAAAGTGGAATACCGCAGCAAGGTTCAGCCGGGCTGATCGCCGCCCCCAACATCGCCCGAGCGAAGCCAGCGGCCCCGCATCTCTGACCGGAACGCCTCGAAGCGACCCTCAGCGATGGCGGCGCGCATGGCGGCCATCATCTGCTGGAAGAACGCGATGTTGTGCCAGGAGAGCAGCATGGGGCCGAGATACTCGCCCGCCTTGAACAGGTGGTTGAGGTAGGCCTTCGAATAGTCGCGGCTGGCAGGGCAGCTGGATGACGGATCGATGGGCGTATCGTCCTCCGCCCATTTCGCGTTCTTGAGGTTGATGGCGCCATCCCATGTCCATGCCTGCCCGTGGCGGCCGGAGCGCGTGGGAAGCACGCAATCGAACATGTCCACGCCGCGCGCGACGGCTTCGAGAATATCGATCGGCTTGCCGACGCCCATCAGGTAGCGCGGACGATGGACCGGCAAATGCGGGGCCGTGAGGCTGATCGTGTCGCACATCGCCTCGTGCCCTTCGCCCACGGCGAGGCCGCCGATGGCGTAGCCGTCAAATCCGGTCTCGACGACGCGCTGGGCGCTCTCTTTCCGGAGATCGGCATAGGTGGAGCCCTGCACGATGCCGAAGAGCGCCTGCGCGTCACGCTGGCCGAAATATGCCTTTGAGCGATCGCCCCAGCGGGCGGAGAGGCGCATGGCGGCGGCGGCGGGCGCGTGTTCGCACGGGTTGGCGACGCATTCGTCGAGCTGCATGGCGATGTCGGAACCGAGGAGGTCCGACTGGATCTCGATGGAGCGTTCCGGCGAGAGGAAGTGCGACGAACCGTCGATGTGCGAGCGGAATTCGACGCCCTCTTCCTTCATCTTGCGCAGGTCGGACAGCGAGAAGACCTGGAAACCGCCGCTGTCGGTGAGGATGGGGTGCGTCCAGCCCATGAATTTGTGGAGGCCACCGAGCTTGCGGACACGTTCGGCGCTGGGGCGCAGCATCAGGTGATAGGTGTTGCCGAGGATGATATCGGTTCCGCTGGAACGCACATCGTCGAGGAACATGGCTTTCACCGTGCCAGCGGTGCCGACGGGCATGAAGGCGGGCGTGGCGATATCGCCGCGCGGCGTCTGCAGCTTGCCGGTGCGGGCATCGCCATCGGTGGCGGCAATGTGGAAGGGGAACTCAGCCATAGAAGTGTCTCAGGGCAGAAGGAGGCAGGCATCGCCGTAGGAGAAGAAGCGGTAACGCTGCTCCACGGCATGGGCATAGGCGCGCTTCATCACGTCCAGGCCCATGAGGGCGCTGACGAGCATGAAGAGCGTCGATTTCGGCAGGTGGAAATTGGTGAGCAGGCCATCGGCCACGCGGAAGCGATAGCCGGGTGTGATGAAGATGGACGTGGCGGCGTTGTAGGCGGCCAGCGGATCGGCAGACGCAGCGGCGCTTTCCAGTGTGCGCAGGGCCGTGGTGCCGATGGGGATGCAGCGTCCGCCAGCCGCGCGCGTGGTGTTGATGGCGTCTGCGGAGGCCTGGTTGAGATCGGCCTGCTCCGCGTGCATGCGGTGCTCGCTCACATTCTCGGATTTCACTGGCAGGAAAGTGCCCGCGTTGACGTGCAACGTGACGTTTGTGCGCTGGACGCGTGCAGATGACAGGCGCGCGAGAAGATCGGGCGTGAAGTGTAGGCCTGCGGTGGGGGCTGCAACTGAGCCGGTCTCGCGGGCGAACAGCGTCTGGTAGTCGCTTGCGTCCTTCTCGTCGGCCACACGCTTCGAGGCGATGTAGGGCGGGATGGGCATGTCGCCGGCGGCATCGATGGCGGCATCGAGCTCCGCGCCGGAGCGGTTGAAGGCGAGGCGCACCTCGGCTTCGGCTTTGGCGGCGACGCGGGCTTCAAGGCCATGGACGAACTGGACCGTGTCGCCTTCTTTCAGCCGCTTGCCAGGACGGGCGAAGGCAGACCATTCGGACGGCGAAAGGCGGGAGTTGAGGTTCACCTCGATCTCCACGTCCGCCCCCTCGCCGCGCGCGGCCCGACGGCCGAGCAGAGCCGCACGCAGCACGCGGGTGTCGTTGGCAACCAGAATGTCCCCTGATTTCAGGATGTCCGGCAGGTCGCGGATGACACGATCCTCCAGCACGCCCTCCGGCCCCCGCACGACGAGCAGGCGCGCGGAATCCCGGGGGGACGCCGGGCGGAGGGCGATCAGCTCCTCCGGCAGGTCAAAATCGAAGTCCGACAGCTTCATGGGGCGCCCATAGCGGGGAACAGCTTCCGGCGCCAGTCCGCCCTTGCACGGCCGCGATTTGGGATATGGTGAAGACGGGAGGACTTGCCATGATCCGCTTCGCTCTTGGTTTCGCCGTTGTATTGGCCGGCTGCTCGCCGGCGCCCGCCCCGGAACCGACACCCGCTCCAGCGCCGCCTGCCGCCGCCGTCGCCCCAGCCGACCTCAAGGCGCTCGAAGCGGCGCATGACTGGCAGTATGGCGCGGGTGAAAAGCTCAATGCGGACTGGAATGCTGGCGTCGTCGCCCTGCTCGGCAAGATGAGCCGGCCGGATGCCATAGGCGCAATCCAGGCGGCCGGCTTCGAATGCATCTACGGCGAGGCGCACGAGACCTACCCGGACCCGGCCGCGCAGTGCACGCGCAGCTTCGCCACGCGCGATTGCCAGATGGACTGGGAGATCTTCTCGACCGCCGACAAGGGCATGGTCGATGAAGTCGACGGCTCGTTCAGGCGTGATTGCGTGCTAACCGACCGCGACTGGCCGGACAAGGTGAACTCGGCAATCGACGACGGGCTGGCGCCTGTGACGCCGCCAACCCTTCCGCCGACCTAGAGGCCCAGCTTCTTCATCAGGATCTCGTTGACGGCGGCAGGGTTCGCCTTGCCGCCCGAGGCCTTCATGATCTGGCCGACCATCCAGCCGAGCGTTTTCGGCTTTTCATGGCCCGCTGCGCGCTGCGCCTTGATCTCGTCGACCTGCGTCGGGTTGGCGGCGAGAACATCGTCGACCACCTTCTCGATCGCGCCGGTGTCGGTGACCTGCTTCAGGCCTTCGCGCTCGACGATCTTCGCCGCCGTGTCGCCGGTGGCGATCATCTTCTGGAACACATCCTTGGCAATCTTGCCCGAGATCGTGTTGTCCGCGATCAGGCCGATGAGGCCGCCAAGTTGTTCAGCCGAAACCGGCGAAGCTGAAAGCTCTAGCCCCTCTTTGTTGAGATAGCCGAACAGGTCCTGCGTCACCCAGTTGGCGGCGAGGCGCGCATCGCGGCCCTGGGCGACGGCTTCGAAGTAAGCCGACCGTTCCGCATCGCCCGCGAGCACGCCGGCGTCGTGTTCCTTGAGGCCGTAGTCCTTCACGAACCGCGCACGCTTCTGATCGGGAAGTTCGGGCAGCATCGCGCGGATGCGCTCGACATATGCGCCGGTGAGTTCAAGCGGCAGCAGGTCGGGATCGGGGAAGTAGCGATAGTCGTGCGCGTCTTCCTTCGAGCGCATGGAGCGCGTCTCGTCCTTGTCCGCGTTGTAGAGACGCGTCTCCTGGTCAATCTTGCCGCCATCCTCGAGGATTTCGACCTGGCGGCGGGCTTCGTATTCGGCCGCCATCTGGATGAAGCGGAACGAGTTGACGTTCTTGATCTCGCAGCGCGTGCCCAGCTTCTCGAAGCTGCCAGTCTTCTTGTAGTGGTCATAGCCACCCGGACGGCAGACGGAGACGTTCACGTCGGCGCGCAGGTTGCCCTTCTCCATGTCGCCATCGCAGGTGCCGAGCGCGATGAGGATGGAGCGCAGCTTCTTCACATAGGCGGCGGCTTCCGCGGGCGAGCGGATATCCGGACGCGACACGATTTCCATCAGGGCGACGCCCGACCGGTTGAGGTCCACATACGTGGAGCTGGGATCGAGATCGTGGATCGACTTGCCGGCGTCCTGTTCAAGGTGCAGGCGCTCGATGCCGACGGTGAAGGTATAGCCCTCTTCCGCATCCACATCGATCTTGCCTTCGCCCACGACCGGCGACTTGAACTGCGAGATCTGATAGCCCTGCGGCAGGTCCGGATAGAAATAATTCTTCCGGTCGAAACGCGAGACGAGATTGATCTCGGCATTGAGGCCGAGGCCCGTCTTCACCGCCTGCTCGACGCAGAACGCGTTGATCACCGGCAGCATGCCCGGCATCGCCGCATCGACCAGCGAGACGTTGGTGTTGGGATCGGCGCCGAAGGCCGTCGGCGCGCCCGAGAACAGCTTGGAGTTGGACGCCACCTGCGCATGGACTTCGAGCCCCATGACGACTTCCCAGTCGCCGGTGCGGCCTGAAATCAGATAGGGTTTGCGGTCAGCCATACTTTGCTCAGTTCTTGGGCTTGAACGGGGGATAATCGGAGCTTCTAGCGGGATTTTTCCGGTCCGTCATCCTGTCCCGGAACCGCCGAACGGGATGGGGATCATGCCCGTCAGGATCAGGAATCCCAACGCCAACGCCACGCCGCCGCCGGTAAACAGAGCCGCCATCAGCAGCCAGAACCGACGCGGATCGATCTCGCGGCTGAAGTCTGTCGGCCGGCGCCCGATGGCGATGCTCCCGGTAAACAGCGACATGACGAGGGCGATCCAAATGATCGCTCCGATCGTCAGGAAGCCGAAACCGATTCCCATCACGCCGCCCCCTCGCTAACTGAATGCCGCATCAATGTCCTGCAGCCGCAATGGCATGTCGTAGGCATAGCCCTGCACGAAGTCGCAGCCGATGGCGTGCAGCTCTTCCGCGATCACCTTGTCCTCGATGCCTTCGGCCGTGACAGTCATGCCGAGGCCGCGGATCAGGCCGGTGAGCGCGGTGACGATCCTGCAGGCGCGCGGCTGGCGCACCATGCGGCAGAGTTTCGGATCGAGCTTCACGCCGTCAGCAGGAATCTCCGCGAGCCAGGCGAACGAGGAATGCCCCGCGCCAAAATCGTCCAGCACGATACCGGCGCCGGCGGCGCGGAAGGCGGCGAGCGCGCCGAGGGCTTCGTCGAAATCGCGCAGCGCGGCCTGTTCGGTCAGCTCCACGCGCAGCACACCGTGCGGAAGGTTTGCATCGCGGATGATGGCGGCGGCTTCCTCCACCAGCATGGGGCGGGCGATCTCGGCGGCGGAGAGGTTCACCTGCATGAAGACGTCGTGGCCTTCGGCCCGCAAGCGCGCCAGCGTTTCGGCGGAGCGCGCCAGCATCACCGGCGCGATGGCGTGCCAGTCCGTATCGGCGCCCATGCTGACCAGCGTGTCGGGTCCTACAAGCTTGCCATCGGGCGCGCGGAAACGTGCGAGCGCCTCGAAGCCTGCAACGGCCAGCGTGTCGAGGCGGCGGATGGGCTGGAACACGGGCTCCACATTGCTCTCGCCGTGCAGCATGCGCTGGCCCGCCTCTGCGCTGACGAGCAGGCCGCGGGCGAGACCGCGATCATGGAAGGCGCCGAAGAAGTGCGCGGGGCGGCCATCGACCAGCGTGACGCGGATATCGACGGGATCACCCGGCCGGCCGGACTTCAGGGGCGTGGCGATGCGCATGCGCGCGAGACCATCGAACTGGTCGAGCAGCGACTGCAGCGTCCAGCGGCCCTCAAGCTTGCCCAGCGGGCTGCCCGGCTCAGCGCGAACGGTCAGCACGCCTTCGCTGGCGTTCCACGACCACAGGGCGGCGCGTTGTTCGGCGGCGGAGGTGGAGGAGAAGTTGGCCATTGTCCCGATTTCGAAATGACAAGACTCAACTACGAAGCGGAGACAAACGCTTCGGCCGCGGCAAGTCCAGCCTTCGGCCCGACAGCGGCGGCGATCGGCGGACCGGCAAGCGCCTCGGCGGCGATGCGGGCGACATCAGCTGAAGTCACTGAGTCAATGCGCCGCAGCACATCCTCGATGTTCACAAGGCGATCGAAGGCCAGCAGCTCGTAGGCGGCCCCGCCTGCGCGCGCGGAGGGCGCTTCGGCCGCCATGGCGTAACCAGCGGCGGCGATAGCTTTAGCCCGCGCCAGTTCGGCTTCGGTGGGGCCCTTCGCGGCGAAGTCGGCCCAGATCGATCGCGTGAGACTGACGACTTCTGCGGCATCGGCGGGGGCGCAACCCGCGAAGACGGAGATGCGGCCAGCATCGGAATACTGCTCGGCGGAGGCATCGATCGTGTAGGCGAGGCCCCTGCTCTCGCGCACTTCCTGGAACAGGCGGGAGGCCATGCCGCCGCCGAAGACTTCCGCGAAGATGCGTGCGGCAAAGCGATCATCCGACAGCGCATGCGGACCGGGATGGGCCAGCACGAGGTGTGTCTGTTCCAGCTTACGCGAGACCGTGGCGGCGCGCGCCTTCGGCAGGCCGGGTGCGGCGGCTGTCGTGGCCGCGAGCGCGGGGCGTTCCTCCAGCCATTTGCGGGCGATGGCTTCGATGGCGGCACGGTCGAACGCGCCGGCCACCGAGACGACCGTGCGCGTGGGCACATAGCTGTTGGCGGCAAAGACGATGAGGTCGTCGCGCGTGATTGGCTTCAGCGTGGCTTCGACACCGAGGATGGGGCGGCCGAGCGGGTGATCCGGGAAGCTGGCTGTCTGCGCCAGCTCCATCACCAGATCGTCCGGCTGGTCGGCGGCCTCACCGATCTCTTGCAGGACGACGAACTTCTCGCGCTCGATCTCTTCCAGCGGCAGGCTGGGTGCGAAGACGAGCGAAAGCGCCACATCCAGCATCTGCGGCGCATCGGCAGACAGGCAGCGGACGAAATAGCTGGTGCGTTCGTAATCCGTGGCGGCGTTCATGGACGCGCCGCGCGCTTCCACCACTTCCGCGATCTCGCGCGCATTCAGCCCGGCCGCGCCTTTGAACGCCATGTGCTCGAGGAAGTGCGCGAGGCCGTTACGCTCCAGCGGCTCGTGGCGTGCGCCGGCGCCGAGATAGACGCCGACAGATGCCGTACGCAAGCCGGGCATCGCATCGAAGACGATGCGGGCGCCATTGGGCAGCGTGATGACTTCCCGCGTATCCATCTCAGCCTTTCGCGATCACGGATTCGATGCGCTGGCGCACGAAGTCCGCATTCATGGGGCCGGTCTCGAATTTTTCCGGGCGCGAGACGAACGGGCTGGCACGCTCCGGCAGCGGCGCGTCGAGACCGAGCACGTCTTTCACTGTCTCCGGGAATTTCGCGGCGTGGGCGGTGGAGAGCGTGACGATCGGGCCGGCCTCCGGGCGATAGCGGCGCGCCGCCGCAAGGCCGACCGCTGTGTGCGGGCAGACGACCCAGCCCGTTTCCGCGAGCGTGCGTTTCATCTCTTCGCGTGTTTCGGCGTCGCTGACACGCTGCGCGTCGAGGCCGATGGCGGAGAGACGTTTGCTCACATCGGTAGGGATTGCGCCCGTGCCCTTGGCGGACAGTTCAGCATACGCCTTGGCCACAGTCGCGCCATTGCGATTTGCCGGCTGGCCGTCTGCGCTGGTCGCTTCGAAGAACAGACGCTCGAAATTGCTCGGCAGCTGGATGTCCATCGCCGGGCTGATGGTCGGCGCCGTCTCGCCCTTGGTGAGCGACTGGCCGGACAGGAGGCGCGCCATCGCGTCGTTGGCGTTGACGGCCGCAGTGGCGTGGAAGCTGTGCAGCAAGCCAGCACAGGACGCGACATAGCAGGCCAGCGCATCGCCGAAGTTTCCGGTGGGCACGACGAAATGGATCGGCGTGTTGGCGCCGAACTGCGCTTGTGCCTGCGCGAAGTAGACGCTCTGCGCGGCAACACGCGTCCAGTTGATCGAGTTCACGGCAGCGAGCCGCGTGCGGCGGCGGAACTGGTCGTCTGCAATCAGCTGTTTCAGGATCGCCTGCGTGCCGTCGAAATCACCTTCGAGCGCGAGATTGTGGACGTTGCTCTCGCCGGTGGCCGTCATGAACAGGCGCTGTGTCGGCGACACGCGGTTCAGCGGGTGCAAGATCACCATGTCGACATGCTTCGACCCGGCGAAGGCGGAAGCCGCCGCCCCGCCCGTGTCGCCGGAGGTGGCGCAGAGGATGGTCATCCGCTCGCCGCGCTGTTCGAGCACGTAGTCATAGAGCTGCGCGATCAGGCGCATCGCCACGTCCTTGAACGCCAGCGTCGGACCGTGATGCAGTTCCAGCATCCAGCGACCGGGGCCAACTTCCGTCAGCGGCGCCACCGACTGGTGCGCGAAGGCAGCATAGGCGCGTTCCGCCATGCCGCGGATAGCCGCTTCAGGCACTGCGCCACCTGCGAAAGCGGTAAGAATACGCGTGGCGGTTTCGACATAGCTATCGCCAACTTTGGGACGCGCAATCTGCGGCCACGCCGTGGGGCTGTAGAGGCCGCCATCAGGCGCAAGGCCGTTGAGGCTGGCCGACAGGAAATCGACTGCTTCGGATGCGCCGCGTGTGGAAACGTAGTTCATTCGCCTGCCTTGCCGACCGGAGCTTTTCCGAAGCGCAGGCGCCCTGCCCGCGCATGCATGAGCCCGTATATCAGGGCGAACGCAATCGCCATCCCGAACCAGGTGACCGCATAGCCGATATGCGTCTCCGGAGGTGTGCGGACCACATAGTCCGGCATGCCTTCCAGCGGGATTACGAGGAAGGCGGTATCCAGCCCGGGCTGGCCCAGCGCCTTTGCCATGGCCGGGGCGTCGAACCACGACCACTCGTTGCGCTCGGGCGTGTTGGGGGCGGCCATGAAGGGCCGGTCCGGCCAGGGCGTGACGATGAAGCGGTCCGGCGCGACCTGCGGCGCGGGTGGCTTCGGCGAGACGCCGCCGGGGCCGCCGATCTCCAGCGCGTCGAAGCCGGTCTCGACCAGCACAGCATGACCGCAGATCTCAGCCGCCTGGAAATGCCGCCAGCCGGGATCGCCCGTGGTGCGATGCCCGAACACGCGAACATCCGGACCGGAGGCGACGGGCGGCCTGATGATCTGGCTGGTGGTGAGCCCCTCGGCGCAGGCCTGTTCAAGCGTCAGCGGAGGCGTCTTCATCCGCTGTTCGAAGGCGGCGATCTCGCCTGCCTTCCACCCCGCGCGCCCCGCCTGCCAGACGCCAAGCCAGATCAGCGCGGCAAGGGCCGGGATGGCAAGGATGGTCAGGACCGGGAAAGGCCGGAAATGCATGACGCCGGTTTACCCCCGCTGGCGCCGCGCGGCTACTCCTGCGGTTCCTCCTGCAGGCGCGCCTCGCCCGCCTTGTGGCGCCATTGCAGCGCAAACAGCAGCGCCTTCACGGGACGCAGGAAGAACATCGAGAAGGCCAGCGTGATCGGCGGCCAGATCAGGATGTGGACCCAGCCCGGCGGCCTCAGGGCGAATTCGAAGAACATGGCCGACGGCACGATGAAGATCAGCGCCGCGAACATCACGAAGAAGGCCGGGCCATCGCCCGCGTCGGCGATGCGGAAGTCGGCGCCGCAGGCCTCGCACCGCTCCTTGAAGCGCAGGAAGCCGGCGAACACCCGTCCCTCGCCGCAATTGGGGCAACGGCAGCGGATACCGGCAGTGAATGGCGAGACGGCCATGTGAGACCTCCTCAGCCCCCGGACTCAATCAGCCAAGGGCGGGCTTGTGAGGCAACACATATAGGAACACCCACATCGCCAGCCATATGCTGGCGATCACGATCCAGTTCAGTGCGACAATCTGAAACCCCATCGACCGCTCGCGCGTGGCGATCCCGGCGATGATCAGCACGGTCGAGACGGCAAACAGCGCAAAGCCGATGAAGAACTGCATGTTGAACGCCCGCGAGAAGGCGTAGAGCAGGTCTGCGTTGAGATAACCCGGCGGGAAAGCCGTATCGCCCTGCCATTGCGTGGCGATGAACCAGTTACCGGTTGCGCCGAGCAGCAGCGCCACGATCGCGGCGCCCACCGCGAACCACGTCCTGGAGCGTCGCCACAGCAAGATCGCGCCAGCCGCGGCAAGCCCGGCTGCGACGAACGCCAGCGTCGCCGGCAGCATGTGCTTGTAAGGATCGAACGTCGCCGCGAGGAGGAATTCCTCCCCCGTACGGAAATTGCTGTCGATCAGCGAGCTGGCCCCGCCCGACCAGATCTGCTGGGCCGGATCCACGAGGGGATGCCCGGCCTGCAGAAACTGGATCAGCGGCATGAGCCACAGGACGATCGAGATCGCCTGTATCGCGAGGAAGGCGATTAAAGCCGTCTTCCTGCCCATCGAGGTCACTCAGCCCTAGTGGCCGACGCCCGGCGGGCCAGCGCCCCAGACGAGATGCGGCGTCACGTAGACGAAGGCGAAGAGGAAGAGCCACACCACGTCAACGAAGTGCCAGTACCAGGCGGCGAACTCGAAGCCGAGATGCTTCTCCGGCTTCATGCCGCCGGCCAGCAAGCGCCCGAGGCAGACCATCAGCATGATCGTGCCGATGACGACGTGCGCGCCGTGGAAGCCCGTGGCCATGAAGAAGGCCGAGCCATAGGTGGAGCCGCCATAGGAGAAGCCGGCTTCGGAGTACTCGATCACCTGCAGCGCGGTAAATGCCATGCCGAGGAGGATCGTCAGCGTGAGACCGGTGATCGCGCCCTTGCGGTCATTCACCTGCAGCGCGTGGTGAGCCCACGTAACAGTCGTGCCCGAGAGCAGCAGGATCAGCGTGTTGATCAGCGGCAGGTGGAAGGGGTCGAACGGACGGACCTGGTGCATCACACCGCCGACAGGAACTTCCGTGACCGGCCACACGTTCCAGTTAACCAGCGTCTCGACCGCAGCGTTGGCAAGGTCGGAGTGGGCCGGGTTGGCGCGCAGCGCGTGGAAGATGGTCATCTCGAAGAACGACCAGAACCAGGCGACGAAGAACATCACTTCGGACGCGATGAAGAGCACCATGCCGTAGCGCAGGGAGATCTGGACGACCTCCTTGTGATCGCCGGCGCGGCTTTCCTTGAGGACGTCGCCCCACCAGCCGATGAGCACGAAGATCAGCGCGACGAGGCCGGGGAGCGGCCCCCACAGAGCGCCCTTCTCGATGAACCAGAAGCCCTTCATGTAGCCCGCGCCGCCGAGCACCATGGCCAGCATCGAGAGCGAGGCAAGCAGCGGCCACGGGCTCGGCTTCACAAGGTGATAGTCGTGCTTGACGTCGCCAGCCATGGCTTCAGTCCCTACATCTGGGCGGAACTGGCCGGATGGCCTGCCCCGCTGTCCTACATTCTCCTGCCGCCGGTCTAGTTGACCGCGGAGGCGTCCTCAAGACGCGCGGAGGCCTGCGGGCCTGTCGCGCGATAATACGTATACGAAAGCGTGATTCCCTGCACGTCGTCCGCCTGCCAGTCCTTGGCCATGTCGGGCGCAACAAAGAAGACCACAGGCAATTTGACCGTCTTGCCGGGCTCGTAGGTCTGCTCCTGGAAGCAGAAGCATTCGAGCTTCTCGAAATAGCGGCCGATCTTGTGCGGGATGACGTTGAAGCTGGCCATGGCGCGGACCGGCTGGTTCGAGACGTTCTTGACCTCGTAGAAGGCCATCATCGTCTCGCCGAGCTTCACGTCGACATGCGGCTGCAGCGCGCGGAATTCCAGCGGCGCACCCGACTGCACATTGGCGTCGAACGACACGCGGACAACGCGATCGAGAATTTCCTTCGGGCGCTCGGTGGCGATCTGCGTCGTGCCGCCAAAACCCGTGATCCGGCAGAACGCCGAGTAAAGTGGCTCGGCCGCATAGGCCAGGCCCAGCATGCCGACGGCAACGCCACACAGGATCCAGGTTGTGATCTTGGCGCGCTTGTTCATCACCCGCCCTTGTAGACTTCAGGCAGGCCCATGCCGCTGCCGACCTTGTTCATGGTCAGCACGAACACCACAATGACGAAGGCGAACAACGCGAGGGCCAGCCACTGGCCACGGCGCTTGCGGGCGGCAGCCTGTTCCGGGGTCAGCGTGACGCGTTCGCCGGTCGGCAAGGCTTCACGGGCTTCCATGATCATCGCGCCGATATCCTTGCGAGCTTCCGGCGGCGGCGTGGCGGCATCAGCAGGCTTTTCCGGCTCGCCGTCCCAGTCCTTGATCTGACCTTTGTCCAGCATCAGGCGCCTCCCACCAGCGGGAAGTGCAGCGGCAGGACGCGCTCAACCAGCAGCGCGCCGAACAGCGCGAACAGGTAGAGGATCGAAATGCCGAACAGCTGCTTGGCGCGGCGCATGTCGGTCGGGGCATCGGCATCGCCTGCCCGGCTCATGAACACGCGCACCGCGCCCCACAGGAACCAAGCGCCGCCGAGCGCGGATACGACGAGATAGATCACGCCACCCAGGCCGGTGAACGCCGGCAGCAAGCCGAACGGCGCGACGATGAGCGTGTAGAGCAGGATCTGCAGGCGCGTGTGTTTCGCGCCGCGCGTGACCGGCAGCATCGGCACGCCAGCACGCGCGTATTCCTTCGACGTCCACAGCGACAGCGCCCAGAAGTGCGGCGGCGTCCACAGGAAGATCAGGCCGAACAGGATCCAGGCATCGACCGGCACGGAGCCCGTCGCAGCGGCCCAGCCGATCACCGGCGGGAAAGCGCCAGCAGCGCCGCCGATCACGATGTTCTGCGCCGTCGAGCGCTTGAGCCACATCGTGTAGACGACCGCGTAGAAGAAGATCGAGAATGCCAGCAGCGCAGCGGCGAGCGGCGTCGAGGCCAGCGCCATCAGCGTCACCGACAGCAGCGACATCACGAGGCCGAAGCCCAGCGCATCCTCGCGGCGAACAAGGCCAGCCGGAACCGGACGCGTGACCGTGCGCGCCATCAGCGCGTCGATGTCGGCGTCGTACCACATGTTGAGCGCGCCAGCCGCGCCCGAGCCGAGCGCCACCGAAAGCACGGCGCACGCAGCGGCGAAGAAGTTCATCTCGACCGGAGCGACGACAAGGCCGACCAGCGCGGTGAAGACGACCAGCGTCATCACGCGCGGCTTCATCAGGCGCACATAGTCCATCGCGCTCGCGGAAGCGGCGATGGCGGATGTGCTGGCGAGGCTCGCTTCGGACATCTTGTCTTGCGGTGCAGCCCGGACTGGAGGGCCCGGGCTGCATCACATCCTGTTACCTGACCCGCGGGAGGTCGTTGTACTGGTGGAACGGCGGCGGAGAGGACAGCGTCCACTCCAGGGTCGTCGCGCCCTCGCCCCACGGATTCGCCTCGGCCTTGCGGCGACGGATCATCGCCTCGATCAGGCCGATGAAGAACACCAGCGTGGCGATCGCAGCGATCCAGTAGCCGATCGTCGACCAGTGGTGCCACTCGCGGAACTGCGGGGCGTAGTCGACATAGCGGCGCGGCATCGCCTGGAGGCCCAGGAAGTGCTGCGGGAAGAAGATCAGGTTCGACCCGATGAACATCAGCCAGAAGTGCGCGCCGGCGATCATGCCGTTGTACTTGATGCCGAACATCTTCTCGAACCAGTAGTACCAGCCGCAGAACAGCGTGAACACGGCGCCCAGCGACAGCACGTAGTGGAAGTGCGCCACGACGTAGTACGTGTCGTGCAGGTAGTGGTCGACGCCGGCGTTGGCGAGCACGACGCCCGTCACACCGCCCACGGTGAAGAGGAAGATGAAGCCGATGGCCCAGAGCATCGGAACCTTGAACTCGATGGAGCCGCCCCACATCGTGGCGATCCACGAGAAGATCTTCACGCCTGTTGGAACCGCGATGACCATCGTGGCGGCCACGAAGTAGGCCTTCAGGTTCACGTCCATGCCGACCGTGTACATGTGGTGCGCCCACACGATGAAGCCGATGAAGCCGATCGCGACCATGGCGTAGGCCATGGCGAGATAGCCGAACACGGGCTTCTTCGAGAACGTCGAGATGACGTGGGAGACGATGCCGAAGCCCGGCAGGATCATGATGTACACTTCGGGGTGGCCGAAGAAC
>JAOATF010000213.1 GCA_030158285.1 Hyphomonadaceae bacterium
AACACCGAACGCCGAGCCCGCTGATCGCCTCAGCGGGATCGCGAACGCGTGGCCACCTCTGGACCGCCGGGCCCCCGCCCGGCAGCTGCCGCGAAGCGGCAGACTCGCCCACCCACCGCCTTGCCACCGCCATGCCCACGAACGATGATCCGTTTCGCTTCCGCAACCCAGAAGACCCCGTGACCCTTCCTCACCCGCCCCGCATTCTCGTGACGCGCAGCGAACCCGGCGCCTCCGAAACAGCGGCCCGCCTCCGGGCCAGCGGCTTCGCGCCCGTCATCGAACCGCTCTTCACCATCGAGCCCATCGAGGCATCTGGGGACGCAGCCATCCCCGCCTTCGACGCTCTCGCCTTCACCAGCGCCAATGGCGTGCGGCGCTTTGCCCTGCTCTCGCCGCGCCGCGATGTGCCGGTCTTCTGCGTCGGCGCCCGCACTGCCTCGGTCGCACGCGAGCTCGGCTTCGCCGCCGCCCTCTCCGCCGAGGGTGACGTGAGCGCGCTGGCTGACCTCGTCATCAGCAAATTGCCCGCCGGCGCAAAGCTGTTGCATGCCGGCAATGAAGACAGCCGTGGCGACCTCGCCGGCCGCGTTCAGGCGACAGGACGGCACGCCGAATTCCTCCCGGTATTCCGGGCCATTCCCGTAACGTCGCCCGGCCCGGCGCTCGCCCGGCATTTCTCCGGCGAGACGAGCCTCGATGCCGTGCTGGTCCATTCGCCCCGCGCCGGAACCATCCTTGCCGATCTGGCCGCCGCAAGCCGGCGCGCGCCGATCCCAGTCGCCGCGATCCCTGTGGCCGCGATCTCGGCCGCCGCCGCCGCCCCGCTGCGCGCCCATGCATCCATGGTCGAAATTGCCGCAACGCCAGACGAAGCGGCGTTGATTTCCGCCCTCGCCCGCCTCGTTTTCGGTTGAGGAATCGTAGGCGCTGCGACTATCCTCTTCGCGGGGCACGGCATTGGCGAAAGCCATGAGGAATGCAGGTCGATGACGGATCCGTCGCGCGCCGAACCCGAACCTATCGACGCCGAGTATGAGCCGGCCGACGAACTCCTGCTCCAGCAGCAGCAGCCAATGCCCCGCCGCGCCCGCCCCACGACCCGCCGCATGCGCAGCCGCGCCGTCACCTGGCCGCACCTCATCACCGCCAGTTCTGTCTCCGCCGTTCTCGGCGCCAGCGTCGCCATCATCGTCAGCAATGCCGGCTCAAGCGCGCCGACCGGAACGCTGGCCCGCGAGATCGACACGCTCACCGAAACGCTCGACGCCCTCAACGCCCGCGCCAATCAGGCGGGCGTCGATGTCGTCGCGCTCCGCTCCCGCCTCGATGCGCAGGGCGACCGGCTGAACCGCAAGGACGCCATCGAAACCCAGATCCGCACCGACCTATCCGCGCTGGGCAGCCAGGTCTCCGCCATCAGCGGCGCCGGCGATGGCGCCACGCCGGAGAACGCCGCGTCCAGCTCAACGCCGCTCGGTATCCTGCTGGGGCGCATCAACCGTCTCGAACGCGTCGTCACCGACGCCACCGCCGCGCCCGAAACCACCCGCGAAGTGCAACGCGCGATTGCCGACCTCGCCCTGCAGGTCGCTGAACTCAATCTCGCCAACACGACTCTCGTCGGCGCCTTCGATCGCCGCGAAGCCGCGCTCGCAGCCCTCGAAGATGGCCTTCAGGATGTGACCGATCAGGTCGCAACCCAGCGTCCCGCCGTTCGCGGCGCCACGCCGCGCCTCACGCTCGCCACCGCGGTCGATCCGCTCGCCGTGCCCGCCCTCGATCCCGCCCGCCGCGCGCAGACCATCCGCGCCCTCTCCGTGCTCGATGCCGCCGCCCGCACCGACAATGGCTTCGCCGCCGAGCACCGCGCGATGATCGCCCTCCTGCCGCAGGACGAAGACCTCGCCAGCATCGCCGATCTCGCCGCCAAGGGCGTCCCCACGCTCAACAGCCTCCGCGCCTCCTTCGACGCCGCAACCCGCCGCGCCCGCCAGAGCGCAGAGACCGAAAGCGATGATGGCTGGAACTGGCTGCGCGAAAGCTTCGCCGGGGTTGTCGAGTTCGAACCCAGCGACCTCGTCACCCGCAACGACGACACGCTCCGTTCGGCCCGCCGCCAGCTCGATATCGGCGCGATCCGCAACGCCGTAACCGCCGTGTCAGGCCTCACCGGCAAGGCCGAACAGGACTTCGCCGCCTGGCGCGAAAAAGCCGTGCAACGCGCCCGCCTCGACGATGCGCTGAAGGCGATCAACATCCGCCTCCTCGCCGCCGCAGCGGCCGGTCGCGGCGCGGGCTGAACGAAATTCCGATTACATACGTGACCGTCATTCAACTGGCGGTGATGTGTCCGCCTCGCTTCTTGTCCCCGTGCGCTCCCGTGTCCTAGCTCATCTCACTCACAGGACATGGAGGACACGTCTTGAACAGAACCACCCTCGCCGCGCTCGGCCTCGCCGCCCTGCTCGTCGCCGCTCCCGCTCTCTCCGCGCTTGCGCAGACCACCCCCGACGCCGCCCTGAAAACCGCCATCGCCAACCCCGCCCGCGCCGAGGCGCACAAGGTGCGGGATGGCCAACGTCATCCGGGCGAAACGCTTGCGTTCTTCGGCGTCAAACCCAACATGACTGTCGTCGAGATCGCGCCCGGCTCCGGCTTCTACACCGAGATCCTCTCGCCCTACCTCGCGCAGGGCGGCGGCAAGTACATCGCCACCGGCAATGCGATGGCGCAGCTCTCGGACTCGGCGAAGTGGGGCGTGCAGAGCTATGTGCCGTTCAACGCCACCTCTGCCCCGCTCGGCGCCGCTGGCTCGGCCGACATGGTGCTGACCTTCCGCAACATCCACAACTGGATGTGGCAACCCGGCTTCGTCGACAAGGCGATGGTCGATTTCGCCGCCGTGCTGAAACCGGGCGGCGTCCTCGGCGTCGTCGAACACCGCGCCGATCCGCGCCCCGAAGCCGATGTCGGCGGCCGCAAGGCGGGCGATGGCTATGTCGCCAAGGCCACCATCGTCGAAGCCGCGAAAAAAGCCGGCCTGGTCCTCGAGGCGGAAAGCGAGATCAACGCCAACCCGAAAGACACCAAGGATCATCCCTTTGGCGTCTGGACCTTGCCCCCCAACAGCTGGACCTCCCCCCGCAACCAGGGCGAAAGCCCGGCCGGGTTCGACGCCGCCAAATACAAGGCAATCGGTGAAAGCGACCGCCAGACCCTGCGGTTCCGCAAACCTGCCTGATCCCGCTCGATCCGGCCCTTGACGCCAAACGAAAAAGTCGGCCGCCAGCTCCCCGCTGCGGCCGACTTGCTTTTTTAACCCCGCCCGGGTTATAGCCCCGCCTCTGGCTCAAAGCCGGAGGCTGCCTTAGCTCAGCTGGTAGAGCACCGCATTCGTAATGCGGGGGTCAGGTGTTCAAGTCACCTAGGCAGCACCACTAAATCAAGGCTCTAGCCACTCTCTCCAACTTCTGAAAATCGCCTGGGCATCACCTGGGCATCACCGTGGCGGATTTGATATTCACAGAAACTGGAAGGTGGACGCCGTCTCCGGGCGTCTCACAGCGTTTCCAAAATTGGATTTGGAAGCCGCGCTCACTCGCTGAATGCAGCGATGGCTTCCTCAGAAGTTGAGCGCCGGCGCCGACCATCGGCAAATGCAGCAAGGTCAGCAGGGTCGTATCGGACGGCGCGATCGGTCGCGCGGATATACCGTGGCCCTCTGCCCGAGCAACGCATCTTGTCGAGCGTCGACTTGGAAAGCCCAAGGCGCGCAGCTGCCTCTCGCACATCCAGGAGCCGCTTTCCGTCATCGACCTTCGGCGCGGCAGATTCCAAAGTCCTTGGCGGACGCCCGCGCTTTCGTTGAGTGCCGGTCACGAAGTCGATCAGGCGACGGTCGATACCAACCGTCTCCGATTGGACCGGTGACGAGGTCGCTGCGATCCGCTCTGCCGGTTGAGTCGCGACCACCTGCGACGACGGCGACGTAGAGTGAGTAGCGGACTTCGCCACAGGCGCGGCGAACAGATCGAGTTGGTCCTTGATGGCCAACGTCCTCTCTGCCTTCCTGCTATGCGCCCGCGACATCCGCTTTCATTCCTCTCGTCTGTCAATTCATCCACAGGCTGCCCGTCACAGCCAGCGCATTCATCCCTGAGCCGAAGATGCGGCGCTTCCGCCGCAAGCACGCCGACCGCGCGAGCAATGCCTGCTGCAGATCAACCGTCATCGTTCCATTCTGGCTCGGACCTGGCTCATTATTCACCCGCGGATCGCACCAGATCGCCCTCATCAGATTCCCAGTCCGAGTCCCCTTCCGCGCTGGAGGCTCCACGAGATTGATAGACCGCGTTGAACGCCGACCACGTTCTGACCTGCAAACCGTTCCAGCGCCGGACGCCAGGGTACGAGCTGCGAGGTTTGATCCCCGACGATCAGCGCCACCCTTCCCTGCGCGAGGTCGATGCGGCGGGTGTAGACCCCGGACACCGTCCCCGAACCAAGCCTCACCGGCATCCCGATCTCTCCGGCAAGGTTCTTTGCGGCCGTTCGGAGCTCATGGGCTTTCATTTCTTCGAGCGCTTGTCTCGGAAGCTGCTTGTCCGCCGCCCCCATCCAGCCCTGCTCGATCAGGAACAGACGCCGTTGTCGAAGCGCGGCTTCAAACTCCCGCGCCAGATGGCCGGCGCCATCAGGTGAGGATTCCTGACCCGTGAGGACGCGGTCGAGATGCGTCGGTCCGGCCGCGGCGATCTGGCTGCCGAGCGGCATGTAGCTCTGCACACGCGGAGCCATCGGGGCGCGGACGAGACGCGCGCGCTCATAGGTAAGCACACGATCGAGATGGTCAGGAGCAATGTCGAAGATGCCGTCCTTGCCACGAGAGATCAGGCCAGCCCGACGCATTGCCTCCAGTCGCCTGATGTTGGCGGCGACAAGACCGTCGGGGACGTTCGCCTCCATCCGGGCGTGGATGTCAGCCGAGTAGAGGCCGCGGTTGAGGCGGGCCACACGCGCCACGGCCTCGTCTGAGGGGCCGATGCGGGCCTCCTGGGGCTCGAAGGCAATCAGCGCGCCTTTTGGGGTGTCTTCCAGAACCGCAAGCGCGCCGGGTTCCCGGAAGCGTGCATAGCGAAGTTCCCCGCGCCCGTTCTCGATGATGGCGATGAGATTGTCCGCCCCATCATCGGAATACCCCAGGCCGACAAGCCGACCGGATTCCTGGCGGGTCGTATCGGCAGCCAGAACAGGCATGCCCGTATGGCCGCGTCCCTGGCGGGCGACGATGCGGGCGACTTCGTCGCTGTCCGCGATCTGCCTGAGCTGGGCTGGCAGGTCCGAGGCAACACGCCAGCTACCGTCTGGGCCGACTGCGGCCAGCCCCCACCCTGAAAGCGTGTCGAGGCGGCGCGGGAGGTCGGTGTGGCGGAATGCGCTGCCGAGGCCGCCCGGACCATCGAGGGCGATGAGCTCCCGGTCGAGCCGGGTGAATGCGCGGGCGCCGATATCCCGGTCGCGCATTCGCTGAAGCTCCAGCTCCGGCCTCGGTCCCAGGATACGGGTTACGATCTCCTGCGCGTCTTCCCGGATCGCGACCGACATCACCTTGCCGGGGATGATCAGGTCCTTCCCGTCGGCGCGGACGCCCCGGAGGAGGACGTGGGTGTGGGGATTGTCGGTGTCCCAGTGGTCGACCGCCAGCCATTGGAGGCGCGTCCCGACATGGCGCTCAAGGCGCGCCATGGTCTCGCGGATGAACGGACGGAGCTCGCCGAGATCGGCGCCATCCTCGGCGCTGATGATGAGCCGGAAGTGACGCTTGTCCGCATGCCAGCCTTGCGTTGCTTCTCGCGCATCGAGGGAATTGCGGGACTGGTCATAGAAGGGCTCATCGCCGCCTTGTCGCTCGCGCGACAGATATCCAATCGTTGCGTCAATGTGCTGTTCGGATGAGGGCTCCTGTCCACGCGATAGCTCCCGCTGATCGGCGATCTCTGGCTGGTTCGGCCGCGCGGCGCCCTCGCGGCCAAGGTAGGCGACATGGGCTCGGAGCGTCTTCGCCTGCCCTGCAACATGGGCCACGAACCTGGCCTTCACCACGACGCGGCGCTGCGTGACGCGGACCGGCCGCGCGCGTGAGGCAGACCCCTTCGCGAAGTGGGCGCGGACCGGTGACTGTCCGACTGGCGCGCCGCCTTTCGGCTTGGATGGTGGCGCACGCCGCACCGCAGCTCTCACCTGCTTCAGTGCAGGACGAACGTCCTGCGCTGCACGGCCGATTCGGATCTCGAATTCATTTTCGTCACGCTGCATGGCCTCAGCATCGCGCACCGAAGACGCGTGTCGACAGCTTGCAATCGGTTCGAGAAATTGCGGCGGATCCGCCGCAAACGCCTCACGGATGTGAGGCGGTAATTCCTATGTGCAGACAGGCGGTTGGCGTCCCAACCGCCGCACTACCTTAATCTTGCATTCCACCGCACCCTCCCCATCCACCTCACTTCGCGCCTTACCCACCCCTCCACCGCAATCCGCTGCGCGCTCTCACTTTGCCACACGCCACTGCATGCGAGGCCAGCCATCCAGCTGGGGAACGACAGCAACGAGAGCGACAAGCGCCGCTCTCGCCGCGCCCGCGTCAGGCCATCATCTCGTCCTCGCGGTTGAGGTCACCGGCGACCAGAAGCATGGCGTCCAGCTCGGCCTTGATATTGCCCGCCTCCTCGGCGTCCGCCGTTCCGCGCAATTCGGCACGCAGTTCCTCGATGTGGCGCTCGATCGTGAAGGTCTTCGTGAACATCGTCGTCTCCTGTGTTTGAAGGACGATGTCGGCGGGCGGGCGTGATGGAGCGGGTCAAGGGATCGCGCCCAGGCGCGACCGCGCAGCGGCGATGGGGGTCACGATTTTTTTGGCCCTTCCGCCAAAAAAATGGTG
>JAOATF010000214.1 GCA_030158285.1 Hyphomonadaceae bacterium
GCGCCATCCAGCGGAAATACGTCATCGCCTGCGTCAGCTCGCGATCCACCATCACTTCGATGGCCAGCGCCTGCGCCCGCTGCACAGGAGACAGCCCCGCATCGAGATCGACGCCATATTCGCGCTCGATGTGCATGCGGATGAATGTGCTGTCGCCAACCAGCTGCCCGCCATCGTCAATGAACGGCACCTGGCCTTTCGGTCCCTCGGCAGGGTTCGCGCGCCGCCGCTCGAAGGCGAGGCCCGCCATCTGCAACTGCACTTCGGTCTTGGTCACATAGGGGCTCGCCTCGGGCAGTCCGAAGTTTTCGCCTGTCCCTGAAAGAACGATCATCGCTGTCTCCCTTGCGTGTCCGAGCCTGATGACAGATACCTGCCAGATTGCTGCTGACAGCATCGTGTCAGCAGGCGAAAACTGGCCAGAGAGCCAGCTGTGGAGGGGCGAAAACATGCGGAAAGCAGACCGTCTTTTCGAGATCATCCAGATCCTCCGGCGCTCGAAACAACCAGTCACCGCAGACGCCATGGCGGCCGAACTCGAGACGTCGAAACGCTCCGTCTATCGCGACATCGCAGCGCTCCTTGCCCAGCGCGTCCCCATCCGTGGCGAAGCCGGCATCGGCTACGTGCTCGACAAGGGGCTCGACATGCCGCCCCTGATGCTGACCACGGACGAGATCGAGGCCGCCGTCCTCGGCGCGCAGTGGGTCATCAATCGCGGCGACCCGCAGCTCTCGAAAGCCGCGCGCGATCTTCTCGCCAAGATCGAGGCGTCCATCCCCGAACGCCTGCGTCCCTATATCGACGATCCCGCCCACCGCGTCGTCCCCGCATGGGAGCGCGCCAAGGATGTCATCGACCTCGGCACGGTGCGCGCCGCCATCAACACCTCACGCAAGATGCAGCTCGACTATCGCGACGTCGAAGGCCGCGGCACCAAGCGCATCATCTGGCCCATCATGCTCGGCTATTACGAAACCACGCGCATCATCTGCGCCTGGTGCGAAACGCGGAAAGACTTCCGCTCCTTCCGCTCCGACCGCGTCGTCACCGCCACCGTCCTCGACGACCGCTTCCCCGAACGCCCCTCATCCCTGCGCGTGAAATGGCGCAAGGCCATGGAAGCCGACTGGAAACGCCGCAAGGCCGAGTGGGACAAGCACAAGCACGCGGCCCGGCCGGAATAGCGCCGGCGGCAAGTCCGCCCGCTTCGCTGGGGCAGAACCACAAACCGCGCGGCTTGTGGTCCTCCCTCGCCGAAGGCGGGGGAGGTGGCGCGAAGCGACGGAGGGGGCTGCCTGCGAAGCAGGCGGACTCCAAAAAGAAAGCGCCGACCCCGGGGAGAGGTCGGCGCAGGCGCCAATCGCGGGAGCACCGCCATTGGAAGGCTTGTTGCTGACTAGAACCGGATCTGCAGTTCCGCGCCCACGGTACGGGGCGGACGGTACGCTTCGGTGATCGTCATGCAGTCTTGCGCCAGGAAGCCCGTGGGCGTGCTCGGGCTGAACGTGATCGAGTTTGCAGCAGTCGATCCGCACATTCCGGGGTTCACGTCACGTTGTCCGTTGGCGATGCGGCGACCGCCGCCGCGGCTGTCGTACTGGATCTCATCCATGAGGTTCCGCACAAAGCCGATCAGCGTGATGTTGCCATCCGCGCTGGTCCAGCTCAGGCGCGCGTCGACCTGATCCCATTGCGGAATCTTGGTCGCCCACATGTTGAAGATGTTGCTGTAGCCAATGTCCTGCCAGAAATAGCTACCTGACAGGTCAAGCGTCGAGCCGTCGGCGAAGTCCCAGGTGTAGGTGCCGTTGAGCGCGATCTTGTTCTTCGGGCTGAAGGGCAGGATGTTGCCTTTCAGGTTCTGGCCCTGCTGTTTCGTGCAGTTCGGCGTGGTGAGCGGCGCCGTGAGGTTGTTGCCACCCAGCGCAACCGGACACGCAGCAAGCTGCGCCGCGGAGAACGGAATTGGCGTTCCCTGCGGGTTGGCGCCCGGATCGAACGCAAACGGATCGAGGCCGTTGATCAGAGACGGCGAGTCACCGATTTCCGGGTTCGTGTAGCCGTAGTTGAACAGGAAGCGCAGGTTGTCCGTCGGATACCAGATCGTCTCCAGTTCGAAGCCCGTTGTGTTGACCTTCGGCAGGTTGACGTAGGCCACGTAAGCAGGCGGACGGATGCCGGAAGACGGATCAGCCTCAGGAACGATCGTGTTCGAAACCTGATAGCCCTGGTAGTCGTACAGGAACACCGTGGCGTTCGTCGTCAGGTTCATGGCCGGCCATTCACGTTTCAGGCCGAGTTCGAACGCGTCGACCAATTCCTTGTCCGTAAACGGCGTCGGCGTCAGGTTGCAGTTGGTATCCGCGCAGCCGAGGCCGCCCGGTTTGTAGCCGCGGTTGTACTTGCCGTAGACGAGGGTGTCGTCGTCCGGCGTCCAGTCGACGCCGAGAACGCCGGTCACCTCTTCGAATTCGGCGCCGAGTTGGCGTGTCGCGATGCCGGTCACCGGATCGACATAGATGCCATAGCGGCTGCGATCGTTGAGACCGCCGCAGTTGAACAGGATGGCAGCGGGTCCCGTGACCGGAACGCCGTTGGCCGTGGTCGGATTGGCGTTCACGATACCCTTGCCCGCCGAACCGCACGGGTTGGCGGAGGTGATCGAGTTGGGGTCGGGTCCGCCGAACAGGTTGCTTGCGGCAGACGTCAGATCGACGCGCGCCGGGCCACCAAGGTTGACGCCGTACTGCGTGATGTAACGGACCTGGTCGGCGCCGTGCATCACGTCGTTCGACCAGCGCAGACCGGCAGTGACCTTCAGCTGATCGTTGATCTGGTAGTCCGACTGCAGGAAGGCGCCGTAGGCGTTGTTGTTGCCCTTGTTGTTGGAGAAGTACCACAGATCGCCGCCCAGCGGTGAACCGGAGTGGTCACCGCGGCCCGTGAAGTCCGGAAGATCGGGCAGCGGGGTGCCGTCGACCCGGAACACGCCCTGACCAATGGTCGGGAACGATGTCACGTAGATCGGCTGGCTGTAGTTTTCCTGGTAGTGATAGAGACCCGCGATCCACTGCAGCGGACCTTCGTTCGTCGAGACGATGTTGATCTCGTTCGAGAACCATGCGCGGTTTTCGTTGTAGTCCGTGCGGCGATCAACCGACAGCGGCGTTCCGGCCGGCGTGCCGTTCAGCGCAAACGGAACGCTGAAACGCGACACCGGGCCGCCGTCGTTATCGAGGCGCAGGTTGTAGTGATACCAGACATAGCCGCCGAGGTATTTCACGTCGAAATCGTCGGCGTGATAGACGACCTCAAGCGCAGTTTCCGTCGTCGGATACAGGTCCGTGAATTCGGTCGTATCCGTGTTGAAGGTCAGCTGCTGGCCCTGACCGATATTCGGGTTGGTCCGCTGGTTGCCGCGCATCACGACGTTGCTGGCCAGCGGGCTGAAGCCGTAGAACGAGTTGATGTTGGCTCCGCCCGGCGCACCGAACATGCGGGTGTCATACGGCTGCGAGCTGCCGGCGTTCGTACGTCCGCCCGGCGAACCCACGCGATGCCAGGACAGCGTGCCGTACTTGGCCCACATGTCGATCCGGTCGCCGATATCGGCTTCCAGCTGGAATTCCATGTAGGTGTCGTCACGACGGCCGGCCTCGGTCTCGAGACCCGACGCGTTGGTCAGGTAGCCTTCGCCCTGGAAGTTGCGCGAAGCGGCAGCGCGATAGCGCAGCCAGTCGGTGATCGGACCGGAAACCGAAGCTTCGGCTTTCAGCACGTCATAGTCGCCCACGCCGAGGTTGAGCTGGCCTTGCAGCTCTTCGGTCGGACGTTTCGAAATCAGGTTGAGCGCGCCGCCGATCGAGTCGCGGCCGTACAGGGTGCCCTGCGGACCACGCACAACCTCGACCCGTTCCACGAAGATCGGTTCGCGGCCGGCCGGGATGGCGGACGAGTAGTACACGCCGTCGACATAGTTCGAGATACCCGAGCGGATACCGAAGTTGTTCGACGTACGCGTCACGCCGCGCATGCCGAGACGGTCGTTGGCGGTTGAGTAGGACAGGCCCGGTGCGAAGTTGGTGTAGTCCTGCACCGTCGTCAGGCCGATCTCGTCGCGCAGTTCATCGGTGATGGCGGTAACGGCCACAGCGATGTCCTGGACGGATTCCTGCCTCTTCTGCGACGTCACGACCACGACGTTGCGGTCATTGTCGCGCTCCTTGCCGGCGGATGGCTGGGGCGCTTGCGGCCCACCCTCGCCGGTTTGTTGCGCCACGGCGGGCATTGCCATGCCGAGCGCGATAAGACTCACGATTGAAATTCGTTTTAGCTGCGCCATGCGACGCGTCCTCCCTGGCAACGATCCTCCCGAAGCGCCCTGTCTCTCGTAGGTGTGGCGCTTGCGCGCAGCTGGACCTCTTCAGCTCGCGCACCCGTGAACTAGAAAGTTGCGCTGTCGGGGCGTCAACACTGCCGCTACGACAGTATTTCCTAGCGTCAATTCAACGGGTTATGGGGTCGCTTGTGCATCGCACCACATCAGGTGACGCTAGGAGCACTTCACGCACGCGTAACGTAGAGATCACAACTTTATGAGCGGAACGCTACGACAGCGTAATGATGACCGACTCCAGGGAAACCCAATATGGGCGTTTCCGTACCCGAATTCTGATGCATCGCAGCATGGGGTTTGACAGCATCACCCGAAATTATTTTCATTTCCGCGCACGGAAGATGCCGATGCCGCAGACGGACATGGTTTTTCGGGCATGATCTTTCAAGACGTGAGTCTTCGTTGCGAGTCGCGGCTGTTTCCTGCCGCCCGCCCCCAGACTCGCTCGTCAGTTGATCCTCAGATCGCCTCGGCGCTGATGCTGTCGAACACGCCGCGCCAGATCCGCCGCGCCTCGCTGAGCGTCGCCACGCCCTCGGCTGCACGTCCCTGCCCGAGCTGCGCCTTGCCCAGCACCCACAGCGCCAGCGGATCGTGCTTCCACGCCTTGAGCGACATGGCAGCCTCCGCCTCCGCCTTCGCGAAGTCGCCCGCCTTCAGGTGAGCCGCCGCAACCGAGCGGCGCAGCGGATACCACCAGTCCGGCGGATCCATCCACGCATTCAGCTCTTTCTCCTGCAGCTCCGCGCCCGCCGTGAAGCGCGCAATGGCAAGGCGCGTATTGCCCTCCGCCATCGCGAGACGTCCTTCGAGTGTCGCGAGCGCGACCTTGAATTCAGCGTCCTCACCCACTGCCTTGCGCAGCTTCTCCAGTTCGCCACGCGCGCCCGCCGCATCGCCCTTCTGCAGGAAGGCCTCACCGCGGCCATAGGCGTAGTAGGCGCGGAACGCATCGCTGTCGCGCGGGCTCGACGCCAGCGCCAGCATGCGGTCCGGCGCGTAGCGCGCCAGCGCCGCATAGGTGCGCGCCGTCGGATCGCCGCGCTGTCCCTCTTTCGTCGCCGGATAGACCTTCATCGCATGCTCGGCGTAACGCAGCGCCAGTGCGCCATCACCCGACATCATCGCGCCCGCCATCCCGAACGAGAGGTTGTGCGAATAGTACATCGGCGTCGGGAAATCCTTGATCATCGGCGGACGTCCGTCGCCGCCTTGCGCCTGCCACTGCGAATCCGCGTCGATCGCCTTGGCGTTGACGACCGCCGCGTCCTGGTAACGTCCGGCACGGAAGAAGGTATGCGCCGGCATGTGCACCAGATGGCTCGCCATCGGCGCAAGACCGCCCAGACGGTCCGCATACGGAAGGGCATCCTCCGCATGACCGTCGATCTCGGTCGCATGGATGTAGTAGTGGATCGCGCCCGTGTCGTCCGGGTGCGTCTTCAGCACGTCTGTGAGCAGCGCCAGCGCCTCGGTCATCGCAGGTCCCTTGTCGCGGCCCGACGCCATCATGAGGCTGTGCGCAGCCAGAACCTGAAACTCCACCTCATCCGGATGATCCGTCGCGATCTTCGCCAGCGCCTGCGCGAACGCCGGCTCCGTGCCTGTATCCTCCGCGACCACGCCTGCCTCGCCCGACTTGGCGCCCGCCTTCGTGTCGTCCTTCGGTGGCGGCGCAGCATAGCGCGCGATCATGATCTCCGCGAGCCGCATCGCCTTCGTGTCGCCCGGCTTCGCAAGCGCCTTTGCACGCTCCGCCGCCGCCAGCGCGAGAATGCGCTCATCATCCTCGATGCCATAATTCAGTGTCGGCCCGAGCGCCCACGCCTCGCCCCAGGCGCACAGCGAGCAGGCCGGATCGAGTTCCACCGCACGCTTCATCGCGGCCTTGGCGTCCTGGTGGTAGAAGGCGTGGCTCAGCGTCAGGCCGTAGTTGAACCACTCCTGCGCCGCCTTCACCTGCGTATCGACCTTGAACCCGCCGGTTCCCATGCCGGCAGCAAGCTTCAGGTCCGGCATGAACCCCGCCGGCCGCACCGCTTCGGCCGAACACAGCGCATTGATCGCCAGCAGGCTCTCCGCCGTGATCTCGGGCGAGGCCGCCAGCGACATGATCGGCGGCGTCACCGCCGACCCCGCCGTCGCACACGCGGTCAGCGCCGTGACAGCCAGAAGCGCAAGACGATGACGCATGAACACCCTCCGATTCCCTCCCTGCCTAGAGCACACCGCGCGCGGGTGAAAGCAACAATCACCTGCCGACACGCAGCATCTCCACGTTGAAACAAGACCCCCTCCTGACCTCCCCATTTCAGGAAAGGAACCCGCGTTGCGAGATCGTCCTCAACTGCTGGGTAAGCTGGCCCAACAAGGTCCCTCCCCCTGAAAGGAGGAGGTCAGGAGGGGGTCACTCTCTCACCCCGCTCAAGCCCCGAGAATGAGGGAAACTCGCTGTACAAATCCAAGGGAAACTGACGCACGCATTCCCAATGATCTCAAACACCTGGCTCCAAAAGATGAGGGAAACAGAGCTTTGGATTC
>JAOATF010000215.1:0-9991 GCA_030158285.1 Hyphomonadaceae bacterium
TCGCGGGAGATGCGGGGCTTTTCGATCTGGCCCAGCAGGTGAGCGCCGAAGACGGGCTCGAACCAGGGACGGGCGTTCATGCGATTGCGGTCGCTGCCGGCGTTGCGGTCGGTGTCGGTGCGGCGGTCTTCGCCCGTGCCCCGGCGTTCCTCCGCGCGGGCGCGGCGGTCTTCATTCCGGAATACGTGCGGGGCGGGTTCGACGCGCATGCGACATTAACTGCAAGCGGCGCGCCGTGTTGCATTTTGCCCGATTAAATCGCGCGCAAGGTGGTTAAGCGCGGGAACCCGTTAACGCATTCCGCGTCGCAAGTGGCACAGCGCCGGCCCGTTGTTGGTCACGTGGACTGGTCACGCGCTACTGGTGAACTTCCAGATGATCCGCGAGCGCCTGGTGGCCGGCGTGTTGGGCCCAGCCGGAAGGCGTGCCGTTCCAGAGGTCATCGTGGATGGAGCGCGAGGCGCCGGCGGCGACGAGGAGATCGCACAGCGCCTGGTCGCCTGTGAGGGCGGCTTCGTGCAGGGCGGTGGCGTGGCGATGCAGGCGCGCGCTGCGCAGATTGGGATCGGCGCCCGCCGCGAGCAGCATGGCGACGCCCTCGCGCAGGCCGAGGCTGGCGGCGACGACCAGCGCATCGGCGCGCGCGTCGGCATCCGCAGACGGCAGCAGGCGTGCGGCGTCTTCCTGCAGGCCAAGGCCGATGGCGGCGGTGAGCGTCAGCGGTGCGCCGTGATGGATCAGGCGCCGGGCGGCATCGAGTTCGCCATGGACCACGGTCGTGTCGAGCCCGCAGGCGTGCGCGCCGTGCGCCACCAGCGCATCGATCAGGGCGAGCTGGACGCCGCATTCGCGCGGCACGCGGCCGGTGGCGGCAAGCTCCACCGTGTAGTCGAGCTGGCGCTGGCGCGAGGGCGGGGCGAGACGATCGAGATGGGCGATGATGGTGTCGGCGACTTCAACGATGTTGGGCGGCAGGCGCTCGTTGCGGATCGGGTTCTCGACCACGAACCAGAGCAGGTAGGGGGCGGCGAAATAGCCGTCCTCGCCATTGGCGATGCGGTTGGTCAGCAGGTAGGGGTTGGCCGACAGCAGGGCATCGAGCGACGTGACATCGCCGGCATCAATGGCCGCGATCGCATCGTTGAGGATGGGATCGCTGATCTGCACGGCCCCCTACCTCCAAGACGACCTAGGGTTTGTCCTTGTCGCCGCCCGGCGTGTACTGGCCGGTGGCGAGCTGGGCGAGCTGGCGCTGCATGTCCATCATCTGCTGCTGCAGGGCGCGGATGGCGTCGACGCCGGTGGGCGGTGTTGCGGGCTTCGTCTGGTCAGCAGCGGGGGGCGCGCCGGGCATTCCCATTCCGGGCATGCCAGGCATGCCGGGCGGAACGGCGCCGGCCGTGCCGGGGACGAAGGGCGTGAAGAACTTCATCGTGTCCTCGAACATCGCCATGTTCTTGCGGATCTGTTCCTCGAAGGCCTTCGCCTTGTCCTCGCCGACGGTCGTATTCATGTACTCCCGCCACTTCTCCTGCTGCTGGTTGAACGTCGTCATCGACAGTTCGAGATACGCAGGAAGCATGGTCTGGAAGTTCTCGCCGTAGAACTGGATCAGCTGGCGCAGGAAGGAGACGGGCAGCACGCCTTCCTTCTTGTTTTCCTGCTCGAAGATGATCTGGGCGAGCACGGCGCGGGTGAGGTCTTCGCCCGTCTTGGCGTCCTGGACGATGAATTCCTTGCCCTGGCGGGTGAGTTCCGAGAGGTGTTCGAGGGTGACGTAGGCGCTGGCGGACGTGTCGTAGAGACGCCGGTTCGCGTATTTCTTGATGACGATCTTCTCGTGGGAGCCGTTGCCGTTGGTTTGCGTCAAGTCGCATCTCCCAGTCGGCTGGATATGCCCGTGCGTAACGTGCGCGAGACCCAGCACATTATTTCGTTTTCAGGCCGCGTTGTAGCACGTCTTTTACGCAGCTGCACACTGTCTCGTGGTGCGCAGCATGTGCTGCAGCATTTTTCGCCGGAGACGCGCATCTCGGGCAGACCTTCGCGATTCCAGAGGCTATAGAGATCACCTGCTCGTGATCAGGGAGAGACAGCAATGACGAAGGTGGCGCTGGTGACCGGGGGAACCCGCGGGATTGGGCGCGCCATCTCGGAACGGCTTGTGAAAGACGGTTTCAAGGTGGCCGCGAACTATGCCGGCAACGACGAAGCGGCCGGCAAGTGCGCCGCCGAGCTGGGCGTGAAAGCCTACAAGTGGGATGTCGGCGACTACGACGCCTGCGCCGAGGGCATCGCCAGGATCGAGAAGGATCTCGGTCCGGTGGACGTGCTGGTGAACAATGCCGGCATCACGCGCGACGCCACGCTGCACCGCATGACGCGCGAGCAGTGGGACGACGTGATCCGCGTCGACCTCACCTCGGCGTTCAACCTCTGCCGCCTGACCATCGAGGGCATGCGCGAGCGCAGCTATGGCCGCATCGTCAACATCTCCTCGATCAACGGCCAGAAGGGTCAGGTGGGGCAGGTGAACTACTCCGCCGCCAAGGCCGGGCTGATCGGCTTCACCAAGGCGCTGGCGCAGGAGAGCGCGAAGAAGGGCATCACCGTGAACGTGATCTGCCCCGGCTATATCGACACGGAGATGGTGGCTGCGGTGCCGGCGAAGGTTCTCGAGGGGATCATCGCGACGATTCCGGTGGGGCGTCTCGGCAAGGCCGAGGAGATGGCGGCGTGCGTGAGTTTCCTCGCGTCCGACTCGGCAGGGTTCATCACGGGCGCGACTCTCACGGCGAACGGCGGGCAGTTCATCGCCGGCTAATTGGGCGGGCTAGCTGGGCGGGGCGTGTGGTTCCGGTCACACTCTCCTGGCGGTTGAGGCGGCAGGTGGAGCGCGGCAATAGGGCAACGCTCCACATTCAGCTTGTAAGCTCCTGATTCCACACGACTCCGGAGTCTTGCCACTGCCGCTGAAATTCCCCATCGTGTCTGGCGGGGCTCCTGTTGCGAACAAAGAATCGCCCCCTTTGCCGTGTCTTATGGCGGGGATGATGAAGCTTGAACGTTCTCTTCCTGCGGGTCGGACCGCAGCTGTTCTTGCGGCGGCTCTGGCCGCAGTCGCGGGATTCGCGGCGCCTGCGATGGCGCAGAAGGATGAGCTGCCACCGCCGACCTTCGCCACCACCCGTTCCAACGCCGCCATGTCGATCGATCTTGGCGGCACGCGCTATGCCGACCTCGGCTCGGGCCCGTCGGCGACCAAGAGCTTCGTGCTGGAACAGCGCGGCACGGTGATCCTGCTGCAGCAGGAAGGCTCCAAGGAAATCCTCTCGCTGATGCCCGTGCCGGGTCCGCGGGGCGATACCTTCTTCGTGGATTATACCGGGCGCACGGTCCTGAAAGTGACCAAGGCGCAGAACGTCGTCTCCTACCTGCACAATCCCGCCGGCGCGCCGGCCGATCCGCTCGGACGGGTGCCGCCGCTGTCCTCGCCCGCGATGACGGCCTCGCTCGATGCGATGCGGTCGAATGCGGTGAACGAGCTGTCGCGCCTTGCCGGTCACGATGTGACGGTGTGGGGCACGCAGGCCTTCGCGAACAACGAAGCCTGGGCTGCCGATGCGCTGGGCATCATCGTGCTCGGCGTGAAGAACGCGAACGGGCAAGCCGGCAAGGCCGCTTCGCAGGTGGAGAAGGTAACGCTCCGCCGCGCCAAGGCGCCGAAGGCGACGCTGAAGGATGGCGAGCTGCTGATCGACGTGAACCCGGATGACTCGTGGGCCGGCCGCGTGACGCCCGAGGAAGTCACCAAGGTGCTGACGGCCTCGCGCAACAAGGGCTAACGCCCGGACTTCACCCGCCCAAACCTAGCCGCCAGGCGACCATTCCGGCGCGGCCATCACGAACCCCGCAAAATCGAAACCCGGCGAGACGGTGCAACCGACCAGCGTCCACGCGCCCAGCGTGCGGGCGGCCTGCCAGTGATGCACGGGCACGACGACTTGCGGGCGCTGTCCGGCGGCAAGGTCTGCGCCGAGGATGTGGGCGACGGGGTTGTCGGTGTCGGACGCGGCCAGCGAGAGTTCGAGCGGCGCGCCTGCATACCAGTGCCAGATCTCGGTGGCGTCGACATGATGCCAGTGCGAGCGCTCACCCTGGCCGAGGGCGTAGTAGATCGCCGTGCCGGGGGACCGCTCGCCAGTGGCAGGTTCGACGCGGTGGGTCTGCGCGTACCAGCCGCCTTCGGGATGGGGCTTGAGGCCGAGGGTCTGGATGATGTCGTCGAGGGTCATGGGGGGAGTTTGGCGGTTGGGGGAGGAGAGGGCAATGCGTGTGGCCTGCTGATGGTGTCCCCTTGTGGCCTGCCCCCATCCCGGCTTCGCCGTACTTCCCCCGCTTCGCAGGGGAAGCGTGCAACGGGCGCCGCCCTAACCCTTCCCCTGCGAAGCGGGGGAAGTACCCCACAGGGGGGATGGGGGCGGGCCGCAAGGGGATTACTTGCTGTGAAGCATGCGGTCGTGCTGTTCGGAGGCGGCGATGTGGATGCTCTCGATCACACCGTTGAGGTTGCTGAAGACGTCGTCATTCCAGAAGCGCACGACGCGCCAGCCGTTGGACTCGAGAAAGTGGGTTCGGCTGGCGTCGTAGGCGCGTTCTGACTCTGAGCCGTGCGTTGCGCCGTCGACTTCGATGGCGAGCTTGATTTCGATGCAGGCGAAATCGAGGATGTAGGGGCCGGCGGGCGCTTGTCTTCGGAATTTCCAGCCGAGTTGTTCGTCGCGGAGCTTCCACCAGAGGAGGCGTTCGGCGGATGTCGGGTTGCTGCGGAGGCGGCGCGCGAAGGTGGTTTTGTTGTCTTTGCGCATGGTGGTCCCCCGACCACGAATGTGCCGGGTGACGATCGACAGATCAATGTGTGTGGCCTGCCCCCATCCCCCCTTCGGGGTACTTCCCCCGTTTCACGGGGGAAGGGTTAGGGCGGTGTGTGTGGCGTTCTTCGCCTGCGACGTGGGGATCAGAACTTGTTCTTCCGTTCGCGGACTTCGGCGAAGGTGGCGACTTCGTCGCCCGCGTGGCCGACGAAGGCCTGTAGTTTGGGGTCGTTGGCGCGCATGAAGGGGTTGGCGGCTTTCTCGCGGCCTACTGTGGTGGGGACGGTGGCGAGGCCTTTGGCGCGTTTGGCTTTCACGTCGTCGGCGTAGGCGATGAGATCCTTGTTTTCGGCATCGACGCTGAGGGCGAAGGCGGCGTTGGAGGCGGTGTATTCGTGGGCGCAGTAGACGACGGTGTCGTCGGGCAGCGCGCGCAGCTTGCTCATGCTCGACCACATCTGGCCGGGCGTGCCTTCGAAGAGGCGGCCGCAGCCGAGGGCGAAGAGCGTATCGCCGACGAAGGCGATCTTCGCTGCGGGGATGTGGTAGACGATGTGGCCCAGCGTGTGGCCCGGCGTCTCGAGGATGTTCGCGGTGACGCTGCCGAGCTTCACCGTGTCGCCTTCATGCAGGACGCGATCCGGAACGGTGGCGATGCGATCGACTTCCTGCGGGCCGACGACTTTGGCGCCCGTCGCGGCGACGATCTCGGCGTTGCCGCCAGCGTGGTCCTGGTGCCAGTGCGTGTTCCAGATCTGCGTGATCTTCCAGCCTTTGGCTTCGGCCGCCGCGAGAATTGTTCCGGCGTCGGGCGTGTCGATCGTCGCGGTTTCGCCCGTGGCGGGGTCATGGATCAGCAGGCCGTAATTGTCCTGCAGGCACGGGAAAATATGGACGATTGGCTGGGTCATCGGAGTTTGCCTTTCAGGTCTGTCTTCGCCCTATATAGGGATGTTGGGTGACAGGGCAGGCCATGCGCTTTGATATCGACAGGCTGCAGGCCTTTTACGGCGCATCGCTCGGGCGGATGGCGCTTGAAATGCTGGACAAGCGCGTGGGCGCGCTGTGGCCGAACGCCAACGGGCTGGACGTGCTGGGCATCGGGCATGCGGACGGGCTGCTGGAACGCTATCGCGACAGTGCGCGGCGGGTGATTTCGGCAGCGCCGGAGGAACAGGGGGCGGAAGGCTGGCCGAGCGAGGGCAAGGGCCTGACCACGCTGGTGGAGGACGAGCGGCTGCCGTTTCCCGACGCGTTGTTCGACCGGATCATCGTCTGTCATGCGCTGGAGGAATCGGAGAGCCCGCGCCGCATGCTGCGGGAAATCTGGCGTGTGGCGGCGCCGGAAGCCCGGATTCTGATCATTGTGGCCCACAGGCGAGGGCTCTGGGCCCGTGCAGAGTCGACACCGTTCGGGCATGGGCGTCCCTATACGCGGACGCAGCTGAACCGGCTGCTGGAGGAATCGATGTTCCTGCCACAGGCTTCCGCCCGTGCGCTTTTTGCCCCGCCAATCGGCTGGGGCATCATCACGTCAGCGGGGGATGCCTGGGAGAAGATCGGGCAGGTCGCCTGGTCCGGCTTCGGGGGCGTTCTCATGATCGAGGCCCAGAAACGGCTCTACATCGAGCCCGGCCGACCCGCCAAAGGCAGGCGGGTGGTGAAGGTGCCGGCCAAGGTCCCGGAGAAGAAAACGTTCCGAGGTCGAACTGAAAAAAGTTCGAAATAGGTGTTGAAGATGTGTAAGTGATGCAATATATGTATCGCAACAGACGGGAAGCCTGCTCGACCCTGAACGGGGCCTCCCGCATCAGGAAAGGCTAGTTCGATGAAGTACATCACCGCCGTGTTCAAACCGAGCCGCCTGGATGCGGTTCTGGATGCAGTGACCGCCGCCGGCGCGTCGGGCGTGACCGTCACCGAAGTGCGCGGCTATGGCCGCCAGCAAGGCAAGACGGAAGTCTATCGTGGCGCGGAATACGAAGTGCGCCTGCTGCCGAAAGTGCGCATCGAAGTGGCCGTGTCGGACACGATTGCCGAGAAGGTCGTCGATGCGATCACGCAGGCCGCCAACACCAACAAGATCGGCGACGGCAAGATCTTCGTGATGGACCTCGAGCAGGTGCTGCGCATCCGCACGGGCGAGAAGAACGAAACCGCTCTCACGACCTGATTATTGGCCACCTGATTGCTGCAGCTTCCGGCCGGCGCGCCTCCCAGATGGCGCACGGCCGGCGCGTAGCCCGGTCGCTCGTGCCTGACACGGGACGCCGGGGGTGATGGTTGCACGACCCCCAAGATCCAGCCGCCAGAACCAGTTCGAGCCGCCGGAGAACCCCTCCAGGCGGCTCGCGCGCTGTTTGACTTTGCGTCGCGGGACCAAGCGCATGAGGCGCGGGATTGCGCGCCGGGTTCGTGCGGCGTTAGGCTGGGCCCCGAGGGTGTGGGGATGCCTAAGGTTTTCATCAGCTACCGGCGCGAGGACAGCCAGCATCAGGCTGACCGGATTTTCGATGCGCTGAAGCGCGTCGTCCCCAAGCGCGATCTCTTCATCGACATCGACGGCATTCCGGCGGGGGTGGATTTTGTCGATCACCTCAATAGCCAGGTCGAGAAGTGCGATGTGCTGCTGGCGCTGATCGGGCCGGAGTGGATCAGTACGACATCGGCGGGCGGCAAACGGCGGCTGGATGATCCGGGCGACTTCGTGCGTATCGAGATCGCTGCGGCGCTGAAGCGCGGGATCAAGGTGGCCCCGGTGCTGCTGGATGGCGCGGTGATGCCGCAGCAGCAGGACTTGCCGGGCGATCTTGCGGAGCTGTCGCGGCGCAACGCGATCGAAATCCGCCGCAACAGCTTTGAGTCCGACACCGGGCGGATGATCGACAAGCTGGGGCTGCGGGAGACCCGCAGCCGCGTGGGCGCGATCGCGGCGTGGGTGGCGGGTATTGCTGTGGTGGCGGGGATTGGCGCGTTGGCGCTGCTGGCGTGGACCAACGAGACGGAGAGGGCGCGGCTGGAGGCGCAGGAGAAGCTCGCGGTTGCTGCGCAAGAGGCAGAGGTTGTGGCCGAGGCGGCCCAGCCTACAGCGCCCGCGCCGCAGGCTGAGCCACCGCCTGTTGTCGCAGCGCCGGTGGAGACGCCTGCCGCTGCGCCGGCGCCGAAGGTCGAGAAGCCGGTGGTGGTCTGCACGGATTGTCCGACGCTGGCGCGGACGAAGCTGGCGAACGGCAAGACGGTGGAGGCGAGCGGGCCGATCACGCTGGGCGACTGGCGGGTGTATTGCGCGAGCGCTGCGTGTGGCGAGGTGGACCGCAAGCGCGAGGCCAGCCTGCCGCTGACGTCGGTGAGCTGGGTGATGGCGCAGCAGTATGTCGACTGGCTGTCGGCGCGGATGGGGCGGAAGCTGCGGCTGCCGACGGCCGTGGAGGCGGACGGGCTGACGGCCACGCCGCCGCCGGAGGAGAGTGACGGATATTTGGAATGGACCAGCACCTGCCATGGCGGCGGTGCAGCGGCGTGCGCCGAGTATGAGGTGCGCGGGTGGGATGCGAAGGGGCGGCGCGTCGAGAACTGGCACGCGTCATCGGCGAAAGGCAGTACGATCGGTTTCCGGGTGGTGGCTGACGGCAAGCTCTGAAGGGGGGAGACATGCTGAAATCATGGATGGGTGCGCTGGCGGGCGTGGCGAGCATGGTGTTGCTCGCGGGGCCGGTGGCGCAGGCGCAGCCGACGACGGATCTGGGCAAATGGTATTGCTCGGTGCTGGGCGAGGATTTCGATCCGCAGGCCGCGATCGCGGCGTTTCCGCTGGAGAAGCTGAAGCGCGCGAAGGAGACGCGCGAGAAAGACGATGACACGACGCATGTCGAACTCATCTCGAAAGGCGATGAATACGAAGTGACGTACGCGTATTCGTTCAACGAGGACGATGTGAACGATCTCTATGGCTTCCGGCTCTCGGTTGATGAAGGGCCGGACATGGAGTTCGACGATCGCGAGATGATGCTGTGGCTGACCGAGTTCGGCGCGCCCGAAAAGGACTTCATGGGATATGCGGTCGGCGCGGGGCCGAAGTCATTTGCCGGGGCGGATCATCCGTTCGCATTCGAGGTGTGGACGACCGGGCGCTATTCCGTTTCATGGTTTGAAGAGCGCGATATCCGCCACAGCGCCAAGGTGTGCGCAGGGGCGAAGCCAGTGGCGGCGGATGCAGTGCTGGCCAACGACATGACCGTGGGGGCCGTGCTGGACAGGAAGACCGACAAGGTCAGCCAGTGGTTCTGCACAGTGCTGAAGACCGGCTTTGATCCGCAGGCGGCGATCACCGCGTTTCCGCTGGAGACGATGCCGGCGCCGAAAGAGACGCGTGAGAAGGGTGACGACATCACGTCGGTCACGCTCGCATCGCAAGGCGACGAGTTCACGGTGGAATACCGCTACCAGTACCTGAACGAGGATAACGATCAGACGTACGGCTACGGGCTATACATCCAGCCGCGTCGTGCGTCTTTTCAGCAGGAGGCGATGGCGTGGCTGCGCGGCTTCGGAAAGCCGGTCAGCGATGGCTATGGCATGAGTTATCATGTCGGCACGGGCCAGGACGTGATCGACGAGGAGCCATCGTTCAAGTTCGCCGCGTGGGACAGCCTTGGCATGCGCTCGGCGCAGTGGTTCCTGCCCGGCGATATCAAGCTTGCAGGCGAACTCTGCCGTTAGCTGTCGTTACGCCTTCGGCTTGTAGGGCAGGTAGCCGCGTTCGACGAGGCGGCGAAGGCCTTCGTAGGCTTCGGTGAGTTCCTCGTAGGCGCGGCGGAGGGCGGCGAGGTGGTCGATTTCCTGCGCCGAAGGCGCATCGGCTTTCTGCGACAGCGTCATCGAGGCGGCGGCCCAGCGAGCGCGGGCCTGTGCTGCGGCAATGGCGAGGCGCTGGAAGCGGTCGAGATCGGCGTGGCCGAGCGCGCGCGCCAGGATTTCGCGGTTGGCGGCGAAGGCGGCGAAGTCGATCTGTTCGAGATGCCCACGCAGGGCGCGCTGCTCCTGCGGGCTCATCGCAGCTTCCGGTTCGAAATGATCGGAGACCTTCCGGACCGTCGATGTCATCGTGAAGGACATGG